>NZ_JALJRR010000023.1:0-99519 GCF_024519615.1 Pseudomonas sp. Pse79
ATTGAGTCCTCCTGAAGATAGGTCAGAAGGCGTAAACCTTATTCAGGACGGGACACTCGAAATAAAAAAGCCCCGCTTCTCGATATGAGCAGCGGGGCTTTTTTTCGCCTGCAATCAGCCGCGGGCGTTATCGATCAATTCAATGTACTCGGCGGCGTTGCGCTGGTCCTTGATCAGGTCGACGAAGGTCTGGCCATGCTCGTCCTTGCCATCGAGGTCCAGGCCGGCGGCCTTGAAGAAGCCCAGGAAGCGCTCGAAGTCGTCGATACGCAGGCCACGATAGGCCTTGATCAGTTTGTGCAGGGAGGGTGAAGTCGCGTCGACGGGTTCGAAGTCCAGGAACAACTTGATCTGATCGTCGCCGATCTCGTCACCAATCACCTGTTTCTTATCTTTACGCATTACCGACTCCAGCCTGCGGACATTTACATGGGGTTTGAAGTCTACCTGCGAGGCGCGAGCGGCGAAAGCGCTGAGAACCACTGTGGGAGAGGGCTTGCTCCCGATTGCGCTGGACCCGTCAATTAGATGTCGACTGACACACCGTCATCGGGAGCAAGCACCCTCCCACATTGGGTTCGTCTGTGTGCTGGCTACTTGGTGCGTACCACGCCGGTATGCAGATCCGCCCAGATATGCCCATTGGCATAACTGAGGAACTGCACATACACCGTGTCATTGCGCAGCAGGTCGACGATCACGCGGTATTGGGTCGCGGGGTAGGACAAGGTCAGGGTCTTGGTCTTGTCATCGAACACCGGCTTTTTCAGGCTTTTGCTTTCGGCGTCGAAATTGACGATCACCTGGGCGATGCTTGCGCCTTTGTTCAAGGACTTACCCTTGAGGCGAATCATCAACGGCGACGTCACCGGGATCGGCTGCTGCGTGGATTGGCGCTGATTACCTACCACCACGGCATACTCGGTGACTTGCAACAGTTGCTGCTGATCGGGCGCTTCGGCGCGCAGGGCCAGGTCGTCGGGCGGCAGGAATTGGCTGTGCATCGGCGCCGGGGCGGCGGCCAGCGGCAAGCTGAGGGTCAGCGCCAGGGCGGCGCAGGTGCGAATCAACAGGCTCATGAACAGCTCCAGACGCAGAAGCCAAGCACGATAGCATGCGCAACCCTGCGTCGGAGCCTTGATCACATGCCTTTAACGGCGTAAATCCCATTGGCGTTGCGCCAGTAACCTTTGTAGTCCATGCCGTAACCGAAGATGTAGCGGTCGATGCACGGCAGGCCGACGAAATCGGCCTTCATTTCCGGGCGCGCCTTGCGGTCGTGGTCTTTGTCGATCAGCACGGCGGTGTGGACTTTGCGCGCGCCGGCGTGTTTGCAGAAGTCGATGATCGCGCCCAGGGTGTGCCCTTCATCGAGGATGTCGTCGATGATCAGCACGTCGCGGTCGATGAACGAGACTTCCGGCTTGGCTTTCCAGAACAGGTCGCCGCCGCTGGTTTCGTTGCGATAACGCGTGGCATGCAGGTAGGACGCTTCCAGCGGGAAGTGCAGATGGGTCAGCAATTTGCCGGCGAAGATCAGACCACCGTTCATCACGCAGAAGACCACCGGGTTGGTGTCGGCCATTTCGCGGGTGATCTGTGCGCCGACCTTGGCGATCGCCTCTTCGACTTGCGCTTCGGTGTACAGGCAGTCAGCCTCGCGCATGATTTGACGGATATGCTCGAGATCAGCGGACATGGCGCTCTCCAGGGGGTGCTGTGGCAAGAAAAGCGGGCAAAGGTACGCATGTGAGGCGCAACGTTCAAGCCTTAATGGACTAACGTGCTAGATGTCTATAGGACAACACCCTCGGATAGATTAATCTAGGCCGGTTTTTTTGCCCGCCGCCGGAGCCTTTCCCATGCCCACTCGCGAGATCCGCCATCCGCTGATCCGACACAAGCTCGGCCTTATGCGCCGCGCCGACATTAGCACGAAGAACTTCCGTGAGCTCGCTCAGGAAGTCGGAGCGTTGCTCACCTACGAAGCCACCAAAGACCTGCCCCTGGAGAGCTACGAGATCCCCGGTTGGGCCGGCCCCGTCCAGGTCGAGAAGATCGCTGGCAAGAAAATCACTGTGGTGCCGATCCTGCGCGCCGGCATCGGCATGCTCGAAGGCGTCCTCAGCCTGATCCCCGGCGCCAAGGTCAGCGCCGTGGGCGTGGCTCGCAATGAAGAAACGTTGCAGGCCCACACCTACCTGGAAAAACTCGTACCGGAAATCAACGAGCGTCTGGCGATGATCATCGACCCGATGCTCGCCACCGGCAGTTCCATGGTTGCCACCATCGACCTGCTGAAGAGGGCCGGTTGCAAGGACATCCGCGCCATGGTGCTGGTCGCCGCGCCCGAAGGCATCGCCGCCGTCGAGAAGGCCCACCCGGACGTGCAGATCTACACCGCGTCCATCGATGAGCGCCTGAATGAAAACGGCTACATCATCCCAGGCCTGGGCGACGCCGGTGACAAGATCTTCGGTACCAAGCAGAAGGACGCGTGAGCATGCAGGATGAATTCAACGACCCGCTTTGGCGCCAGATCCTGTCTGGCGCACAAATGCTCTTTGTGGCATTTGGCGCGTTGGTGTTGATGCCGCTGATCACAGGTCTTGATCCAAACGTCGCCTTGTTCACCGCCGGCCTGGGCACGCTGCTGTTCCAGCTGGTGACCGGGCGGCAGGTGCCGGTGTTTCTGGCGTCGAGCTTTGCCTTTATCACCCCGATCATTCTCGCCAAGGGCCAGTTCGGCCTGGCGGCGACCATGGGCGGGGTGATGGCGGCCGGTTTCGTTTATACCTTCATGGGGTTGGCGGTGAAGATCAAGGGCACCGGTTTCATCGACCGGCTGCTGCCGCCGGTGGTGATCGGGCCGGTGATCATTTCCATCGGCCTGGCCATGGCGCCGATTGCCGCCAACATGGCGATGGGTAAATCCGGCGATGGCGCCGAGCTGATCCATTACCAGACGGCGATGCTGATCTCGATGCCGGCGCTGCTGACCACCCTGATCGTGGCCGTGTTCGGCAAGGGCATTTTCCGCCTGGTGCCGATCATCTCCGGCGTGCTGGTGGGCTTTGCCATGGCGTTCTACTTCGGCGTGGTCGATACGGCCAAAATTGCCGCCGCACCGTGGTTCGCCCTGCCCCACTTCACCGCGCCGGAGTTCAACTGGCAGGCGATTCTGTTTATCGTCCCGGTGGCCCTGGCCCCGGCGATCGAGCATATCGGCGGTGTGATTGCAGTGGGCAGCGTGACTGGTCGCGACTACCTGAAGAAGCCCGGCCTGCATCGCACCCTGCTGGGTGACGGGATTGCCACCACGGCCGCCGGCCTGTTTGGCGGCCCGCCGAACACCACCTACGCCGAAGTGACCGGCGCAGTGATGCTGACCAAGAACTACAACCCGAAGATCATGACCTGGGCGGCAATCTTTGCCATCAGCCTGGCGTTTATCGGCAAGTTCGGCGCACTGCTGCAGAGCATTCCAGTGCCGGTGATGGGCGGGATTCTGTGCCTGCTGTTCGGCTCGATCGCCGCCGTGGGCATGAACACGCTGATCCGCCACAAGATCGACCTGGGCGAAGCCCGCAATCTGGTGATTGTGTCGGTGACGCTGGTGTTCGGGATTGGCGGTGTGCTGATCGGCACCGGCACCGGTCCGGACGATTTCGGCCTGAAGGGCATCGCCCTGTGTGCGGTGGTAGCGATTGGCTTGAACCTGCTGCTGCCGGGCAATGATGGCTGGAAGCACAAGAAGCCGGATGAGCCGTTGATCTAACCAGCACTGCAAAACTGAATGTGGGAGGGGGCTTGCCCCCGATGACGGAGTGCCAGTCGACATCTAATCGACTGATCTGCCGCTATCGGGGGCAAGCCCCCTCCCACATTGTTAGATCTTCAGTGTGACTTAGAGCTCGCCTAGGCCATCGATCAGCGCCTGGTTCTGCTCCGGCGTACCGATGCTGATCCGCAGGAACTGATCAATCCGCGCCTGCTTGAAGTGCCGCACGATCACGCCTTGCTCACGCAACTTGGCCGCCAGGCCGGCGGCGTCGTGCCGTGGGTGGCGGGCGAAGATGAAGTTCGCAGCCGATGGCAACACTTCAAAGCCCTTGCCTTCCAATTGCGCGACCACCTTGTTGCGGCTGTCGGTCACCCACCGGCATGTCTTCTCGAAGTACTCGCGGTCGTCGAACGCCGCCGCTGCGCCGACAATCGCCAGGCGATCGAGCGGATAGGAGTTGAAGCTGTTCTTGACCCGCTCCAGCGCCTCGATCAGGTCCGGGTGGCCCACGGCCAGGCCCACGCGCAAACCGGCCAGTGAGCGCGATTTGGACAAGGTCTGGGTGACCAGCAGGTTCGGGTAGCGATCCACCAGGCTGATGGCAGTTTCGCCACCGAAGTCGACGTAGGCTTCATCCACCACCACCACCGAATCCGGGCTGGCCTTGAGGATCTGCTCCACCGCGTCCAGGACCAGCACGCAGCCGGTCGGCGCGTTCGGGTTGGGGAAGATGATCCCGCCGTTCGGCCTGGCGTAGTCCGCCGCGCGGATCTGGAACTGCTCATCCAGCGGCACCGCGTCGAATTTGATGCCATAGAGGCCGCAGTACACCGGATAGAAGCTGTAGCTGATATCCGGGAACAGCAGCGGCAAGTCGTGCTGGAACAGCGCGTGGAAGATGTGTGCCAGGACTTCGTCGGAACCGTTGCCGAGGAACACTTTGCCGGCGTCGATCCCGTAATAGCGGGCCACGGCCTGCTTGAGCAGGTCGCTGTTGGGGTCCGGGTACAGGCGCAGATTGTCGCTCAACTCGACCTGCATGGCCGCCAGCGCCTTGGGCGACGGACCGTAGGGGTTTTCGTTGGTGTTGAGCTTGACCAGCTTGGTCAACTTGGGCTGCTCACCGGGTACGTAAGGCACCAACTCCTTGACGAAGGGGCTCCAGAATTTGCTCATGTCTCAGTTCCCCTTATTGTCTTCAAGGATGCGGTATTCGGCGCTCCGGGCGTGGGCGCTCAAGGATTCGCCACGGGCCAGTACCGAGGCGGTCTTGCCCAACTCGGAAGCACCTTGTGGCGAGCAGAAGATGATCGACGAACGCTTCTGGAAGTCGTACACCCCCAGCGGCGAGGAGAAGCGCGCGGTGCCGGAGGTCGGCAACACGTGGTTGGGGCCCGCGCAGTAGTCGCCCAGAGCTTCGCTGGTGTGACGGCCCATGAAGATCGCGCCCGCGTGACGAATCGACGGCAGCCAGGCCTGTGGGTCGGCCACGGACAACTCCAGGTGTTCCGGCGCGATGCGGTTGGCCACTTCGATGGCCTGCTCCATGTCGCGCACCAGGATCAACGCACCACGGCCATTGATCGACTTCTCGATGATCTCGGCGCGGTCCATGGTCGGCAGCAGCTTGTTGATGCTGGCGGCGACTTTGTCGAGGAACTCGGCATCTGGGCTGACCAGAATCGCCTGGGCGTCTTCGTCGTGCTCGGCCTGGGAAAACAGGTCCATGGCGATCCAGTCCGGGTCGGTCTGGCCATCACACACCACGAGGATTTCCGAAGGACCGGCGATCATGTCGATACCGACCTGGCCAAATACATGGCGCTTGGCGGTGGCGACATAGATGTTGCCGGGGCCGACCACCTTGTCGACCATCGGCACGCTTTCGGTGCCGTAGGCCAACGCCGCGACAGCCTGGGCGCCGCCGATGGTGAACACGCGGTCGACCCCGGCGATGCAGGCGGCCGCGAGGACCAGCTCGTTGATCTCACCGCGCGGGGTCGGCACCACCATGACCACTTCGGTCACACCGGCCACCTTGGCGGGAATCGCGTTCATCAATACCGACGACGGGTACGAGGCTTTACCGCCCGGCACATACAGGCCGGCGCGGTCCAGCGGCGTGACCTTCTG
Organism: Pseudomonas sp. Pse79; assembly: GCF_024519615.1. NCBI lineage: Bacteria > Pseudomonadati > Pseudomonadota > Gammaproteobacteria > Pseudomonadales > Pseudomonadaceae > Pseudomonas > Pseudomonas sp. Pse79. Next base: position 5,918 of record NZ_JALJRR010000023.1, read on the forward strand.
GCCCAATACGGTGCCGTCGGCCTCGGTGTAGCTCCAGGAATCCTGTTTCTGTTTTTCGTGGTAGCTGCGCACCCGCGCCGCCGCGAGTTCCAGGGCTTCGCGCTGCGGCGCGGTGATGCGCGTCAGGGCCAGCTCCAAGCGTTCGCGGGGCAGGATCAGGTCCGACATGGACTTGACGTCCAGGCCGTCGAACTGGCGGGTGAAATCCACCAGCGCGGCGTCACCGCGCTCGCGCACGGCCTTGATGATATCGAGCACCCGCTGGTTGACCGAGTCGTCGGACACGCTTTCCCAACTCAGCAGATGATCCAGATGATGGGCGAAATCCGGGTCGGCAGCGTTGAGTCGGGCAATTGCAGTGGACGTGGTCATAGCGAGGGCCTCATAGGATTGGCAAAAACTCAGGCGCCCGAAGGTGCGCTGACGTTCAATAACGAATCGCGTTGGTGCTGTGGCCGTGCCAGGCAAGGCGCGGGACGCCGGTAAGGGTTTGTTTCCTTACCAAGTCCCGCAACGCGGCATGGCGCGGCCACAGTACCAACCCGTAGGGCCTTGCCTCAAAAGGCAGGCGGCTACGCGTCGCTAGGTATTGAAAAAAAATCTTCTACTAACATAACTTGCCTTTTGGGGTAAGGCGCGATTCGTTATTGAACGTCAGCGCACCTTCCCAGCAGTCGTATCCGCTTGGGCACCTGAGAATTCTGGCTATGAGGCGGATAGACGGGCGCAGCCGTTTGGCTACGCGGGTGAGTCAACCGCGGTGTCGAGACTCCACTGCGTTGCGCAGGGTGTCGATCAACGCCTGGATACGCGCGTGCTGCATCTTCATCGATGCCTTGTTGACGATCAGCCGGGAGCTGATGTCAGCAATGAAATCCTGGGGCTCCAGACCGTTGGCGCGGAGGGTGTTGCCGGTGTCGACCACGTCGATGATCTTGTCGGCCAGGCCAATCAGCGGCGCCAGCTCCATCGAGCCGTACAGCTTGATGATATCGACCTGACGGCCTTGCTCGGCGTAGTAACGCTTGGCGATATTGACGAACTTGGTGGCCACCCGCAGGCGACCTTTAGGCTCGACATCACCGACACGGCCGGCGGTCATCAGCTTGCACAGGGCAATACGCAGGTCCAACGGCTCGTACAGGCCCTGGCCGCCGTATTCCATCAATACGTCTTTACCGGCGACACCCAGGTCGGCGGCACCGTGTTCAACATAGGTCGGCACATCGGTAGCCCGCACGATCAGCAGACGAACGTCGTCCTGGGTCGTAGGGATGATCAGCTTGCGGCTCTTGTCCGGATTCTCGGTCGGCACGATGCCCGCTTCAGCCAGAAGCGGCAAAGTGTCGTCAAGGATGCGGCCCTTGGACAGTGCGATGGTCAACATGGGAAACGTCAGTCCTTCATCAGGCTATTGCGGTCTGGTCGCAAACGGCGCCAGACACAGATCGAGGCCATTACAGCCTCGATTTGAAACACATTCAGCCGGAATACGCAATTGCACACCCCGGGCGGGCGCATCCCTGCGCCCGTGCAGCGGGGACTAGCCCGGTACGCGGCGGATCTTCGCGCCGAGCATCTGCAGTTTTTCTTCGATGCACTCGTAGCCACGGTCAATGTGGTAGATGCGGTCGATCAGGGTGTCGCCCTCTGCGCACAGTGCGGAGATCACCAGGCTGGCCGAAGCCCGCAGGTCGGTGGCCATGACGGGCGCGCCCTTGAGCTTGTCGATGCCGGTCACGATGGCCGTGTTGCCTTCGACCTGGATCTTCGCGCCCATGCGGTGCAGTTCGTACACGTGCATGAAGCGGTTTTCGAAGATGGTCTCGATCACAGCGCCGGTGCCTTCGGCAATCGCGTTCAGGGAGATGAACTGCGCTTGCATGTCGGTCGGGAACGCCGGGTACGGAGCGGTCCGCACGTTGACGGCTTTTGGCCGCTTGCCGTGCATGTTCAGCTCGATCCAATCTTCACCGGTGGTGATTTCAGCGCCGGCTTCCTTGAGTTTTTCCAGCACGGACTCAAGGATGGTCGGATCAGTGTCCTTGACCTTGACGCGGCCACCGGTGACGGCGGCGGCAACCAGGTAGGTCCCGGTCTCGATGCGGTCCGGCATCACCTTGTAGGTGGCCGAATGCAGGCGTTTTACACCTTCGACGGTGATGGTGTCGGTGCCGGCGCCGCTGATATTGGCGCCCATGGCGATCAGGAAGTTGGCCAGGTCGACCACTTCCGGCTCGCGCGCGGCGTTTTGCAAGACGCTGCGGCCGTTGGCCAGGGCAGCGGCCATCATGATGTTCTCGGTACCGGTCACGCTGACGGTATCAAAGAAGAAGTTGGCGCCACGCAGGCCGCCTTCCGGCGCCTTGGCCTTGATGTAGCCGCCTTCGACGTCGATGGTGGCGCCCATGGCTTCAAGGCCACGGATGTGCAGGTCGACCGGACGCGAACCGATCGCGCAACCGCCAGGCAAGGCCACTTCGGCTTCGCCGAAACGGGCAACCATCGGGCCGAGCACCAGGATCGACGCACGCATGGTTTTCACCAGCTCATACGGGGCGATCAGGGTCTTGATGGTGCGCGGGTCGATTTCAACCGACAGTTTTTCGTCGATCACCGGCTCAATGCCCATGCGACCGAACAGTTCGATCATGGTGGTGATGTCGTGCAGGTGCGGCAGGTTGGCCACGGTCACAGGGCCATCACACAGCAAGGTCGCTGCCAGGATCGGCAAGGCGGAGTTTTTCGCACCGGAAATGCGGATCTCGCCATCAAGGCGGGCACCACCGGTAATAATCAATTTATCCATAAGAATCTCGACGCCTTGGGGGCTCAGGTGCGCTCGGCCCAGGCCGCGCGGCTGAAAAATTTCATAGTGACCGCATGGATGCTGCCATCGGTGATCCACGGGTTCAAATGGGCATAGACCTGCTGTTGACGCTTGACCGGGCTCAATGCCGCCAGTTCATCGCTAATCACATTCAGCTGGAAGTTGCAGCCTTCGCCTTCAACTTCTACGTTCGTTTCCGGCAGCTTTCCTTCAAGGAAGCTCTTAACTTCTAGGGCCTGCATGCTCAACCTCTATCGGCGCCCAGTGCGCGCGGGTCGCACATCATACAAAAAAGCCCCGCGCCTGCGAACCCCGCATAGCAGGACTCTGACGGGGGGCTTTCTTGAATATGTGTATTAAGGATGCGCCAACAGCTCGGTCAGACCGGAAACGTCGGCAATTTCACGCATGTCGTCGGGCAACGCACGAATGCTCACCGGCTTTTTGGCCGCCTCGGCGTCGCGCATGAAGCACAGCAGCAACGACAAGCCGACGCTGCTGGACTTGGTCACCGCCGAGCAATCGAGCACCAGCGACGGTGCGGTGCTCGCCTGGATCAGCGCCTGCCCCTGCTTGCGCAGGTCGGGCCCGGTGCGGTAATCCAGCACGCCGCTGAGGAACAACTCGCCGGCATCGCCGATACGAACAGCCGCCTCGGTCATTGCGCGGGCTTCCCGGCGGCTTTATCGGTCTCTTCCTTGGCCTTGGCCACTTCACCGGCCCAACCATTGATGGTCTTGTCGAGGTCGTTGCCATTGCGCTGCATCGCGTCGGCGAACTGATCACGGAACAGTTTGCCAATGTTGATGCCGTTGATGATCACGTTACGCAGCTTCCACTCACCGCTGACCTTCTCCAGAGTGTATTGCACTGGATAGATGGCGCCGTTGCTGCCCTTGACGGTCATGCCGACGCTGGTGCGATCGCCCGACTCATCCTTGGCAGGGTCGACAGTGATCCCCTGGTTGTTGTACTCGAGCAGGGCGTTGCCGTAGAACTGAAACAGGCCCTTCTTGAAGTTTTCCTGGAATGTCTGCATCTGCGCAGGTGTCGCCTTGCGCGAATACTTCACCGTCATGATGCTGCGCGAAATGCCTTCGGCATCCACGACCGGGCCGACAATGGTGTTGAGCGAGTCGTAGAACTTGGTAGGGTCTTGCTTGTACTGTTCTTTATTGGCTTTCAGGTCAGCCAGCATTCTGCTGGTCGTGTCCTGCACCAGTTCGTGCGCAGAACCTGCCGCGTTGGCCATCAACGGCAGTGCTGCAAGCAGTACCAGCAGACCACGTCGCAAGGTAGAGATCATGAACAGATTCCTCATTTAGCGTCTTTATTGACCGTATTGAGCAGGAATTTACCGATCAGGTCCTCAAGCACCAGCGACGACTGTGTGTCGTGGATGGTCGAACCATCCTTGAGCAGAGCGGTTTCCCCGCCTACGCTGATACCGATGTATTTCTCGCCCAGCAAACCTGCGGTGAGGATCGATGCCGTGGAGTCAGTCGGCAGATTATCGACCTTCTTGTCCAGTTGCATCGTCACACGCCCGGTGAAGCTGTCGCGGTCCAGATCGATCGCCGTGACCTTGCCGATGGTTACACCGGCCATGGTCACTTTAGCTCTGACAGTCAAACCCGCGATATTGTCGAAGTACGCGTAAAGTTTATAGGTATCGGCGGTGGGGCTGGCCGAAAGGCCGCTGACTCGCAGGGCCAGCAACAGTAAAGCCAGGATGCCAGCCAGCAAGAAAAGGCCGACACCGATTTCCACAGTGCGGTTTTGCATCAGAAATCTCCAAACATCAAGGCGGTCAAAATAAAGTCAAGGCCCAGTACCGCCAGCGAGGCGTACACAACGGTCTTGGTGGTGGCGCGACTGATCCCTTCTGAAGTGGGCTCACAGTCATAGCCTTGGAATACGGCGATCCAGGTCACGACAAAGGCGAAGACAATGCTCTTAATGATGCCATTGAACACATCGCCGCTGAAGTTCACGCTGTTTTGCATGTTGGACCAGTAGGAGCCTTCATAGACCCCCAGCCAGTCCACCGCCACCCACGAACCGCCCCAGATACCCACCACGCTGAAGATCATCGCCAGCAACGGCAGGGAAATGAAGCCGGCCCACAGGCGCGGGGCAACAATGTACTTGAGCGGGTCCACGCCGATCATCTCGAGGCTGGACAACTGCTCGGTGGACTTCATGTTGCCGATTTCGGCGGTCAGCGCGGAACCGGCGCGCCCGGCGAACAACAGGGCCGTGACGACCGGGCCGAGCTCACGCAACAGCGTCAGGGCGACCATCTGCCCCACCGCCTGCTCCGAGCCGTAGCTGGACAGGATATTGAAGCCCTGCAACGCCAGCACCATGCCGATGAAAACCCCGGAAACCACGATGATCACCAGGGACATCACACCAACGGAGTGCAGCTGCTTGATCAGCAGGCCGAAGCTGCCGCCAATGCCGCCACGGCCGAGCAAGGCGTGGAACAGGAATATCGTCGAACGGCCGAGCACTTCGATGATGTCGATGCCGGAACGCCCGAAAAGGCGCACCTTTTCGATAAGAGATGTCTTGCGCATCAGCGCTTCCCCAGAAGATCTGAGCGGTAGTCCGCTGCCGGAAAATGAAAAGGCACCGGGCCATCGGGATCGCCGGTCATGAATTGGCGAATGCGCGGGTTGTCAGCGTTCATCAGTTCTTCCGGCGTGCCCTGCCCCAGTACCTGGCCATCACCGACTACATAGAGGTAATCGGCGATGCTCGCGGTTTCGGCCAGGTCGTGGGAGACCACGATACTGGTGATCCCCAACGCATCGTTGAGCAGGCGGATCAGGCGCACCAACACGCCCATGGCGATCGGGTCCTGGCCCACGAAGGGTTCGTCATACATGAGAATCTGCGGATCGAGGGCAATGGCACGCGCCAGGGCGACACGACGCTTCATGCCGCCGGACAGTTCATCCGGCATCAGGTCGATGGCGCCGCGAAGGCCCACGGCCTGCAGCTTCAGCAACACAATGTCACGAATCATCTCGTCGGACAGCTGGGTATGCACCCGCAGCGGAAACGCTACGTTTTCGAACACATCGAGGTCGGTGAACAATGCACCGCTCTGGAACAGCACCCCCATGTGCTTGCGCGCATCGAACAGATCGCTGCGCGACAACGTCGGCAGGTTCTGGCCGTTGACCCACACTTCGCCGGCACTGGGGCGCAATTGCATGCCCATCAAGCGCAACAGGGTGGTCTTGCCGCAACCGGAAGGCCCCATGATGCCGGTGACCTTACCGCGGGGAATGCGAATATCGACGTTATTGAAGATGCTGCGCGTCCCGCGCTTGAAGGTAAGGCCCTTCAGCTCGACCGCGTAGGCGTTATCGGCACTCATCTAAACTCCTTGGGATGCAGCCTCTCACTCAGACACCACGCTTGTGACAAACGTTTGCAACGGTTGCCCAACATATAGTTAGCCACATGGGCTGGGTGGACCGAACTGGCGGCGAACTATATCACTGCTGGTACAGCGCCCCCAAGGCCGGAACAGCGCTTGTTCAGATTGGAGACAGGGAAAAACCGTTGCTTGCTATGTTACCGAGGAATGAATCTGAAGCGCCTGACGACTAAAGACTGACGAACTTGCGTGAGGGAATTGATCATTATCGTTATAATCGTCGACTTTTCGTCAGGCTATACGATTTCAGACATGAGCCAATCCAGCGATCTTATCCAATCCGCACAACGCACCATCCGCCTCGAGCTTGAAGCCGTAGAAGGCTTGCTGGCCCATATCGACGTGGATTTCGTACGCGCCTGCGAGATGATTCTGGCCAGCAAAGGCCGCGTTGTCGTGGTCGGCATGGGCAAGTCCGGTCACGTCGGCAACAAGATCGCCGCCACCCTGGCAAGCACCGGGACCACGGCGTTTTTCGTCCACCCGGCCGAAGCCAGCCACGGCGACATGGGCATGATCACCAAGGATGACATCATCCTCGCACTGTCCAACTCCGGCACCACCAACGAAATCGTGACCTTGCTGCCGTTGATCAAGCGCCTGGGCATCCAGATGATCAGCATCACCGGCAACCCGGAGTCGACGCTGGCCAAGGCCGCCGAAGTGAACCTGAATGTTCATGTGACCGCAGAGGCCTGCCCGCTGAACCTGGCGCCAACCTCTTCCACCACCGCCGCGCTGGTCATGGGCGATGCCCTGGCCGTGGCGCTGCTGGAAGCACGTGGGTTTACGGCGGAAGACTTCGCGTTTTCCCATCCGGGCGGCGCGCTGGGCCGACGCCTGCTGCTGAAAGTGGAAAACGTCATGCATTCCGGCGATGAACTGCCCCACGTACAGCGCGGCACCCTGCTGAAGGACGCACTCATGGAGATGACCCGCAAGGGCCTGGGCATGACCGTGATCCTGGAAGCCGACGGACGCCTGGCCGGCGTATTCACCGACGGTGACCTGCGCCGCACCCTGGACCGCACTATCGATATCCACACCGCCACCATCGATGCGGTGATGACTCCCCACGGCAAGACCGCACGCGCAGAAATGCTGGCGGCAGAAGCCCTGAAGATCATGGAAGACCATAAGATCGGCGCGCTGGTGGTGGTCGATGGCAATGACCGCCCGATCGGCGCCCTGAACATGCACGACTTGCTGCGTGCGGGAGTGATGTAAATGACCAGCGACCTGTTGCAACGCGGCAAGCACATCAAATTGGCGATTTTCGACGTTGACGGCGTGCTGACCGATGGCCGCCTGTACTTCCTCGAGGACGGCAGCGAATTCAAGTCGTTCAACACCCTCGACGGCCAGGGCATCAAGATGCTCATGGCGGCGGGCGTGCAAACCGCGATTATCAGCGGTCGGAAAACCCCGGTTGTGGAACGCCGCGCACAAAACCTGGGGATTCCTCACCTGTATCAAGGCAGGGAGGATAAACTAGTCGTTCTGGACGAGCTTCTTGGCCAACTGAACCTAAGCTATGAGCAGGTTGCCTACCTGGGCGACGACCTGCCCGACCTGCCGGTGATCCGCCGGGTGGGCCTGGGCATGGCTGTCGCCAATGCGGCGGCATTTGTTCGCGAGCATGCCCACGGCATCACCACGGCTCGTGGCGGCGAAGGCGCCGCCCGCGAGTTCTGCGAGTTGATCCTGCGTGCCCAGGGCAGCCTTGAAGCGGCCCACGCCGCCTACCTATAGAGCGTTTTATGCTGAGCAAAAAGATTCGCAACTTCCTGCTATTCGGGGTCATCGCCGCGCTGCTCCTGGCGGTTGGCTACTGGAATATCAGCCCGGAGCGCTTTCTCGACCAGCCTGTGGCGCAGGTTGACCAAGGCGCTATCGACTATTACGCCACCAATGCCTACAGCGTGCAGTTCCTGCCTGATGGCAAGGTGCAGTATGAAATGAACTCGGACAAGGTCGAGCACCTGAAAGCGTCCGAAGTCACCCTGCTGACCAACCCCGATTTGAATCTGTATCGCGGCACCGAATTCCCCTGGCACGTCACCAGCAAGCGTGGCGAAGTCAACCCGGACGGCACCGAAGTGGAACTGATCGACTCGGTGCGCGTCGCACGAACCGACGCACAGAACCGCGACACCATCATCACCAGCAGTCGCATGACCGTATTCCCACAGAAGCAATATGCGCAGACCGAGCAAGACGTTAGAATCGACGGCGCTGGCGGTGTATCGACTGGCAAGGGAATGAAAGCGTATTTGAAAGAAAGCAGGATACACCTGCTATCGAACGTAAGAGGACAGTATGAGGCTCGTTAAAACCCTCCCTATTTTGCTCAGTCTGGGCGCAGCACTGGGAAGCGTGAGCGCCTGGGCTCTGCCGAACGATAGCCAGCAACCGATCCACATTTCGGCCGACGATGCACAGCTCGATGACAAGCAAGGCGTCGCGACCTACACCGGCGGTGTGATCATTACCCAGGGCTCGATGAAGATCACCGGCAACACGGTGACACTGACTCGCACCCCTGCTGGCGACATTGACGTCGTGACTTCGGTGGGCAACCTGGCCTACTTCGAACAGAAGCAGGCTGCCACCGACACCGCCCCGATGAAGGGCTACGGCAAAACCATCCAGTATCACGCCCAGCAAAATCGCATCGTGCTGATCGACCAGGCCAAGGTACTCAGCCCCGACGGCAACTCCACGGAAGGTGAAAAAATCACCTATGACACCGTGAAGCAGGTTGCCAACGCCGGTCGCGCCAACGGCACCAAGGTCACCGCACCGCGTCCACGTATCGACATGGTTATCCAGCCGAAGAAGAAGGCCGAGTAATGGCAACCCTGAAAGCCCAGCATCTGGCCAAGGCCTATAAAGGCCGTCAGGTCGTGCGCGACGTCAGCCTGTCGATCGACAGCGGCCAGATCGTCGGCCTGCTTGGCCCCAACGGTGCCGGCAAGACCACCTGTTTCTATATGATCGTCGGCCTGGTCCAAGCGGACCAAGGTCGCATCCTGATCGACGACCTCGACGTCAGCCACCAGCCGATGCACGGCCGTGCGCGCGCCGGTATCGGCTATCTTCCCCAGGAAGCGTCGATCTTCCGCAAACTGTCGGTTGCCGATAACATCATGGCGATCCTCGAGACCCGCAAGGAACTCGACCGCGACGGCCGCCGCAAGGAGCTGGAAAGCCTGCTGCAGGAATTCCACATCAACCACATTCGCGACAACCTCGGCATGAGCTTGTCCGGTGGTGAACGCCGCCGCGTGGAGATTGCCCGCGCCCTGGCCACTGCACCGAAGTTCATCCTGCTGGACGAACCGTTTGCCGGTGTCGACCCGATCTCGGTCGGCGACATCAAGCAGATCATCCATCACCTCAAGGCCAAGGGCATCGGTGTACTGATCACCGACCACAACGTCCGCGAGACCCTCGATATCTGCGAAACTGCGTATATCGTCAACGATGGGCAACTGATTGCCGAAGGCGATTCGGCCACGATCCTGGCCAACGAACTGGTCAAGGAAGTGTATCTGGGCCACGAGTTCCGCCTGTAAGCCTGCCTGGAAAAAAAGGCGGTGGCAGGCCGTTCGCCAAGGTGCGCGGGAGTCAATGAAAACCTCCGGATTTTTATTGTTACCGCGCTCTAGGCAAAGCCCCCGATATCAGGCATATAATTTGCTTATGTTTGGCGCTCACGCGCCCTGTCGTGGATGGCGCATTGCGCCGGCGAATAAGGTGTTAAGCCCCTGCCATGAAACCATCGCTAGTCCTGAGAATGGGCCAGCAGCTGACGATGACACCGCAGCTGCAACAGGCCATCCGCCTGCTCCAATTGTCGACACTGGACCTGCAACAGGAAATCCAGGAAGCCCTGGAGTCCAATCCGATGCTCGAACGCCAGGAAGAAGGCGACGACTTCGATAATGCAGACCCGCTGGCCGACAACATCGAGCAAAAACCCAATTCCGACGTGCAGGAACCCTCTTACCAGGAAACCGCCCCTACGGTGGACAACCTGGAGGAAGGCGAATGGAACGAACGTATTCCCAACGAACTTCCCGTGGACACCGCCTGGGAAGACGTCTACCAGACCAGCGCCAGCAGCCTGCCCAGCAATGATGACGACGAGTGGGATTTCACCACCCGCACCTCCGCCGGCGAGAGCCTGCAGAGCCACTTGCTGTGGCAATTGAACCTGGCGCCGATGTCCGACACCGATCGCCTGATCGCTGTGACCCTGATCGACTGCATCAACAACCAGGGTTATCTGGACGAGACACTCGAAGAGATTCTTGAAGCCTTCGACCCGGAACTGGACATCGAACTGGACGAGATCGAAGCCGTCCTGCACCGCATCCAGCAGTTCGAGCCCGCCGGCATTGGCGCGCGCAACCTCAGCGAGTGCCTGCTGCTGCAATTGCGCCAGCTGCCCGCCAAGACCCCTTGGCTCGTTGAAGCCCAACGCCTGGTCACCGACTACATCGACCTGCTGGGCAGCCGCGACTACAGCCAGCTGATGCGCCGCATGAAGCTCAAGGAAGACGACCTGCGCCACATCATCGAGCTGGTGCAGAGCCTCAACCCGCGTCCGGGCTCGCAGATCGAGTCCAGCGAAGCCGAATACGTCGTCCCCGATGTGATCGTGCGCAAAGACAACGAACGCTGGCTGGTGGAACTGAACCAGGAATCGGTGCCGCGCCTGCGGGTCAACCCGCAATATGCCGGTTTCGTCCGTCGCGCCGACACCAGCGCCGACAACACCTTCATGCGCAACCAGTTGCAGGAAGCGCGCTGGTTCATCAAGAGCCTGCAAAGCCGCAACGAAACCCTGATGAAAGTGGCCACGCAAATCGTCGAGCACCAGCGCGGCTTCCTTGAGTACGGCGACGAAGCGATGAAACCGCTGGTCCTGCACGACATCGCAGAAGCGGTGGGCATGCACGAATCAACGATTTCCCGGGTAACGACGCAAAAATTCATGCATACCCCACGGGGTATATATGAGCTGAAATACTTTTTCTCCAGCCATGTCAGCACCTCCGAAGGCGGCGAATGCTCGTCCACGGCGATCCGCGCAATCATCAAAAAACTGGTTGCCGCGGAAAATCAGAAAAAGCCGTTGAGTGACAGCAAGATCGCTGGTTTACTGGAGGCACAAGGCATTCAGGTCGCCCGTCGAACCGTCGCCAAGTACCGCGAGTCCCTTGGGATCGCGCCTTCCAGCGAGCGTAAGCGTTTGATGTGACGGGCAGGCCACAGCGTTCCAGTGGCAGGCATCTCTGCCTGCCGCTTTATGCACTGGCAACGAAGGAGAAGCTGTATGCAAGTCAATATCAGTGGACACCAACTGGAAGTGACCGACGCGCTGCGCACCTATATCGGCGAAAAACTCAAACGAATTGAGGGGCATTTCGACAAGATCACCAACGTGCAAGTCATTATGACTGTCGAAAAGCTGAAGCAGAAAATCGAAGCCACCTTGCGTATACCCGGCGGAGAAGTCGTCGCCAATGCTGAGCATTCTGATATGTATGCCGCCATTGACGACCTGACCGACAAGCTGGATCGCCAAATCAAAAAGCATAAGGAAAAGCAGCAGAGCCTCCTACAGGGCACCGGCCGCTAACACTCCCCACCCATGATCCGACTTGAAACCATCCTGACTCCCGGCCGTTCCCTTGTGAACGCGCCGGGGGGCAGCAAGAAGAAAGCCCTCGAACAGATTGCCAACCTGATCAGCAAACAAGTGCCTGAGCTGGAGATGCAAGATGTCTACGAGGCTCTGATTGCCCGTGAAAAACTCGGCTCGACCGGTTTTGGTAACGGCATCGCCATTCCTCACTGTCGCCTCAAAGGCTGCGAGACACCTGTCAGCGCCCTGCTGCACCTGGACGCTCCCATCGATTTCGACGCCATCGACGGTGCCCCGGTCGACCTGCTGTTCGTGTTGCTGGTCCCGCAAGCCGCCACCGATGCACACCTGGAACTGCTCCGGCAGATCGCCAGCATGCTTGACCGCAAGGAAGTACGCGACAAACTGCGCAGTGCCAGCAGCAATGAGGCGTTGTATCAGGTTGTCCTGGCTGAACAAATCGAGCAGTAATCATGCGTTTGATCATCGTCAGTGGCCGCTCCGGCTCAGGTAAAAGCACCGCCCTCAACGTTCTTGAGGACAACGGCTTCTATTGCATCGACAACCTGCCCGCCGGCCTGCTGCCGGAGTTGGCGGAGCGCGCGCTGATCCACACCGAACTGGCACAGCCACTGGTCGCCGTGTCGATCGACGCCCGCAACCTGCCCAGCCACCTCTCGCGGTTCCCGGCACTGCTTGAGGAAGTGCGTGCCAAGCACATTCACTGTGATGTGCTGTACCTGGACGCAGACGAAGAAACCCTGCTCAAACGCTTCTCCGAGACCCGTCGACGTCACCCCCTCAGCAGCCCGCATCGTTCGCTGGCCGAAGCCATCGAGGACGAGACCAAGCTGTTGGGACCGATCATTGACCTCGCCGACCTCAAGATCAACACCACCAGCCTCAACCTGTACCAACTGCGCGATGCCATCAAGCTCCGCCTGCTGAACCAGCCCGAGCCCGGCACGGCCTTTCTGGTCGAGTCGTTTGGCTTCAAGCGTGGCATGCCGGTGGACGCCGATCTGGTATTCGATGTGCGCTGCCTGCCCAATCCTTACTGGAAGCCGGAGTTGCGGGACCAGTCGGGGCTGGATCAGCCGGTGGCGGACTACCTGGCCGCGCAACCGGATGTCGAGGAGATGTTCCAGGACATCTCCAGCTACCTGCTCAAATGGCTACCGCGCTTTGCCGCCAGCAACCGGGCCTATGTCACCATTGCCATCGGCTGCACCGGCGGCCACCACCGTTCCGTCTACCTGACCGAACGCCTGGGCCAGATGCTGCAACAAACCCTCAAGAACGTCCAGGTTCGCCACCGCGACCTTAGCTGAAAGGAACACCCCCGCGATGCCCGTTCTGGAAATTGAAATCATCAACAAGCTGGGCCTGCACGCCCGCGCCTCAGCCAAGTTCGTCGGCATTGCCGGGCAGTTCCCCTGCCAGGTTCGCGCTGGACGCACTCCGGAAACCATGGTCGACGGCAAGAGCATCATGGCGATGATGATGCTCGCCGCCGGCAAGGGCACCAAGATTCATTTGAAGACCGAAGGCGAGCAAGAGCAGGAAGCGATGGCGGCCTTGACCAAGCTGATCAATAACTTCTTTGATGAGGGTGAATAAACCCACCCGACGAGACAGAGGCTGAAGCCGCAACAGCTTCAGCCCAATGCAGTATCCATCACCATCATCAAGCAAAACCCGATGCACAGTCCCAGGCTGGCGAGCTTTTCATGGCCATTGCGCCGCGATTCGGGGATCACCTCGTGAGTGACCACCAGCAGCATCGCGCCAGCAGCCAACGCCAAGCCTAACGGCAGCAGCACCTGCGCCAGACTCACCAACCAGGCACAAAGCACTGCGAATATCGGCTCGACCAAGCCCGAAGCCGCACCGATCAGGAACGCCTTGAACCGCGACATCCCTGCTCCGGCCAGCACCAACGCAATCACCAGGCCTTCGGGCACATCCTGCAAAGCGATGCCCATGGCCAGGCTGTCGGCATCCGGCATGCCGCCGCCCGCCGACACGCCAACCGCCATACCCTCCGGGATGTTGTGCGCGATGATGGCAAACACGAACAGCCAGATACGTGGCGGGATCACCGGATGCTCCGGCGTACCGACCAGCATTTCCGGGCTGGCCCCGGAGACCTTGCGATCGACCAGGTACAAGCCGAACGCTCCCAGCATGATGCCAATGCTGATCAAGCCACTCGCGCCCCAAGGGCTGAGCCCCAGGCCTTCAGCGGCGGCAATGCCCGGCACGACCAACGAAAACGCCGTGGCCGCGAGCATCACGCCGGCACCAAAGCCCAGCAAGGTATCGCTCATTGCTGCTGGCATGCGCCGGATAACCAACACCGGTACGGCGCCCAACGCGGTGCCGAGCGCACAGATCGCCCCACCTTGCAGGGCCCGCAGGATGCGCGGCTCCAGGTCCAGCCAGGCGAATCCTTGAGCCACCAGCAATGCAATACCTGCCAATAGCAGCAGCGAGCCAAATGCGTAACGAAACATTCGCACGCTGCTGATCGCCAGTGTTTCAGTACCCATGGTCGGCCTTAGGTCGTGTTGTACGGCGTGATATCAGGCCAGGGCGGCCTGGTAGCGGGCGGCGACTTCCGGCCAGTTGATGACACTGTAGAAGGCATTGATGTATTCAGGACGCCGGTTCTGGTACAGCAGGTAGTAGGCGTGTTCCCACACATCCAGGCCGAGGATCGGTGTGTTGCCGCTCATCAGCGGGCTGTCCTGATTGCCGCTGCTCTCCACCACCAGGGTCTTCTGCGGGGTCACGCTCAACCAGGCCCAGCCGCTGCCGAAGCGGGTCAATGCGGCCTTGGTGAAGGCCTCCTTGAAGCTGTCGAAACCGCCCAGTTGCTCATCGATCGCCTGGCCCAGCGCGCCATCGGGTTTGCCGCCGCCTTTGGGTGACATCACCGCCCAGAACAACGAGTGGTTGGCATGCCCACCGCCCTGATTGATCACCGCGGCGCGCAGTTGCTCGGGCAGTTGCTGGACGCTCGACACCAGCTTCTCTACCGGCCAACCCGCAAACTCGGTGCCCTCCACGGCGGCATTGAGGTTGTTGATGTAAGTCTGGTGGTGCTTGGTGTAGTGAATTTGCATGGTTTGCGCATCGATATGCGGTTCCAGGGCATCGTAGGCGTAAGGCAAAGCAGGCAAGGTGTAGGACATATCAGTGTGCTCCGTATTGAGGAGGGGTCGGTTGCGCCGCAGTACCGCCCAGCAAGCGATGGGTACGGGGGTATTCGCCGTGATCGCTGATGAAATTCAACAGTTCGACGTAGGTCTTGCTGCTCTGGCGCAACGCCGCGTCGCGCAGTTGCGGGCTGAGGCGCTGGTCCTGCAGCGCCTGTAACAGCCGTTGGTGGATGGCACAAAGGTATTCCGCGCTTTCTTCCGGCTGGTTCAGGCGCAGGTGCAGGTCCGCCAGGTTGTGATGGGAAATGACGCAAGCCGCCACTGCTTCGTCGGCGTTCGCCCAGCGCTCGAACAACACTTGAGCCAGGGCCAGGGCTTGTAAATAGGCTTCGCGAGCGTCGACCAACTCGCCCTGCATAAAGCAGCGATTGGCCCGTTCGATCGTGCGTTTCCAATGCTCCATGGTCAGCCTCCAAAGCAGGGTCGGTGATTACACGCCGCCGGCCGTGAGCTTTTCCGGGTCCAGCAGGACTTCCAGTTGGCTGCGCGGCAAGTCGGTGTGCTCGAGGGCGACATCAATCACCGGGCGACCTTGCTGATAGGCTTGCTTGGCGATTTCAGCGGCCTTTTGGTAACCAATGATCGGGTTGAGTGCGGTCACCAGGATCGGATTGCGCGACAACGCTTCCTTGAGCTTGGCCTCGTTGACCTTGAAACTGGCAATGGCCTTGTCCGCCAGCAGGCGGCTGGAATTGGCCAGCAGTTCGAGGCTGCCGAGCAGGTTCTGGGCGATGATCGGCAGCATCACGTTCAGCTCGAAGTTGCCGGATTGCCCGGCAATGGTGATCACCGTGTCATTGCCGATGACTTGTGCGGCGACCATGGCGGTCGCTTCCGGAATCACTGGGTTGACCTTGCCCGGCATGATCGAAGAACCGGGCTGTAACCCTTCCAGTTCGATTTCGCCCAAGCCAGCCAGGGGCCCGGAATTCATCCAGCGCAAGTCGTTGGCGATTTTCATCAATGACACAGCGATCGCTTTCAACTGGCCGGAGACGGCGACGGCGGTGTCCTGGGAGCCGATCAACGCGAAGAGGTTCTTGCCCGGCGTGAATTGCACGCCGGTCAGGCTGCTCAGCTGCTGGCTGAAACGCAGCGCAAACTCCGGATGCGCGTTGATCCCGGTACCGACAGCCGTGCCGCCCTGGGCCAGGGCTTGCAGGCTGGGCAACAGGTCCTGCAGGTGCGCGATATTGGCCTTGAGCTGCTGCGCCCAGCCATTGAGCACCTGGCTCATACGCACGGGCATGGCGTCCATCAGGTGCGTGCGACCGGTCTTGATGAAGGGGTGGACCTCTTCGGCCTTCCGTTCGATGACCTGCACCAGATGCAGCAACGCCGGCAGCGTTTGCTCATGCAGCACCAACGCCGCACTGACGTGGATGGTGGTCGGGATGATGTCGTTGCTGCTTTGGCCGCAGTTCACGTGATCGTTGGGGTTGACCGCCTCACCGAGCAAACGGCTGGCCAGGGTCGCGATCACTTCGTTGGCGTTCATATTGGAACTGGTGCCGGAACCGGTCTGAAAGATATCCACCGGAAAGTGCGGCATGAAGTCACCGTCCAGCAAGCCCAGGGCAGCATCGACAATGGCCTTGCCCTGCCCTTCGCTGATCTGCTTGAGGTCGACGTTGACCTTGGCCGCTGCCACTTTGGCCAGGATCAACGCACGAATGAACGGCGCCGGCATGCGCTGGTGGCTGATCGGAAAGTTGTTCACCGCGCGCTGGGTTTGCGCGCCGTACAAGGCCTCGGCGGGGACTTGCAGTTCACCCATGCTGTCGCGTTCGATACGGTTATTACTCATCGGAAGATCCTTGCACCCAGTCAGAAACGGAAATCGAAGGCAGCAATTCGCACGTCGCCAATTGCCAGGCAAAGGCCTGCCAGCGCTTGAGGCGGCAGGCACAGTGGGAGAGTGTTTCCAGGTCGCGCAGCGGGCGCCAGGCCTGGTCCAGGCACTGGGACCGCCAATGCCACGGCAAGGCAATGTCCGTGGCGGTGTCGATCAGCAGGCGGAAAGCCGTTTCAGCGATCGTCCATGGATGAGTCGCGGTGCAACAGGCGAGGTATCGACCTTCATTGAGGTAATGTTCGATCAGGCGCGGTTCATTGGGCTCGAGGCAGCAGCGAATCTGACGACTCATCCAACGCCAGCTTTCCAGGTAGGGGTCCTCATGCAGGACAGCATTCATGATCCGCACTCATTCGATAATGATATTTATTATTAAATGATATTGATAATCAACACAAGAGTGGCAAGCCAATCAACCTGGAATGCAGCCACAAAAAAAGGCGCGCCATCCTGCAGATGGCGCGCCTTTTGGTGAAGCGTCGGAAGGATTAACTACCGGCGACTGTCATCCGCTCGATCAGGACCGAACCTGTACGGATATTGCTGCGCAGCTCCAGGTCGTTACCCACGGCAACGATCTGCTTGAACATGTCGCGCATATTGCCGGCGATGGTCACTTCCTGGACAGCAAACTGAATCTCACCGTTTTCTACCCAGAAACCCGCCGCGCCACGGGAATAATCACCGGTGACCATGTTCAAGCCCTGGCCCATCAATTCAGTCACCAGCAGGCCACGCCCCATGCGTCGCAACAGCGCCGCCTGGTCTTCCTCGCCGTGGGTCACGAACAGGTTATGCACGCCGCCAGCGTTCGCAGTGCTCGGCAGGCCCAGTTTGCGCCCGGCATACGTGCCCAGCACGTAGGAAACCAACTCACCGTTTTCGACGAACGGCTTGGCATAGGTCGCCAGGCCATCGCCGTCGAACGACGAACTGCCCATGGCCCGCATCAGGTGTGGACGCTCGTCGATGGTCAGCCACTGCGGAAACAGCTTCTGGCCAATCGCACCTTCGAGGAACGACGATTTGCGGTACAGGTTGCCGCCGGAAATCGCCCCCAGGAAACTGCCGAACAGACCGCCGGCCAGCTCCGCCGAAAACAGCACCGGCACTTCACAGGTCGGCACCGGGCGCGCGCCCAGGCGGCTCGCGGCACGTTGCGCGGCACGCCGGCCAATGCTGACCGGGTCGGCCAGCAACTCGCCCTGACGGTTCACGTCGTACCAGTAATCGCGCTGCATCTGGCCGTTGGCTTCGGCGATCATCACGCAACTCAGGCTGTGACGCGTCGACGCATAACCGCCGATAAAACCATGGCTGTTGCCGTACACGCGGCAGCCCTGGTGGGTGCTCAAGGTGGTGCCGTCGGCATTCTTGATCCGCGGGTCGGCATCGAACGCCGCCGCTTCGCAGGTCAGCGCTTGTTCGATGGCTTGTTCCGGGGTGATGTCCCAGGCATGGAACAGGTCGAAATCCTGCAGGTCCTTGGCCATCAACGCCTTGTCGGCCAGGCCCGAGCTTTCATCCTCGGACGTGTGCTTGGCAATCGCCAATGCGGCGGCCACCGTCTCGCGAATCGCTTCCGGCCCACTCGCCGAGGTGCTGGCCGAGCCTTTGCGCTGGCCGACGTACAAGGTGATGCCAAACCCCTGGTCGCGGTTGAATTCGACGGTTTCGACTTCCCGCTGACGTACCGACGTCGACAGCCCCTGCTCCAGGGACACAGCCACCTCGCAGGCACTGGCCCCCTGGCGCTTGGCCTCGGCAAGGATCTGCTCGACTTGTTCCTGCAGTGCCGGTAACGCTTGCGGACCGACGCTTTGGGCTGCACTCATGGTTTTCTCCACTCAAATTCTGCTTTCGGTTAAGGCCATCGAGCGACCGGGCCGGACAAGCGGCCCCCGACTGGTTATCATGGCGGCGTTTCTTTGCGGACTGCCACCATGGTTGATTCTTACGACGACTCCCTCGATGGGGAGAAAAGCAAAACCCAGGTCAAACGCGAGCTGCATGCTCTGGTTGACCTCGGCGAGCGCCTTACAACGCTCAAGCCGGACTTGATTGCAAAACTGCCTCTGACCGACGAAATGCGCCGGGCTCTGGCGGATGCACCCAAGCACACCGCGAATATCGCGCGTAAACGGCACATCATGTTCATCGGCAAGCTGATGCGCGATCAGGACACTGACGCGATTCTGACCCTGCTCGATCAACTCGATGCCTCCACTCGCCAGTACAACGAACGCTTCCACAACCTGGAACGTTGGCGTGACCGCCTGATCTCGGGCGATGACGCGGTGCTGGAGAAATTCGTACTGGACTACCCGGACGCGGACCGCCAGCAACTGCGCTCCCTGATCCGTCAGGCCCAGCACGAACTGGCGCAAAACAAGGCGCCGGCCACCAGCCGTAAAATCTTCAAGTACATCCGTGAGCTGGACGAGACTCAACGCGGCCTGCGTTGATCCTCTTCCCCGGGTGGCGGTCTTCGCCACCCGAAGCTCCCGCTCTTACGACCCCGTGCCACCCACGGTGATCGCATCAATTTTCAAGGTTGGCTGACCCACGCCCACCGGCACCGACTGCCCATCCTTGCCGCACGTACCCACGCCGCTGTCCAGTGCCAGGTCGTTACCGACCATCGACACCTTGCTCATCGCTTCCGGCCCGTTACCAATCAACGTCGCGCCTTTGACCGGCACGGTAATCTTGCCGTCTTCGATCAGGTACGCCTCGCTGGTGGAGAACACGAACTTGCCGCTGGTGATGTCCACCTGGCCGCCGCCGAGGTTGGCGCAATAGATCCCGCGTTTGACCGAGGCGATGATTTCCGCCGGGTCACTTTCGCCAGCGAGCATGTAAGTGTTGGTCATGCGCGGCATCGGCAGGTGCGCGTAGGATTCGCGACGGCCGTTACCGGTACGCGCCACGCCCATCAGGCGGGCGTTGAGCTTGTCTTGCATGTAACCCTTGAGCACGCCGTTTTCGATCAGCGTGGTGCATTCGGTCGGAGTGCCTTCGTCATCGATGTTCAACGAGCCACGGCGACCGGCCAGGGTGCCGTCATCGACAATGGTGCACAGTTTGGAGGCGACCATCTCGCCCATGCGCCCGCTGTAGGCCGAACTGCCCTTGCGGTTGAAGTCGCCTTCCAGGCCATGGCCCACGGCTTCGTGGAGCAGTACGCCAGACCAGCCCGAGCCCAACACCACCGGCAAGGTGCCAGCCGGCGCGGGGATGGCTTCCAGGTTGACCAGCGCCTGGCGCAGCGCTTCACGGGCATAACCCATGGCGCGGTCCTCGGCGAGGAAATAACGGTAGTCGGTACGACCGCCGCCGCCGTGCCCACCGCGCTCGCGGCGGCCGTTCTGTTCGACGATCACGCTGACGTTGAAACGCACCAGCGGCCGCACATCCGCCGCCAGGCCGCCGTCGGTGGACGCCACCAGGATGCGTTCCCACACCCCGGCCATGCTCACCGTGACTTGCTGGATACGCGGGTCGAGGGCGCGGGTCGCAGCATCGATACGCTTGAGCAGATCGACTTTTTCTGCGCGGCTGATCACTTCCAGGGGGTTATCCGGCGCGTACAACTGGGCCACGTCCTGGGTGCTGAATGCCTGCACCGTACCGTTCTGGCCGGCGCGGGAAATCGAACGGGCAGCCCGGGCGGCCAGGCCCAAGGCTTCCAGGGTGATCGCGTTGCTGTAGGCGAAACCGGTTTTCTCACCGGATTGCGCGCGCACGCCGACACCCTGGTCGAGGTTGAAACTGCCTTCCTTGACGATCCCGTCTTCCAAAGCCCACGACTCGGAAATCTGCCCCTGGAAATACAGGTCGGCCGCGTCGATGCCCGGCCCGGCCAGATCGCCCAGCACGGTTTGCAGGCTTTCGATGGTCACGCCACCGGGTGCCAGGAGGTGTTCGCTGACTGAGGACAACAACTCGCTCATAGGTTTGGCCTTAAATTCATCGTTCTGAAGCAGGCCGCTGCGCGCCCTGCGAGAAAAAGCGCCGATGGTTGACCACCGGCATGCGCGCCCGTATCGACGCCTGTTCACTGCTGTCGCGTTCGGCCAGCAACACCGCTTCGCCTTGATCCTGTTGCGTCAGTACGCGCCCCCAGGGGTCGACAATCGCCGCGTGGCCATAAGTCTCCCGTGGCCCCGGATGCACCCCGCCCTGGGCGGCCGCCAGCAGATAACACTGGGTCTCGATGGCCCGTGCGCGAATCAGCACATCCCAATGGGCGGCGCCGGTGACCGCGGTGAAGGCCGAGGGCGCGGTAATCAGTTCAGCCCCCGCCGCGCGCAACTCGCTGTACAACTCCGGGAAGCGCAGGTCGTAACACACCGTCAGGCCCAAGCGGCCGACCGGCGTATCCGCCACCACAACGTTGCTCCCGAAAGCATAGTCATCGGATTCACGATAGCGACCGCGCGCGTCCGCCACGTCGACATCGAACAAATGCAGCTTGTCGTAGCGGGCGACGATCTCGCCATGCTCATCGATCAGCAACGAGCAGGCGTTGGCCTTGGCGTTCGGTTGATCCTTGGGCGGCAGCGGCAAAGTGCCAGCCACTATCCATAAGGTGAGGTCGCGGGCGGTCTGTTTCAACCATGGCAGGATCGGTCCTTCACCCAACGCCTCGGCGCGGCCGATGTCGGCCACATCGCGGCGGCCCATGGCGGCGAAGTTTTCCGGCAGCACCGCCAGCCGCGCACCCTTTGCCGCCGCTTGCTCCAGCAGGCGCCGGGCCTGGGCCAGGTTGGCCAGCACATCGCTCTGGCTGACCATTTGAATTACCGCAAAGGACATGGGCCGACACTCCATAAATGGCATGCAGCCATGCTACTCCACAGGCTCTCAGTTTGGTTTTTCAAATGGCTTGTCGAAGCTGATTTTCGGGTCTTTCCATGGCCCTTCGACTTTGTACTGCACGCTGGCAAACCGCGAAACCCGGTCGCCGATCAGCTTGTCGATCAGGAACAGCGCGCCGCCAATGGCCGGCGCGCCGACAATCAGCGCGGCGATCGGCAGGTTGTTGGTCACCGGCAATGTCACCAGCAGCTTGGCATCCACGCGATCAGCCACCAGGTCCAGGGTGCCATTAAGCTCCAGGTTGCTCGACGGCCCCGTCAGGGTGATCGGCTCGCGGGTCACAAACACCCCGTTGCTGGCCGCGAGCAAGCCTTTGACCCGGTCATAACTCAAGCCTTTGCCGAGCAGGTCGGAGAAGTCCAGGCGCAACCGACGGCCGATGGAGTTGAAGTTAAGCAGGCCGAACACCCGCAGCGCCTGGGCGCCACCTTCCACTTCAACGAACTGGCCTTTGCGGAATGTTGCATCCAGGCTGCCGGAAAAACGCTTGGGCCCGACCCAGGCGGGGGAGCCCGGCCAACGACCGTCCACGTCCAGGTGGAAATCTTCACTGGTCACGGTAGGCGCAAAGCCCCAGCCCTTGAGGACATCGGCGATATTCTTGCCATCCAGGCGCCCTTTGTACCAACTGCTGCTGTCGCCCGGCGCGCCTTCCCAACCACCAGCGCCCTTGAGCAGCATGCCCTTGAGGCCCAGGTCCAGGTTGTTGAAGGCCAGGCCCTTGGCGGTCGGTCGGATCTTCAGCGACCACGCGCCGATCAGGTCCGGCCCCTGGAACAGCTGATCAATGCTGATGTCCAGCGCTGGAATATCCTTGGGATCGATGTCGGCCAATGGGTCCGGCGCATTTTCATCCGCCTGTACCGTCGGGTCCACCGCCGGCAGCTTCACGTACTGCAGGTTGACCGCGATGGGGGCGCCCTTGGCGTCCGACAGGTTGACCGTGCCCTTGGCCTGCTGGCTGTCGAACTGCAGGCCCCAAGCCGAGGGTTTGCGGTCAAGCTGGAGGCTGACCTGGTCGAACTGCTGCCCAAAGCCAGTCAACTTGCCCACCTTGAAGTCGGCGCCGCTCAACAGCTGTTTCGCGCTGCCTCCCGGGTCGTTGCCCGCGTAGCGATCGATGAGTTTCTTCCACGGATCGATGTCCAGTTCCGACAGCACACCGCGAATGCGCAGGCCCTTGCTACCGGGCAGCAGCGCATCGCCATCGCCGAGAAACAACTCGCCGCGGCCGTCGCTGAATTTATCCGGCGGCGCAGCAAAGGTGAAGTTCGCCAGGTCGCCGTAATCGAACCAGTAGCGGCGTTCGGCGCCCTGCAAGGTCATGCGGAACACGCTGTCACGGCCCTGACTGGCCGCCATGCCGAACGGTGCCGGCAGGTCCACGGCCACGCCTTTGAGGTTGGAGCTGACCCTCAACTGGCTGTCGGCACCGTCCAGATTGAGCTGCAACTGGTACGGAATATCACCGGACACCGGCAGCGGCTGGCTGATTTTCAACCAGTCCGTCAGGCGCTTGACCGTGACCTGGCCTTTGGCGGTAACGCGGGTGCTGATACTGCCCGGCTTGCCATCCGCGAAGATCTGCGCGGTGATCGGCCGATCGAAGGCTTGCGCCGTGATGTTCTGCCCACTCAGGCCCTTGGCGCTGTCGAAGCGGAAATCCCCCTTGAGCTGGCTCAGGTCCAGTGGCGGCTCAGCCAATTGCAGGCGCGCCTTGTCGGTCTGGAAATCCACCACGATCTTCGGTTCGGTGCCCTTGGCCAGCGGGATATCCAGGTCCAGCTTGCCCTGTAGATCGCCCTCGCCTTTCCAACCGGCAAAGGTCGAAGCGGTGCCTATCGGCGCGTCCTGGAGGATTTTCACGCCATCACCCAGGCCGCCGGCAAACTCACCGGTGAGCAGCAAGTGGCTGTCCTTGCCCGCAGGCGCGTGGGGGATATTGACGTAGATGTCCTTGACGCCGGTATCGAGCAGTTGGCCCTTGCTGGCCAGGATGCGGACACCGCTCTCCTCGACAAACACTTCGCCGTTGACCTTGCTCACATGGGGCCAACCCGGCTGGAACGCCAACTCAGCGTCATGCACCTTGAAAAACAGGCTGATATTGCGCGAAGCCGGCAACGCGCCGTGATTCAGCGAGCCTTGGTACTGGAAGAAGCCTTCATCGACCGCGCCTTTGAGAATCGCGGTACGCAGCCATTCATCCAGCGCCGGGCTCAGCACCGCCGGCAGGTATTTAGGCGTGAAACGTCCATCGCCATCGACCATGCCGACCCGCAGGTCCATGTAGTCTTCCTGGCTATTGTCGAAATGCAGGCGAATCAGGAAGTCGGCGGCGACCTTGCCTTCCTCGCCCAGCACCTTGATATACGGCGCGATCAGGGTGAAACCTTGCTGATCGAGCTTCCAGGTCAGGCGCGCATTGGCCTGGATGTACTGCCAGGGCTTGGCGAAGATCGGGTCGAGGTGCAGGGAAAAGTCCTTGCTGTCCATGCGCAGCTCGCCCTGCCCCAGGTCGCCGCTGATGCTGCCGGAAACGTTACGTGCGGCAGGAGCGCCGAAGTAGGCGTCGAAGCCCACCCGCTCGAGGTTGGCGGCAAAGCTGACTTTCTGATCGGTCGTGTCCTGCGGACGAAAATCCACCAGCACATTGCGCAGCAGACCGGTGGCCTTGAGGTGTTCGATCGTCTTGGCGAAACCTTCCGGCAACGGCGCCAAGGCATTGAGCAACGGGGTGATCGGGGTCAGGTCGAGGCGGTCGGCCTGCAGGTTCCAGACTTCCTGCGCCTTGTCGGTGGCCAGGCGTTGCTGCAATTGCAGACGCGATTCCCAACGGCTATCGCCGATGTTCATCGCCAACGAATCGAACAGCACCTTGAGGCCGCTCTCATTGCGTTGCAGGTAGGCGGTCAGGGCGAGGTTTTCAATGTGGACCGGCTTGCGGTCGGCGTAGCTGCCCTTCACTTGCGGCGAGTTGAGGCGCACCACCGCGCTTTGCACGGTGCCTTTGGCCCAGGTCAGCCAGAATTCACCGCCAGCCTTGAACTGCGTGAGTTTCCACTGCTGGGTCAACCTGGCCGGGACCCATTTGGCCCAATCGCTCTGGGGCAGGCTCAGGTAGGCCTGGACCTCAGCGTCTTTCCAGGCACTGGCGCGGATCTGCGTGCGCAGGCTCAGGGCCAGGGGTTGGCCATCCGGCAGGGTCAGGCGGGCGTCCAGGCGTTGGCGGGTCGCGCCCGTTTGCAAGCTCAGGCCCACATACGTGAAGGTCAGCGGCGCCTGGTCGAACGGCTGCAACGTGACCTGGCTATCCAGCAACGACACGCGCTGGACACTCTGCATGCGCTTGAGCAACTGTTCCGGGTCCAGCGGCTGGTCGTCCTGCACCGGCAGGCCTTGCAGCGCCCAGTGGCCATCCTTGTCTTCCCTGGCGCTCAGTTGCAGGCCGCTGACTTCCAGGTGGGCAATACGCACGTCGCGCGCCATCAGGCTGGCCCAGATGTCCGGCACCACCTGCACCTGATCCAGGCGCAAGGCATTGCTGCCCTCGCCCACCATCACGTCATGGGCCAGCAACACAGGGGCGAAACCGCTCCAGCGGCCTTCAAGGCGACCGATCTGCAGCGGCATATCCACCGCGGCCTGGGCCTTGGCTTCGATTTCTGCGCGGTATTCGGCGACCAGCGGGGTCAATTCACGCCCCAGGCTCACGTACACCGCCGCCAATACCAGCAGCAGGGCGCACAGGCCCAGGCCCCAGCGGGTCAAAGCGGCAAAAAAGCGTGTCAGACGCTCCATGTCAAGCGACCCTCAGGCAGTAGTCGGACCGCAGATCCAGGTCTGTCGGGTTCAGGGAAAGCCAATGAATGAAAATCAGAGCAGCACCACGTCGTATTGTTCCTGGGAGTACATGGTTTCGACCTGAAAACGAATGGTGCGCCCGATAAACCCTTCCAGTTCAGCTACGTTACCGGACTCTTCATCCAGCAAGCGGTCGACCACTTTCTGGTTGGCAAGCACTCTATAACCTTCAGCCTGGTAGGCTCGTGCCTCTCGTAGGATTTCCCGGAAAATCTCGTAGCAAACCGTTTCAGGGGTCTTCAATTTACCGCGCCCCTGGCAACTGCTGCACGGCTCGCACAGCACTTGCTCAAGACTTTCGCGGGTGCGCTTGCGGGTCATCTGCACCAGGCCCAGCTCGGTGATGCCGATGATGTTGGTCTTGGCGTGATCACGTTCCAGCTGCTTCTCGAGGGTGCGCAGCACCTGACGCTGGTGCTCTTCATCTTCCATGTCGATGAAGTCGATGATGATGATCCCGCCCAGGTTGCGCAGGCGCAATTGGCGGGCAATCGCAGTGGCCGCTTCGAGGTTGGTCTTGAAGATGGTCTCTTCAAGGTTGCGGTGCCCCACGAACGCACCGGTGTTGACGTCGATGGTGGTCATGGCTTCGGCCGGGTCCACCACCAGGTAGCCACCGGACTTGAGCGGCACTTTGCGTTCGAGGGCTTTCTGGATTTCGTCTTCGACGCCATACAGGTCGAAGATCGGCCGCTCGCCAGGGTAATGCTCCAGGCGGTCAGCAATTTCCGGCATCAGTTCGGCAACAAATTGCGTGGTGCGCTGGAAGGTTTCCCGCGAGTCGATGCGAATTTTCTCGATCTTGGGGCTGACCAGGTCACGCAAGGTGCGCAGGGCCAGGCCCAGGTCTTCATAGATCACGCTGGGGGCGCCGACGGTCTTGATCTGTGTGCCGATCTGGTCCCACAGGCGCCGCAGATAGCGGATATCCATGAGGATTTCATCGGCACCGGCGCCTTCGGCGGCGGTGCGCAGGATAAACCCACCCGCTTCCTTGATGCCCTCGGCGGCAACGCAGTCGCTGACCACTTTTTTCAGACGCTCGCGCTCGGCTTCGTCTTCAATCTTCAGGGAAATGCCGACATGGGCGGTGCGCGGCATGTACACCAGGTAGCGCGAAGGAATCGACAGTTGCGTGGTCAGCCGCGCACCTTTGGAGCCGATGGGGTCCTTGGTGACTTGCACCACCAGGCTCTGCCCTTCATGCACCAGGGCGCTGATGCTTTCCACCGCCGGGCCTTCACGCAGGGAAATTTCCGAGGCATGGATAAACGCGGCGCGATCCAGGCCGATATCGACGAAGGCGGCCTGCATGCCGGGCAATACGCGCACGACCTTGCCTTTATAGATGTTGCCGACGATCCCGCGCTTCTGGGTGCGCTCGACGTGAACTTCCTGCAGAACACCGTTCTCTACCACCGCCACGCGCGATTCCATCGGCGTGATATTGATCAGAATCTCTTCACTCATGGCTGGGTCTCGTTCAGGCGTTTTCACAATAGTGGCCGATCGCTTAAGGCTGGGCGCTGGTGTACGGCGTTCAGCGCGCGGTAAGGTTTTGCCAACAGGGTATGCCGAATTGGCCAAGCAACTGCGCGGTTTCGCACACCGGCAAGCCGACCACGGCGGAATAACTGCCATTGAGCCCGGCCACAAACACCGAGCCCAGCCCCTGGATAGCATAACCCCCGGCCTTGTCCTGAGGTTCGCCACTGTGCCAGTAGCTTGTAGCCTCCTCGACAGAAATCCCACGAAAAAGTACGCGACTGCTTACACATCGGGTGTCACAGCGCTGACCGTCCGTGAGAGCAACCGCCGTCAGCACTTCATGTTCACGCCCTGCCAGCGCCAGCAACATGGCCAGGCCGTCGGCCTGATCCACCGGTTTGCCAAGGATCTGGCCGTCGACGATCACCGCCGTGTCGGCGCCCAGCACACAGGCCCCGGAGGTTTCCTCGAGGGCAGCGAAACCCGCCGCGGCCTTGGCGCGCGCCAGACGCTCGACGTAGGAAACGGGAGATTCGTTGGTAAGAGGCGTTTCATCAATCGCGGCGCTGACCACGGTAAACGGCACACCGATCTGGGTCAGCAGTTCACGCCGCCTTGGGGAGCCCGAGGCCAGATAAAGCGAATTCATTGCAGACTCTCCCTGTGGGGTTCGATAACCAGGCAGAGCCTCGCAATCCATTCAATTGATTTTATAGCGGCGACATAACCCGCGCAGACCGAAACTGACCCACGGCCACAGCAACGCGCTGACCAGGGCCGGCAACACCAGTGCCAAGGTCGGCTGTCGGTTGCCGGTCAAGGCACTGAGCCACAGCTGCACCAACTGCGCCAGGCCGAAGATCACCAGGATCACCAGGCACTGTTGCCACATCGGGAACATGCGCAGGCGCTGCTGCAATGAGAGCACCAGGAAGGTGATCAAGGTCAGGATCAACGCGTTCTGCCCCAGCAAGGTGCCATAGAGCACATCTTCCGCCAAGCCCAGAAACATTGCGGTGACCATGCCCACTTTATGCGGCAGGTTCAGCGACCAGAATGCCAGCAGCAGGGCCAGCCAGAGCGGACGCAGGATTTCCATGAACTGCGGCAGCGGCGAAACACTGAGCAGCAAGCCGAGAGCAAAGGTCAGCCAGACGATCCAGCCATTGCGCGAATGAGTACCGGCCATTATTCCTCCCTCTGCCGCGTGGTTGCCCGGGCGGCGGGCGTCGCGGGCGCAGGCGCGGCGGCCGGCGGTTTGGTCGCCGCCGGTTTCACCGGGCGAGCGCTGTGAGCGGCCGGCTTGGCTGGCGTGGCCACGGGCGCAGTCACCGCCGGCGCTGTTGCAGGCGGTGTGGCTGGCGCGGGCTTGGGTACGGTCGCCGGGATGATCGGCGTGGTGCCGTTGCGTTTGTCTTCCGCTTCCTGGGCCTGAGCGGCGTCGTTGGCACGCTCTTCCGGGGTGCGGTTGTCGCTGAAGACCAGCAACAGGTAGCGGCTGCGGTTCAGCGCGGCCGTCGGCACGGCGCGGACAATCGCGAAAGGCTGGCCGGAGTCGTGGATCACTTCCTTGACCGTCGCCACCGGATAACCCGCCGGGAAGCGCTGACCCAGGCCGGAACTGACCAGCAGGTCGCCTTCCTTGATATCGGCGGTGTCGGCCACATGACGCAGTTCCAGCCGCTCCGGGTTACCCGTACCGCTGGCAATCGCGCGCAGGCCGTTGCGGTTGACCTGCACCGGAATGCTGTGGGTGGTGTCCGTCAGCAGCAATACCCGCGATGTGTAGGGCATCAACTCGACCACCTGCCCCATCAGGCCACGGGCATCGAGTACCGGCTGGCCAAGAACCACACCGTCGCGCTCACCCTTGTTGATGATGATGCGATGGGTAAAGGGATTGGGGTCCATGCCGATCAACTCGGCGACTTCGACCTTCTCGTTGACCAGAGCGGAGGAGTTGAGCAACTCGCGCAGCCGAACGTTCTGCTCGGTGAGGGCCGCCAGCTTTTGCATGCGCCCCTGCAGCAGCAGGTTTTCAGTCTTGAGTTTTTCGTTCTCGGCGACCAGCTCGGTGCGGCTGCCGAATTGGCTGGCCACGCCCTGGTAGAGACGTTGCGGCAGGTCGGTGATCCAGTAAGTCTGCATCAACACCAGCGACATCTGGCTACGCACGGGCTTGAGCAGTGCAAAGCGAGCATCGACCACCATCAGCGCGACCGAAAGCACGACCAGCACCAATAAGCGCACGCCCAATGAGGGGCCTTTGGCGAAAAGCGGTTTAATAGGCCGCTCCTCCCAGGCAAATGTTCTCTCTATTCATACGGCATCTAACCGGCCTGGATGCAGATTGAAGAAGATAAACGCCAACAGGCAGCACTGCAAAGTGCTGCCTGCGGGCGAAACATGGGCTTACCAGCAATCACTTATTCGCTGGAGAGCAGGTCCATGGTGTGTTTATCCATCATTTCCAGTGCACGGCCACCGCCACGGGCGACGCAGGTCAGCGGGTCTTCGGCGACGATCACCGGCAGGCCGGTTTCCTGGGCCAGCAACTTATCGAGGTCGCGCAGCAAGGCGCCACCACCGGTCAGTACCAGGCCACGCTCGGCGATATCGGAAGCCAGCTCCGGCGGCGATTGCTCCAGCGCGCTCTTCACCGCCTGAACGATGGTGGCCAGGGACTCTTGCAGAGCCTCGAGCACTTCATTGGAGTTCAGGGTGAAGGCACGTGGCACGCCTTCGGCCAGGTTGCGACCGCGCACATCGACTTCACGCACTTCGCCGCCCGGATAAGCGGTACCGATTTCCTGCTTGATGCGCTCGGCGGTGGATTCGCCGATCAGGCTGCCGTAGTTGCGACGCACATAAGTGATGATCGCTTCGTCGAAGCGGTCACCGCCCACACGGACGGATTCGGCATACACCACACCGTTCAGGGAAATCAGGGCGATTTCAGTGGTACCACCACCGATATCCACCACCATCGAACCGCGCGCTTCTTCAACCGGCAGGCCGGCACCGATCGCAGCAGCCATCGGCTCTTCGATCAGGAACACTTCACGGGCACCGGCACCAAGGGCCGATTCACGGATGGCACGACGCTCCACCTGGGTGGACTTGCACGGTACGCAGATCAGCACACGAGGGCTGGGCTGCAGAAAACTGTTTTCGTG
Organism: Pseudomonas sp. Pse79; assembly: GCF_024519615.1. NCBI lineage: Bacteria > Pseudomonadati > Pseudomonadota > Gammaproteobacteria > Pseudomonadales > Pseudomonadaceae > Pseudomonas > Pseudomonas sp. Pse79. Next base: position 36,346 of record NZ_JALJRR010000023.1, read on the forward strand.
AACCTTGTTGATGAAGTACTGCAGCATCTTCTCGCAGACACTGAAGTCGGCGATCACGCCGTCTTTCATCGGACGAATGGCCGCGATATTGCCTGGTGTTCGGCCGAGCATGCGCTTGGCCTCGGTGCCGACGGCAACGACACTTTTCTGATTACCATGGGTCCGAATAGCCACAACCGATGGCTCATTCAGGACGATACCGCGCTCGCGCACGTAAATAAGGGTGTTGGCAGTGCCCAGGTCAATGGAAAGATCGCTGGAAAACATGCCACGCAGTTTCTTGAACATGGGGAAAGGACCCTAGGCAACGCGTGGGTAAAAAAGTGCGGCAAACTCTAACAACGACAGGGATTTTGGGCAAGGCGCCAATGTGCTAAATTGGCCGACTTTCTACGCACCAACCCCCACAATCGCGGCCATATGACCGTAGAAATGCGGTAGTGTTCCGACAATCTAACACACGGACGCCCTCCGTTCTGTTTTCCACTGGAGAATCCCATGGCGCTTGAACGCTCCGACGTGGAAAAAATCGCACATCTGGCCTCGCTTGGCCTGAATGATGCCGATCTTCCACAGACCACCGCAGCCCTGAACAGCATTCTCGGGCTGGTTGACCAAATGCAGGCCGTGAATACCGACGGCATCGAGCCCCTGGCTCACCCGCTGGAAGCCACCCAGCGCCTGCGTGCAGACGTCGTGACCGAAGTCAATCATCGCGAGGCCTACCAGTCCATCGCGCCAGCGGTCGAAAACGGCCTGTATCTGGTTCCGAAAGTCATCGACTAAAGGGAAAGAGCCTTTCATGCATCACATGACTCTGGCCGAGATCGCCCGCGGTCTCGCCGACAAAAAGTTTTCTTCCGAAGAGCTGACCAAGACCTTGCTGGCGCGTATCGCCGAGCTCGACCCCAAGGTCAACAGCTTCATCAGCATCACCGAGGAGCTGGCCTTGAGCCAGGCCAAGGCCGCCGACGCACGTCGCGCCAACGGTGAGAACGGCGCGCTGCTGGGCGCACCGATCGCCCACAAGGACTTGTTCTGCACCCAGGGCATTCGCACCAGCTGCGGCTCGAAGATGCTCGACAACTTCAAGGCACCCTACGACGCCACCGTGGTGTCCAAGCTGGCCGCCGCCGGGGCCGTGACCCTGGGCAAGACCAACATGGACGAATTCGCCATGGGCTCGGCCAACGAGTCGAGCTACTACGGCGCGGTGAAAAACCCGTGGAACCTGGACTGCGTGCCAGGCGGCTCGTCCGGTGGTTCGGCGGCGGCGGTTGCCGCGCGCTTCCTGCCGGCGGCCACGGCCACCGACACCGGCGGTTCGATCCGCCAGCCCGCCGCGTTCACCAACCTCACCGGGCTGAAGCCGACCTACGGTCGCGTGTCCCGCTGGGGCATGATCGCCTACGCCTCCAGCCTTGATCAGGGCGGTACCCTGGCACGCACTGCCGAAGACTGCGCAATATTGTTACAAGGTATGGCAGGCTTCGACGCACAGGACTCCACCAGCGTCGACGAGCCGGTGCCGGACTACAGCGCCAGCCTCAATACCTCGCTCAAAGGCCTGCGCATCGGCGTACCGAACGAATATTTCAGCGCCGGCCTCGACCCGCGTATCGCCGAACTGGTCCACAACTGCGTCAAGGAGCTGGAAAAGCTCGGCGCCGTGATCAAGCCAATCAGCCTGCCGAACAACCAGCACGCGATTCCGGCGTACTACGTGATCGCGCCGGCCGAAGCGTCTTCCAACCTGTCGCGGTTCGACGGCGTGCGTTTCGGTTACCGCTGCGAAAACCCGAAAGACCTCAACGACCTGTACAAACGTTCCCGTGGCGAAGGCTTCGGTGCCGAAGTGCAGCGCCGGATCATGGTCGGTGCCTACGCCCTGTCGGCCGGTTACTACGACGCGTACTACCTCAAGGCGCAAAAAATCCGTCGCCTGATCAAGAACGACTTCATGGCGGCGTTCGAAGAAGTCGACGTGATCCTCGGCCCAACCACGCCGAACCCGGCCTGGAAGATCGGCGCCAAGACCGGCGACCCGATCGCCGAGTACCTGGAAGACCTGTACACCATCACCGCCAACCTCGCGGGCTTGCCGGGCTTGTCCATGCCCGCCGGTTTCGTCGATGGCCTGCCGGTCGGCGTGCAATTGCTTGCCCCGTACTTCCAGGAAGGCCGCCTGCTCAATGTGGCGCACCAGTACCAGTTGAACACCGACTGGCACACTCGCACCCCTACCGGCTTCTGAGGAGAACACTATGCAATGGGAAGTCGTGATCGGGCTGGAGATTCATACCCAGCTCGCCACCCAATCGAAGATTTTCTCCGGTAGCGCCACCACGTTCGGCGCAGAACCCAACACCCAGGCGAGCCTGGTAGACCTGGGCATGCCCGGTGTGTTGCCGGTGCTGAACCAGGAAGCGGTACGCATGGCGGTGATGTTCGGCCTGGCGATTGACGCCGAAATCGGCCAGCACAGCGTGTTCGCGCGCAAGAACTACTTCTACCCGGACCTGCCCAAGGGCTATCAGATCAGCCAGATGGAGTTGCCGATTGTCGGCAAAGGCTACCTGGATATCCCGCTGGAAGACGGCACCATCAAGCGTGTCGGCGTAACCCGCGCGCACCTGGAAGAAGACGCCGGCAAGAGCCTGCATGAAGAGTTCAACGGTGCCACCGGCATCGACCTGAACCGCGCCGGCACGCCGCTGCTGGAGATCGTGTCCGAGCCGGACATGCGCAGCGCCAAGGAAGCCGTGGCCTACGTCAAGACGATCCACGCGCTGGTGCGCTACCTGGGCATCTGCGACGGCAACATGGCCGAAGGCTCGCTGCGCTGCGACTGCAACGTGTCGGTCCGGCCAAAGGGACAGGTCGAGTACGGCACCCGCTGCGAGATCAAGAACGTCAACTCGTTCCGTTTCATCGAGAAGGCGATCAACACCGAAGTGCGTCGCCAGATCGAACTGATCGAAGACGGCGGCAAGGTGATCCAGCAAACCCGCCTGTACGACCCGAACAAAGACGAAACCCGCGCCATGCGCAGCAAAGAGGAAGCCAACGACTACCGTTACTTCCCCGATCCGGACCTGTTGCCGGTGGTCATCGAGGACTCGTTCCTCAATGACGTGCGCGCCACCCTGCCGGAATTGCCGCCGCAGAAACGCGAGCGCTTCCAGGCGCAGTTCGGCCTGTCGGTCTACGACGCCAGCGTCCTGGCGTCGAGCCGTGAGCAAGCCGACTACTTCGAAAAAGTCGTGAGCATCGCCGGGGACGCCAAGCTGGCGGCCAACTGGGTGATGGTGGAATTGGGCAGCCTGCTGAACAAACAGGGCCTGGAAATCGACGAAGCACCGGTCTCGGCCGAGCAGTTGGGCGGCATGCTGCTGCGCATCAAAGACAACACCATCTCCGGCAAAATCGCCAAGACTGTGTTCGAAGCCATGGCCAGCGGTGAGGGCAGCAGCGACGAGATCATCGAGAAGCGCGGCCTCAAGCAAGTCACCGACAGCGGCGCCATCTCGGCGGTGCTCGATGAAATGCTCGCGGCCAACGCGGAGCAGGTCGAACAATACCGCGCGGCAGACGAAGCCAAGCGCGGCAAGATGTTCGGCTTCTTTGTCGGCCAGGCCATGAAAGCCTCCAAGGGCAAGGCCAACCCGCAACAGGTGAACGAACTGCTGAAAAGCAAGCTCGAAGGCTGATCGCGGTGAGCGGTCCGAGTGAGATTTCATGCTCGACTCGGACCTCCTGTGGGAGGGGGCTTGCCCCCGATAGCGGTGATTCAGTCAAAAAAGTAGTGACTGACACTCCGCTATCGGGGGCAAGCACCCTCCCACATTTGTGATGAGGGCACCTTGATAATGAAGCGCTTACTTGGCCTTTTAGCCGTGTTCTCACTACTGGCCGGTTGCGCCAGCAGCCTCATCGACCCCAACGGCTACGACGAAACCGGCACCGCGTCTTACTACGGCGCCAAGCACCATGGCAAAAAAACCGCCAGCGGTGAACCTTTCAACCAGAACGCCCTGACCGCCGCCCATCGGCGCCTGCCTTTCGGCACGCAGGTCAAGGTGACCAATCTCGATACCGACAAATCCGTGGTGGTACGCATCAATGATCGCGGCCCGCACACCCGTGGGCGGCTGATCGATCTGTCGCGCCAGGCCGCCGCGCAACTGGGCATGCTGAGCAGCGGCACCGCACGGGTTCGTGTGCAAGCCCTGAGCAATTGACGACGGAGCCCTGGCCATTTTCGGATTAACCGCCCTCTCGCCCTGGAGCCTGATCGAATTGATCAGCGGCCTAGTGCTGCTGATCGTCGGCGCCGAAATCCTGGTGCGCGCCGCGGTGCGCCTGGCTGCCAGCCTCAAGGTGCGCCCGCTGATCATCGGCCTGACGATCGTCGCCTTCGGCAGCAGTGCGCCGCAGATGACCGTCAGCCTGCAAGCCACCCTCGCCGGCAATACCGACATTGCCGTGGGCAGCGTGATCGGCAGCAGCATTTTCAACATCCTCGTCACCCTGGGCCTGTCGGCGCTGATCATTCCGCTGCGGGTCTCGCGGCAACTGGTGCGCCTGGATATCCCGGTGATGATCCTCGCCGGCCTGCTGGTGTTTACCCTGGCGGCCAATGAAGAACTGACGCCACTCGACGGTTCGCTGCTGCTCGCGGCCCTGCTGGCCTACCTCGGCGTGCTGCACTACCAGACCCGCCATTCACGGCGCCCGCGCACGCTGGACACGGTGGCCAAGGCGCCCTGGTTGAGCAGCGTATTGCTGATGTTCGGCGGCTTGCTGGTGCTGGTGCTGGCCGGGCATTTGTTGCTGGGTGCGGCGGTGGATGTGGCGAGCGACCTGGGCCTGTCGGAACGCATCATCGGCTTGACGCTGATCGGCGTCGGCACTTCACTGCCGTGCCTGGCCACCTCGCTGATCGCGGCCCTGCGCGGTCAGCGGGATATCGCCGTGGGTAACGTGATCGGCAGCAACCTGTTCAACCTGCTGGGCGTACTGGGGCTGACCGCGCTGCTCGCGCCCTCGCCGCTGTCGGTGTCGCCCAATGCCCTGGATTTCGACCTGCCGGTGATGCTCGGCGTGGTGGTGTTGTGCCTGCCGGTGTTTTATACCGGCTACCGCGTGACCCGTGCCGAAGGCCTGGTGCTGCTGGGCTTGTACCTGGCGTATGGGCTGCATGTGATGGCGTTCACCACCGGCATGGGCCTGGCCAACAAACTTGAACAACTGATGCTGTATTACGTCCTGCCAGTGCTGGTGGCTTTCCTGTTGTTCAGCACGCTGCGAGCCTGGCGCCGCCAACACAAGAGGGAATCGCAATGACCGATCAGAAAAAGCCCGGAGTTGAAATGCGTCGTCAGGTGATGGGCGATGCGTTCGTCGATCGCGCCCTGGGCAACGCCACCGAATTCACCCAGCCGCTGCAGGACTTCGTCAACGAACATGCCTGGGGCAGCGTGTGGAACCGCGAAGGCTTGCCGCTGAAGACGCGCAGCCTGATCACCCTCGCCGCCCTCACCGCGCTCAAGTGCCCGCAGGAACTCAAAGGCCATGTGCGCGGCGCGCTGAACAATGGCTGCACCGTCGAAGAAATCCGCGAAGCGCTGCTGCATTGCGCGGTGTATGCCGGTGTGCCGGCGGCGATCGAGGCGTTTCGCGCGGCGCAGGAAGTGATTGAGGCGTATCAGGCGGACAAGCAGTGATGGTCAGGTAGCTATCACCGGCACAGCTCAGATCCACCCGCCCGCCTGCAACACAAAAATCCCGATATTCGTGGTCACCGCCGCCATCAAGGTGGTGATCACGATAATCGCCGCCGCCAGCTCATGATTCCCCTGCGCCGCCCTGGCCATCACAAAGCTCGCGGCCGCCGTCGGTGCGCCGAAGTACAGGAACAGAATCCCCAGTTCCGGCCCGCGAAACCCGAGCAACCACGCCCCCAGGGTGGCGACCACCGGCAGCCAGACCATCTTCATCAAGCTCGCGCTCAGCGCCATGTTGCCGCTCTTGCGCAACGCCGCCAGCGACAAGGTGCCGCCGATGCAGATCAGCGCCAACGGCAACGTCATGTCGGCCAGGTACTGCGCGGATTTTTCCAGCCAGCCCGGCAAGCCAATCTGGAAATAGGCGAACGGCGCGGCCACGATCACGCTGATGATCAGCGGGTTGGCCAGCACACTTTTGCAGATGCTCCACGGGTCGGACTTGATCACCGGGCTGTACACCGCCAGCACAATGGTCGACAGCGTGTTGTAGAACAGGATCACCAGCGCCGCGAGAATCGCGCCGAGGGAGATGCCGTAATCACCGTACATACTGGCCGCCAGCGCCAGGCCGATCACCCCGTTGTTGCCGCGAAACGCGCCCTGGGTGTAGATGCCCCGGTCTTCACGCTTGCAGCGCAAAATCGCCCAGCCCCAGGCCAGGGCAAAGCTCAACAGCGTGGCGACGGCGAAGTAGATCAGCAAACCCGGCTTGAGCGCCGAATGCAGGTCGGCATGCAGGATGCCGAGAAACAGCAGCGCCGGCATGGTGACGTTGAACACCAGGGACGATGCCGTGTGGATAAAGCTGTCGTTGATCCAGTTGATGCGCTTGAGCAGCACACCGAGGAACAACATGGCAAACACCGGCGCGGTGATGGTGAGGGTGGTGAGGAAGATAGCCAGCATGCCGGGGAGAACCTTGGTGGGCGTCGTTAGGGGGCTAATGATAAGCCATACGGCCCAATGGCGCCTGATAGACCGCTATCGGGGGCAAGTCGAGTCGTCGCACCGCCCCTCCCACACTGAATCTGCGTCAGACACACAACGGATGAACACCGCAGACCCTATGTGGGAGGGGGCTTGCCCCCGATAACGGCGACTCGGTCTCAGGTAATCGGCGCCGGGTTGAACAACGTAATGTCGTTATGCAGCTTGTGCCGCTCCGCCCACGTCTGCTTCCTGCCGCTGGCTACATCCAGGTAGAAGTGGAACAACTCCCACCCCAACTCCTCAATGCTCGCACGCCCGGTGGCGATGCGCCCGGCGTCGATATCGATCAGGTCCGGCCAGCGCTGCGCCAGCTCCGTGCGGGTCGAGACCTTCACCACCGGCGCCATCGCCAGCCCGTAAGGCGTGCCGCGCCCGGTGGTGAACACATGCAGGTTCATCCCCGCCGCCAGTTGCAAGGTGCCGCACACGAAGTCGCTGGCCGGCGTGGCGCAAAAGATCAGGCCTTTGCCCTTGAAGCGTTCACCCGGGCCGAGCACGCCGTTGATCGCGCTGCTGCCGGACTTGACGATGGAGCCCAGGGACTTCTCGACAATGTTCGACAACCCGCCCTTCTTGTTCCCCGGCGTGGTATTGGCGCTGCGATCCGCCTCGCCCTTGGCCAGATAACGGTCGTACCAGTCCATTTCCCGTACCAGTTCCTCGGCGATTTCCTTGGTTTGCGCACGAGAAGTCAGCAGGTAGATGGCATCACGCACCTCAGTGACTTCGGAAAACATCACCGTCGCCCCCGCTCGCAGCAACAAGTCCGAAGCGAACCCCAGCGCCGGATTGGCGGTGATGCCGGAAAACGCATCACTGCCGCCGCACTGCATACCCAGGATCAGCTCGGACGCCGGCACGGTTTCCCGGCGGCGCTGGTCGAGCTTCTTCAGGCGCACCTCGGCCAGGGCCATGATCTGCTCGATCATCTCGTTAAACCCGCGGCTGGAATCCTGCAGGCGATACAGCCACGGTTCGCTCAGGTCGACGGAACTGTCGTTGTCGTGCATCACCTGCCCGGCCTGCAATTTCTCGCAGCCCAGGCTGATCACCAGGGCTTCGCCACCCAGGTTCGGGTTGCGCGCCAGGTTGCGCACGGTGCGGATCGGGATATACGCATCCGTCGCGGTGATCGCCACCCCGCAGCCGTAGCTGTGGGTCAGCGCCACCACGTCATCGACATGCGGGTACTTGGGCAGCAACTCGTCCTTGATGCGCTTGACCGCATGGTCCAGCACACCGGTGACGCACTGCACGGTGGTGGTGATGCCGAGGATATTGCGCGTGCCCACGGTGCCGTCGGCATTGCGATAGCCCTCGAAGGTAAAGCCTTCCAGCGGCGCCTGGGCCGCTGGCACCTCGGTGGACAGCGGCAAGCTGTCCAGCGGCGGCGCGGTGGGCATGCGCAGTTGATCTTCCTGCACCCAACTGCCGCGTGGAATCGGCGCCAGGGCGTAACCGATGGTTTGGCCGTAGCGAATGATCCGACCGCCTTCGGGGATATCTTCGAGGGTCACTTTGTGGCTTTGTGGAATGAAATCCACGGTCACCAGGCCGTCCGGGAACTCGGTCCCGGCCGGTACACCCTGGTCATTGACCACGATCACCACGTTGTCGCGCTCGTGCAAACGAATCGAGCGCGGCGAGTCGGCATGTTCAATCAACTGCATCACACGGCCCCTTCAGGAATGCGCTTGGGTAAGGTTGGTCAACTCAGGCCCTTGGCTTGGCGGCTCTTTGAGCACCACGCGTTTGATCGGACCGACAATCACCAGATAACTGAACACGGCCACCAGCGCGTTCGCGCCGACAAACACCAGGGCCCATTTGAACGAACCGGTGGTGCTGATGATGTAACCGATGACAATCGGCGTGGTGATCGACGCCAGGTTACCGAAGGTGTTGAACAGGCCGCCACTGAGCCCGGCGATCTGTTTCGGCGAGGTGTCGGACACCACCGCCCAACCCAGTGCGCCAACGCCTTTGCCGAAGAAGGCCAAGGCCATGAAACCCACCACCATCCACTCGATATCCACGTAGTTGCAGGCCACGATGCTGCTGGAGATCAGCAGGCCGCCAATGATCGGCGCCTTGCGGGCGAAGGTCAGGGAATGGCCTTTGCGCAGCAGGTAGTCGGAGATCACCCCGCCCAACACACCGCCGATAAACCCGCAGATCGCCGGCAATGAGGCAATGAACCCGGCCTTGAGAATGGTCATGCCGCGGTCCTGCACCAGGTACACCGGGAACCAGGTCAGGAAGAAGTAGGTGATGCCGTTGATGCAGTACTGGCCCAGGTACACGCCGAGCATCATGCGGTTGGTCAGCAACTGGCGGATGTAATCCCACTTCGGACCGTCGGTTTTCTTACCCTTGCCCTTGTCCTGGTCCATATCGACCATCGCACCGTTGGCCGCGATGTGATTGAACTCGGCTTCGTTGATCAGCGGATGCTGGCGCGGGCTGTGGATAACTTTCAGCCAGACCAGCGAGAACAGGACGCCGATCACGCCCATCACGATAAACACGTGCTGCCAGCCGAAGCTGTAGACGATCCAGCCCATCAGCGGCGCGAACAGCACCGTGGCGAAGTACTGCGCCGAGTTGAAGATCGCCGAGGCCGTGCCGCGTTCGGCGGTTGGGAACCAGGCGGCCACGATGCGCGCGTTACCCGGGAAGGACGGCGCTTCGGCCAGGCCCACCATAAAGCGCAGCATGAACAGCGCCACGACTGCCGTGGAGACACCGAACTCACCGACATAGCCTTGCAATATGGTGAACAGTGACCAGGTGAAGATGCTCAGGGCATAGACTTTTTTCGAGCCGAACCGATCGAGCAGCCAGCCGCCGGGGATTTGCCCGGCCACGTAGGCCCAACCGAATGCAGAGAAGATGTAACCGAGGGTGACCGCGTCGATGCCGAGGTCTTTTTGCAGGCTGGAACCCGCAATTGCGATGGTGGCCCGGTCGGCATAGTTGATCGTGGTCACCAGAAACAGCATGAGCAGGATCAAATAGCGGACATGGGTCGGCTTGGTCGCTTGCATGTAGAAGTACTCCCACTAATTATTTTTTTTGCGGGTGATATTTATGTGTTGCTGGACGCCGCCCCTGTAGGAGCGAGCTTGCTCGCGAAAAACTCAAAGGCACCGCGTGCCCCCCTGAATACCTGCGTATTCGTTGAAATTTTTCGCGAGCAAGCTCGCTCCTACAGTGTTACGAACCGATGTAGCTGGTTTTCACCACGGTGTAGAACTCTTGCTCACGCGAACCATAGGATGAACCTTTACGCCCACCGAACGGAACGTTGTAGGAGCGAGCTTGCTCGCGAAAAACTCAAAGGCACCGCGTGCCCCCTGAATGCCTGTGTATTCGTTGAAATTTTTCGCGAGCAAGCTCGCTCCTACAGTGTTACGAACCGATGTAGCTGGTTTTCACCACGGTGTAGAACTCTTGCGCATAGCGACCTTGCTCACGCGAACCGTAGGATGAACCTTTACGGCCACCGAACGGAACGTGATAATCCACGCCGGCAGTCGGCAGGTTGACCATCACCATCCCGGCCTGGGAGTGGCGCTTGAAGTGGTTGGCGTATTTCAGCGAGGTGGTGGCGATGCCCGCCGACAAACCGAACTCGGTGTCGTTGGCCATGGCCAGCGCCGCCTCGTAGTCCGCCACGCGCACCACGTTGGCCACCGGGCCGAAGATCTCTTCGCGGCTGATCCGCATGGCCGCCTCGCTGTCGGCGAACAGCGTCGGCGCCAGGTAGTAGCCTTCGGTGTCGCAGGTCACCAGGCCGCCACCGCTCACCAGCCGCGCACCTTCGCTCTGACCGATGTCGATGTATTTCAAGTCCTGGTCCAACTGGGCCTGGGAGACGACCGGGCCGATGTCGGTGCCGCTTTTCAACGCGTGGCCGACCTTGATCGACTTCATACGCTCGGCCATGGCCGCGACGAACTGATCGTGAATACCGGCGGTGACGATCAAGCGGCTGGAGGCGGTGCAACGCTGGCCGGTGGAATAGAACGCGCTCTGTACCGACAGCTCGACGGCTTGCTTGAGATCGGCGTCATCGAGAATGATCTGCGGGTTCTTGCCGCCCATTTCCAACTGCACCTTGGCCTGGCGCGAGACACAGCTGACCGCGATCTGACGTCCGACGCCGACCGAACCGGTGAAGCTGATGCCGTCGACTTTCGGGCTGTTGACCAACACATCGCCCACTACCCGCCCGCTGCCCATCACCAGGTTGAACACACCGGCGGGGAAACCGGCGCGGGAGATGATTTCTGCCAGGGCCCAGGCACAGCCCGGCACCAGCTCCGCCGGCTTGATCACCACGCAGTTGCCGTAGGCCAGGGCCGGAGCGATTTTCCACGCGGGGATGGCAATCGGGAAGTTCCACGGGGTGATCAGGCCGACCACGCCGAGGGCTTCGCGGGTGACTTCGACATTGACGCCCGGTCGCACCGACGGCACGTAGTCGCCGGACAGGCGCAGGCACTCGCCGGCGAAGAACTTGAAGATATTACCGGCGCGGGTCACTTCGCCAATGGCTTCAGGCAGGGTCTTGCCCTCTTCCCGAGCCAGCAGCGTGCCGAGCTCTTCGCGCCGGGCGAGGATTTCGCTGCCGACTTTATCGAGTGCGTCGTGGCGAGCCTGGATACCGGACGTCGACCAGGCCGGGAACGCAGCGCGGGCGGCATCGATGGCAGCGTTGACCTGGGCGACATCCGCCTTGGCATATTCGCCAATGACATCGGACAACTCCGACGGGTTGAGGTTGACGCAATAATCAGCGCCAGCCACCCATTGGCCGTTGATGTAGTTTTCAAAACGTTTGGCTTGGGACACGAATCTTCTCCTGACGCAAAAGGCCGCTGATTGCTCAGCGGCCTTATAGATAAGTTATTGCGGGCCTTGCTTGTCGATCAGCGCGGCCAGGGCTTCGTATTCTTCCGGCAGCAGATCGGTCAGTGGCGTGCGAACCGGGCCGGCGTCATAGCCGACGATTTTGGCGCCCGCCTTGACGATGCTCACCGCGTAGCCGGCCTTGCGGTTACGGATGTCCAGGTACGGCAGGAAGAAGTCATCGATGATCTTGCCGACGGTGGCGTGATCGTCGCGGGCAATGGCGTGATAGAAATCCATCGCGGTTTTCGGGATGAAGTTGAACACCGCCGAGGAATACACCGGCACGCCCAGGGCCTTGTAGGCAGCGGCGTAAACCTCTGCAGTCGGCAGGCCGCCCAGGTAGCTGAAACGGTCGCCCAGACGACGGCGGATCGACACCATCAATTCAATGTCACCCAGGCCGTCCTTGTAGCCGATCAGGTTCGGGCAACGTTCGGCCAAGCGCTCCAGCAAAGGCGCAGTCAGGCGGCAGACGTTGCGGTTGTAAACCACCACGCCGATCTTGACCGACTTGCACACCGCTTCCACGTGGGCGGCAACCCCGTCCTGGCTGGCTTCGGTCAAATAGTGCGGGAGCAGCAGCAAGCCTTTGGCACCGAGACGCTCGGCTTCCTGAGCGTATTCGATGGCCTGGCGGGTCGAACCGCCGACACCGGCGAGGATCGGCACGCTGGTGGCGCAGGTATCCACCGCGGTCTTCACAACCTGAGAATATTCGCTGGCCGCGAGGGAGAAAAACTCACCGGTGCCGCCGGCGGCGAACAGCGCAGTGGCGCCGTAGGGAGCCAGCCACTCCAGACGTTTGATATAGCCGGCCTGGTGAAAATCACCCTGGGCGTTGAAATCGGTCACGGGAAAAGACAGCAGACCGTGAGAGAGGATGGACTTCAGTTCTTGTGGATTCATTATTCGAACACCCTGGGCAAAGACTTTCTGGCGAAAGGTTGTTGTTGGTTTTGCTTGTGTCATACGTCATCGTACAACTATAAAATATTTCGTCAACTGCAATTCATCGAACCGCCTGTTGAGAGAGAGCGCATTGACGTAGGCGTTTTTTCCTCTATGCTCGAATAGCTGTATATACATACAGTAATAAAGGAAGATTCCTACGACATAGCAAGGAGCTAACATGTCCGGTCTTGAACTCGCAGCACCCGCAGCACCCGCAGCACCCGCAAAAAACCTACCTTCCCTGCGTTTCGAAGGCGGTGAACACACTGCCATCGGCGACGACACACTGTTGCGCTTCGCCAAAGACGCCCCGGCGATTGCCGCACGACTCGTCGAGCTGCACCTGCCCAACGGCCTGGCGCTGACTTACGGGCAAGTGATCGCCCTGGGCGGCGACTTTTATGGCATCCCGGGCCAACCCATCAGTGATGGCGCCTCGCCTGCCGAACGCGTGTAACGCTTTAACGCCGCATTCAACTCACTGGCAGGACTGCCGGCGTCACGGGAGGAAGCACACAAGATCCTGGCGGTGATGCAAAAGGAGATCAACGCGGTCAACCAGGCGATCAAGGACGGCAAATCCGCCCACGACGCCTACGCCTTGCTCGGAGATACGTTGTCTGAAGAGTGGAACCGCATCACCGGCGGTGGCAGCGCGGTCTCGGCACTGTTCCCCCTGGGCCGCTACTTGAAGCTGGCGGCGGACAACGCCGACCACTTTGGCGAATGGGCGTTGTCGGCTTACCTGGCCGGGCATACGGCGGCGCTGCAACAAGCCGTCATCGCCCATCAAAGCGGCACCGACCAGGCGCTGGAGCTGGCCTATGCGATGAACAGTTTTGCCGATCACTTCTTGACCGATCTGTTTTCCGCCGGCCACCTGCGCGTACCGCGCAAACAGCTGGCCGCCGTGGTGACGCCTGGGGAGCTGGGCTCGCTGATCAGCCGCTTCATGCACGATGAAGACAGCAAGTTCGGGCTCAAGGTGCGCAATGCAGTCGGTGACGAGTGGCATGCCTACGGCGATAAACGCTATTTCGACGCCGGCGACGCGGCCAACCGGGCACAGGTCAAACGCGCCGTGCAGGCGTCGGCCGATGAGGTCTTCGACGCGTTTATCAGCGGTGTCGCGCCCTCCCCGGCCACCTTCAAGGCGCCGCTGTATGTGCCGGACCTGAATGCGGCACAGAACCCGGCGAATAACTTTTCGCCGCTGTTCAAGATGGAAGGCGACAAGGTACTGCGCCGCAAGGACGTGAATGACCTGAACGACAAACACTGGACCGCTGATTGGTGGGGGTGGAGTACGTACTTGCTGCTGAAGGACTACACACCCAATACGCCGGCTTGAGCCGTACCGTTTGTCGTGACTGTGATTTCTAACAGTTACGCCGATTTTCAACGAGGGCGATAACCCCGCATAGGAGCCAGGCTCTCTGGCTTCTGTGCAAAGGAGCACTCAATCATGGCCATTAAAGCCCCGAGCCTTGTCGGCGGCGACGCTTCTTGCCCGGCTCAAGTGAGCCTGGCAAGCGGCGCACGCATAAAGTTTTCCATCCCCGAGCCCAATGAGGTTTCCGCAAGCGCCCAGGTATCTATCATCGTAGGACCGGACCCCGAGTCCCCGGAAGCCGAAGGGCAGGAAAAGAACGCCGGACAGTACGACCCCAACAAGGAAGATTACGTGAAGGAGTCGAATCTCAAGCTCGATATCGCTGCCGATGACTTGAAGAAATTCGTCAACCAAACGGTGCAGGTGCGATACGCGATAAACAGCGAATCGGGAAGGTTCTATTCTGATCCGTTGATGATAACGGTCTCGCAGTGACACAGCGCTTATCCGCACCGCATCGCTCTCGTCGCAGGCACCAGACCTGCCCCGGGGACGTGTCTGAACCGGTATTCACGGCCGTTTGCGCATGCAGATAAAGCAACACTCCACCTTCCAACACTGGCGTGTGAAGACCATGAAATACGAGCTCAATATGCCGGACGGCAAAAAACAGCAGATCACCTTTGATGGCGTGATTTACAAAGGAGACATTCTCGAATTTGAAGGTGCCGCTACCCAATACGAGGTAGTTAAACGATTCCTCACCGTCCCGTTCGATCTTAACGAGCCCATCACTGATGTGGCGCTTGAGGTCGTGACCTACCCTTAACCCCGTTGCGCCTCTGCTTCTTCGTGAGCATGGCGCAGCCGCTCGCGACTGTTGGTCAAATGCAAGCGCATCGCCGCCCGCGCCGCATCCGAATCCTGGCGCGCGATCGCTTCGTAGATTTCTTCGTGCTCGCGGCTCAAGCGCTTCATGTAGTGCTGCTGGTCATCCTGGGCCAGGCGTGCCGAGTTCAGGCGGGTACGCGGAATGATGCTGGTGCCCAGGTGCGTCATGATGTCGGTGAAGTAACGGTTGCCGGTGGACAGGGCAATCTGCAGGTGGAACTGGAAGTCCGACGCCACCGCATCTCCGGCATGGGCGGCGCTTTCATTCAAGGCGTCGAGGGCGGCACGCATGCCGGCCAGTTGTTCGTCGCTGCGGCGCAACGCGGCCAGGCCCGCGGATTCCACTTCCAGGCTGATACGCAGCTCCAGGATCGCCAGCACATCGCGCAGGGTCACGATGGTGGCCGGGTCAATGCGGAAACCGCTGGGGCTTGGCGTATCCAAGACAAAGGTGCCGATACCGTGGCGGGTTTCCACTTGCCCCGCCGCCTGCAAGCGTGAGATGGCTTCACGCACCACCGTGCGGCTGACGCCATGGGCGTCCATGATCGCCGATTCGGTAGGCAGTTTGTCGCCACGCTTGAGTTGGCCGTCGCGGATCTGCTCGGACAACACCGTGACCAATTCCTGGGCAAGGCTGCGGCGCTTGCGGGGAAGACGAGGGGCGGTGTTGGTGTTTTCCATGTTGGGTCATCTTTCTTGGTGAACTGAACAGGCATCATAGCCCATGGCGGTTGTACGATCACCGTTCCAGGCATGACTTTCATCTACAACGGCCAGGCAAAAAAATGCCCCGGCAACCGCCGAGGCATTTTTCAGCCGCGCCCGAAGGCAAAAGCCGCTTACTTCACCACTTTCAGACTCGGCCGGCCGCTTGGACGCGGTGGCTCGGTATCCGGTGGCGGCACATCATCGCCGTCTTCCCCGTCGATCGCTTCGTCATCCTCGAAAGGCGACTCCAGATCGAACACCATGCCTTGGCCATTTTCCCGGGCGTAGATCCCGAGGATGGCACCAATCGGCACGTACAGCGTATGCGGCACACCGCCGAAACGCCCTTCGAAGCTGACTGCCTCGTTGTCCATGTGCAGGTGGCGCACTGCGCTGGGCGATACGTTCAGCACAATCTGCCCGTCGCTGGCAAAACCCTGCGGAACCTGAACCGCAGGAAACTCGGAATTGACCAGCATGTGCGGGGTGCAATCGTTGTCCACAATCCACTCATAGAGCGCGCGAACCAGGTAGGGTCGACTGGAGTTCATCAACGGCTCCTTAAGCCTTAGCGCATATCGCGTTCGACACCAGACAGACTCGCCTGGAAAGCCTCACGCGCAAACTGGCGCTCCATGTAATCAAGCAGCGGCTTGGCCGGCCGCGGCAGTTCAATGCCCATAATCGGCAAGCGCCAGAGTATGGGTAATAGGCAGCAATCCACCAGGCTTTGTTCCTCACTGAGGAAAAAAGGCTTGTCGGCGAACAATGGCGAAACGCCCGTCAGGCTCTCGCGCAATTCCTTGCGCGCCACGACACGGGCCGCCTCTTTGCTGCGCGAATCCAGAATCAAATCCACCAGCCCGCACCAGTCGCGCTGAATCCGATGGATCAGCAGGCGGCTGTTGGCACGCGCCACCGGGTACACCGGCAGCAAAGGCGGATGCGGGTAACGCTCATCCAGATATTCCATCACCACGGTTGACTCCCACAACGCCAGGTCACGATCGACCAGGGTGGGCAAGCTGCCGTAAGGGTTCACTTCGATCAGCTTCGGCGGGTGACGACCCACCTCCACACTGATGATCTCGGCGCTGACACCCTTCTCTGCGAGCACGATGCGTACTCGGTGGGAATAGTGGTCGGCGGGGTCGGAGTAACAGGCCAACCGATTGGTCACGCCCATGGCGGTCCTCCTCGCTTGTTGAAATTATCGAAAGCTCAAAAACGAGCGCGCCCAGAGAGCATCTCAGTAGTACCTGATGACCAGGTCGCTACGGGTTAGAGATGCCGCTGGGCGCGCAAGATTAACAGCAATTGCTTACGGTTGGATCAATGCACATCCTTCCAGTATTCGCGCTTGAGCAGATAAGCGAATACGAAGAAGAAAGCCAGGTACAGCAAGACATACGTACCAATGCGCTGGTGCTGCAGTTTGACCGGGTTGGCCGAGTAGGCCAGGAAGGTCACGAGATTCTTGACCTTCTCGTCGAACTGCTCTTCGTTCAGCGCGCCGGACTTGGGCACGATGGTCAGTTGATCACACGCTTCATGTGTCAGCGGCGTGCCGGTCAACGGGTCAAATTGCTTCTTGCCGCCCTCGACTACCTGAACCTGCTTGCATCCTATCACTTGGCGACCCTGCAGGCCGACCAGAACGTTAGGCATACCGACGTTCGGGAACACCACGTTGTTCACGCCCCATGGACGCGCAGGGTCTTCGTAGAAGGATTTCAGGTAGCCATAGAGCCAATCGGTGCCGCGAACCCGCGCCACCAAAGTCAGGTCGGGCGGCGCAGCGCCGAACCAGTTCTTGGCGTCCGCTGGCTGCATGCCGATATTCATGTGGTCGCCAATCTTGGCGCCGGTGAACACCAGCTTGTCGAGCATCACCTCGTGCGGGATGCCCAGGTCATCGGCAACACGCTCGTAACGCTGGAACTTGGCGCTGTGGCAACCCATGCAATAGTTGGCGAACGTGCGTGCGCCGTCCTGCATGGCCGCTTTGTCAGACACGTCGATAGCGACTTTTTCCAACTCAGGGCCTTGCTCGGAAGCGAAGGACAGTAGCGGCAGCGCCGCAAGCATCAATGCAACGAATAATTTTTTCATCAGCCAGTCACCCTTTCCGGAACCGGTTTGGTCTTCTCTAGCCGGGTATAGAACGGCATCAGAATGAAGTAGGCGAAGTACAGGAAGGTGCAAACCTGCGACAGCAACGTGCGCTCAGGGGTTGGCGCCAGTACGCCCAGTACACCCAGGATCACGAACGCAATGCAGAACACCCACAGCCAGATCTTGCTCAGCCAGCCCTTGTAGCGCATGGACTTGACCGGGCTTCGGTCGAGCCAAGGCAGCACGAACAGCACCGCGATGGCCGCACCCATGGCGATTACGCCCATGAGCTTGTCGGGGATCGCCCGCAAGATCGCGTAGAACGGCGTGAAGTACCAGACCGGGGCAATATGCACAGGTGTCTTGAAGGCGTTGGCCTGTTCGAAGTTAGGTTTTTCCAGGAAATAACCACCCATCTCCGGGAAAAAGAACACGATCGAGCAGAACACGAACAGGAACACGACGACACCGACAATGTCTTTCACGGTGTAGTACGGGTGGAACGGGATGCCATCCAGCGGGATGCCGTTCTCGTCCTTGTGCTTCTTGATGTCCACACCGTCGGGGTTGTTGGAACCCACTTCGTGCAGCGCCAGGATGTGCAGCACCACCAGGCCGAGAATCACGATCGGCAAGGCCACTACGTGCAAGGCGAAGAAGCGGTTCAGGGTGATGCCCGAGATCAGGTAGTCACCACGGATCCACTGCGTCAGGTCGTTGCCGATCACCGGGATCGCACCGAACAGCGAGATGATCACCTGGGCGCCCCAGTACGACATCTGGCCCCACGGCAGCAGGTAGCCCATGAAGGCTTCAGCCATCAGCGCCAGGTAGATCAGCATGCCGAACACCCACACCAGCTCACGAGGCTTCTGGTACGAACCGTAGAGCAAACCACGGAACATATGCAGGTAGACCACGATGAAGAACGCCGAGGCGCCGGTGGAGTGCAACAGGCGCAGGATCGAGCCGTACTCGACGTCACGCATGATGTATTCGACGGAAGCGAATGCCTCCTCCGCCGACGGGGTGTAGCTCATGGTCAGCCAGACGCCGGTGACGATCTGGTTGACCAGCACCAGCAGTGCCAGGGAGCCGAAGAAGTAGAAGAAGTTGAAGTTTTTTGGCGCGTAATACTTGCTGAGATGGTCTTCCCACATTTTGGTGGCGGGGAAGCGCGCATCCACCCAATCCATGAACTTACTCATCACGCGTTCTCCTTGTCGAGGCCAATGACAATGATGTCGTTAGATTCGTAGTTATGCGGAGGCACGGGTAGGTTCAGTGGAGCAGGTTGCGACTTGTAGACGCGTCCGGCCAGGTCGTAGTGCGAACCGTGGCAGGGGCAGAAATAGCCGCCGACCCAATCTTTGCCCAGGTCGACCGGCGCCACTTCAGGGCGGAAAGTAGGTGAGCATCCCAGGTGGGTACACAGCCCGACCAGCAGCAGAATCTCTGGCTTGATCGAACGTGCTTCGTTTTTGGCGTAGGCGGGTTGGTCGGAAAACTCAGATTTGGGGTCAGACAACTGGCCTTCGATCTTTTTCAGATTTCCCAGGATTTCCTCCGTTCGACGAACAATGAAGACCGGCTGACCGCGCCACTCAGCAATCATCTGCTGGCCTGGCTCGATCTTGCTGATATTCACCTTCACCGGTGCACCTGCGGCTTTCGCCTTGGCACTGGGAAACCATGACCCCACGAACGGGACCGCAGCCCCCACCGCTCCTGCAGCACCCACCACGGATGTGGCTGCTACCAAGAAGCGACGCCGGCCTGCATTCACGCCGTCATTGCTCATTCAGTCCTCTCCCATCAGCTTTTTGGCCTGTTAAATCAGGCGTCTACTAAGTATTAAATCTGAACTTATAAAAATTTTGCCGAATGGTAATGAAAAGCCCCACCCCTGACAAGGGAATTACCCGGAGCTCCAGCTCCAAGCCTTGTAGTATAGGGGGTCTACGGCTGTGGCAAGTTGTCACGCCGAAATTTATGCATAAATAGCAGGCAATAAAAAACGCCCAGCTCCGTAAGGAGGCTGGGCGTTTTTGTGGAACGTAAAGCGAATTAACGCTTCGAGTACTGCGGACGCTTACGCGCTTTACGCAGACCGACTTTCTTACGTTCAACTTCACGAGCATCACGAGTCACGAAGCCAGCTTTGCGCAGAGCGCCACGCAGGGTTTCGTCGTACTGCATCAGAGCGCGAGTGATACCGTGGCGGATTGCGCCAGCTTGACCACTTACACCGCCACCGATAACGGTGACGTAGATGTCGAACTTTTCAACAGTCTCGGTCAATTCCAGCGGCTGACGAACTACCATGCGGGCAGTTTCGCGGCCGAAGAAGTTGTCCAGAGTGCGGTTGTTGATCGAGATGTTACCAGTGCCCGGACGCAGGAAAACGCGTGCGGTTGCGGTTTTGCGACGGCCAGTGCCGTAATTTTGAGTCGCCGACATAATGAACTATTCCGTTAAAACTTCAGTTCTTGGGGCTGCTGAGCAGCATGAGGGTGAGCAGCGCCCGCATAGACTTTCAGCTTGCGAAACATATCGCGACCCAGTGGGCCCTTCGGCAGCATGCCTTTAACCGCGATTTCAATCGGGGCCTCAGGCTTCTTGGCGATCAGACCTTCGAAATTGGAAGACTTGATGCCGCCTGGGAAACCGGAGTGACGGTAGTACATTTTGTCTTGCGCTTTGTTGCCGGTAACACGTACCTGCTCAGCGTTGATGATCACGATGTAGTCACCGGTGTCAACGTGAGGGGTGTATTCAGGCTTGTGCTTGCCACGCAGACGGCTGGCGACTTCAGTGGCCAGACGACCCAGAGTCTGACCAGCGGCGTCGACGACAAACCAGTCGCGCTGAACTGTTTCCGGTTTTGCAGTAAAAGTTGTCATTCTTTAATAGCCTCAGGGGCCGCCCTGTAAATTAGACGGCGGATCTTACTGAATAGTGCGTACTTTGACAAGTCAAAGGCAGCCGGATACAGACGCTATCGGGGGCTCGGGTCGGCGCGTCCGTTCAACGGCAAGATTCTTCGGCAGGCGGCGCATCACTTCCACTGCAGAAAGAGGTGGGCAATTATGCAGATTGCGAAAAAAAATTCAACCTGCTTTTATGATTGTTTTCCCCGAAGGAGCACCCGATGGATTATCGACAGCTGGGCCGTACCGATCTGCACGTAAGCGCGATAGCCTTGGGCACCATGACCTGGGGCGAGCAGAACAGCGAGGCAGAGGCCTTCGCGCAGATCGAACGGGCCAAGGCCGCGGGGATCAACTTCCTCGACACGGCGGAAATGTACCCGGTGCCGCCCAAGGCCGACACCTATGCCACCACCGAACGCTACATCGGGAATTACTTCAAAAGCCGCGGCGACCGCGCCGACTGGATTCTCGCCAGCAAGATCGCCGGCCCCGGCAACACCATCGACTATATCCGCGGCGGCCACCTGCGCCACAACCGCCAGCACATCGTCGAAGCCCTGGATGCCAGCCTCAAGCGCCTGCAGACCGACTGGATCGACCTCTACCAGTTGCACTGGCCGGAGCGCAGCACCAACTTCTTCGGCCAGCTGGGCTACAAGCACAAGGACGAAGACGACCTGACGCCGCTGGAGGAAACCCTCGAAGCGCTGGACGCGCAGGTGAAGGCCGGCAAGATCCGCCACATCGGCCTGTCCAACGAAACGCCGTGGGGCACCATGAAGTTCCTCGCCCTGGCCGAAGCCCGCGGCTGGACCCGCGCGGTGTCGATCCAGAACCCCTACAACCTGCTCAACCGCAGCTTTGAAGTGGGCCTGGCGGAAATCGCCATTCGCGAACAGTGCGGTCTGCTGGCTTATTCGCCCCTGGCATTCGGCATGCTCAGCGGCAAATACGAAGGCGGTGCGCGCCCGGCAAAAGCCCGCCTGACCGAGTACAGCCGCTTCAGTCGCTATTTCAACCCGCAGTCGGAAGCAGCGTGCAGCCGTTATGTGGCCCTGGCCCGCAAACACGGCCTGGACCCGGCGCAGATGGCGTTGGCGTTCGTCACGCAACAGCCGTTCGTGACCAGCAACATCATTGGTGCGACGAGCCTGGAGCAACTGGACAGCAACCTTGCCAGCGCTGACCTGAAACTGTCGAAAGAGGTGCTGGAGGGGATTGAGGCGATTCAGAAGGATCATCCTAATCCAGCACCTTGATTGATCGCTAGACCGCTATCGGGGGCAAGCCCCCTCCCACACTTAGCCGTGTGAACCCAGTAAAACGTGGGAGGGGGCTTGCCCCCGATGAGGCTCTCAGCCACACCATCGAAATCAAAGCGCCCGCGCGATAATCTCCTTCATGATCTCATTGGTCCCCGCATAAATCCGCTGCACCCGCGCATCCGCCCAGGCGCGGGCGATCGGGTATTCCCACATGAAGCCGTAGCCGCCGTGCAATTGCACACACTCGTCGAGCACCTTGCATTGCAGGTCCGTGGCCCAGTACTTGGCCATCGCGGCGGTAGGCACGTCGAGCTTGCCCTCCAGGTGCAACGCCAGGCACTTATCGACGAACACGCGGCCGATCTGGATCTCGGTGGCCATCTCCGCCAATTTGAAGCGGGTGTTCTGGAAGTCGGCAATCGCCTTGCCGAAGGCCTTGCGCTCACGGGTGTAGTCGAGGGTCCATTGCAGCGCCGCTTCGGCTGACGCCAGCGCGCCAATCGCCACGGTCAAGCGCTCCTGCGGCAGCTCCTGCATCAAGTAGGCGAAGCCCATGCCTGCCTGGCCCAGCAGGTTTTCCTTGGGCACACGGACATCCTGGAAGAACAGCTCCGAGGTGTCCTGAGCCTTCATGCCGACCTTTTCCAGGCGCTTGCCCTTGTCGAAGCCCGGCGTAGCGGCCTCCACCAGGAACAGGCTGGTGCCCTTGGCGCCGGCCTTGGGGTCGGTCTTGGCGACCACGATCACCAGATCGGCGAGAAAGCCGTTGGTGATGAAGGTCTTGGAGCCGTTGATCACATACTCATCGCCGTCCAGCACCGCCGTGGTCTTGACCCCTTGCAGGTCGGACCCGGCGCCCGGCTCGGTCATGGCGATGGCCGTGACCTTCTCGCCGGAGATCAATTGGGGCAGGTATTGGTGCTTCAGCGCTTCACTGCCGTAATGCAGGATATACGGCGCGACAATGTCCGAATGCAGGGAGAAACCGATGCCGGTCAGGCCCAGGCGGCTGATCTCTTCGATCACCACCGCGCTGTAGAGAAAGTCTGCGCCCAGGCCGCCGTACTCCTCCGGCAGATGGGAACACAACATCCCCGCCTCGCCGGCCTTGTTCCACAGCGCACGGTCGATATAGCCCTGCTTCTCCCATTGCGCATGGAACGGCGCAGCGTCTTTTTCAAGGAAGGTACGCACGCTCTGGCGGAAGAGTTCGTGTTCCGGGCTGAACAACGTTCTGGGGATCATGAGGTCACCTGCGTGGATTGTCGGACAAAGACGAACCACAGAGCCTATGCCGCGAAGGCGTCACAGGACACTGGACACATGCGACAAAAAATAAGACGATCCAGCCGTCTGGTGACCACTTTCCCCTATAAGAATAAATGAAATTATGTCTAACCAAATCTCCACGCCCTTGCGGCGCGTCAGCATTTTGGCCATTGATCGGGTGTTCGCTTCCACCCTCATGCAAGCCAAGGATTTCTTCCACCTCGCCAGCCTGCGTTACGGCAAACAACAAGGCCTGGGCCTGACTCCCGCGTTCGAAACGCGCCTGGTCAGCCCCGACGGGCAATCGGTGCGCAGCTTCAGTGATGTGATCATGCCGGTGGACGGCGGCCTGGAAGACGCCGACATCATCGTGCTGCCGGCCTTCTGGGATGACTTCGATGCCCTGAGTACGCGCTACCCGCAAGTGCTGCCGTGGCTGCGCGAACAGCACGCCCGCGGCGCGGTGCTCTGCGGCGAAGCGACCGGGGTGTTCTGGCTGGCCGAAGCCGGGCTGCTCGATGGCAAGGAGGCGACCACCTACTGGCGTTTCTTCACTGCCTTCAGCGAGCGCTTCCCCAAGGTCCAGCTCAACCAGGACAAGCACCTGACCGACGCCGACAACCTGTACTGCGCCGGCGGCACCACCTCGGCCTGCGACCTCTATATCTATCTGATCGAACGCTTCTGCGGCGCCAACATCGCCCAGGCCGTGGCCCGCGATATTCTTTACGAAGTGCAGCGCAACTATTCGCCGGGACGGATCGGTTTCGGCGGGCAGAAGCTGCACCAGGATGTGATCATCCTGCAGATCCAGCACTGGCTCGAAGAGCATTTCGCCGACAAGTTCCGCTTCGAGGACGTGGCCCGGGAGCACGGCATGAGCATCCGCAACTTCATGCGCCGCTTCCAGACCGCCACCGGCGACAAGCCGCTGCATTACCTGCAACGCTTGCGCATCGAGACGGCGAAAGGGCTGCTCTCGGGCAGCCGCAAGAGCATCAAGACCATCAGTTATGAGGTGGGCTACGACGATGCGAGTTTCTTTGCGCGGCTGTTCAGGCAGCACACCGAGCTGTCACCGAACCAGTACCGCCAGCAGTTCCAGCAAGCCGCATAATCAGGGCTGTACAGAGACAAAATGTGGGAGGGAGCTTGCTCCCGATAGCGGTGTATCAGTCAGTACATCTGGCACTGATACACCGCTATCGGGGGCAAGCCCCCTCCCACACTTTTTACTGCGTCGTGCTTAGGGTTTGTGCGCCCGCGACAGGAACTCGTGGGATTGCATCTCCAGCAGGCGGCTCAGGGTGCGCTGGAATTCGAAGTTCAAGCGACCGCCGGTGTAGAGGTCCTTGAGCTCGACTTCCGCCGAGATGATCAACTTGACGTTGCGGTCGTAGAACTCGTCGACCATGTTGATAAAGCGGCGCGCGATGTCGTCGGTGCTGACGCTCATCTGCTCCACGCCACTGAGGATCACGGCGTGGAAGATCTTGCCCAGTTCGATGTAGTCGTTCTGGCTGCGCGGGCCGTCGCACAGTTCGCGGAAGTCGAACCAGGCCACGTCATCGCAGGTACGCAGCGCGATGATTTGGCGGTTTTCGATGATCAACTTGTCGTTTTCCACCGCCTGGGTGCATTCCGGCGTGAGGGCGCGGAAGCTTTTGCGCAGGCTATCTTGCGCCGCGTCGTTGAGCGGGAAGTGGAACAACTCCGCTTGCTCCAGGTGCCGCAGGCGGTAATCGACGCCGCTGTCGACGTTGACGATCTCGGTGTTCTGCTTGATCAGCGCAATGGCCGGCAGGAAGCGCGCGCGTTGCAGGCCGTCCTTGTACAGGCCATCGGGCACGATGTTCGAGGTGGCGACCAGGGTCACGCCGTTCTTGAACAGCTCTTCCATCAGGGTGCCGAGGATCATGGCGTCGGTGATGTCGGAGACGAAGAACTCATCGAAGCAGATCACCCGCGCCTCTGCGGAGAACCGCTTGGCGATGATGGTCAACGGGTTTTTCTCGCCCGGCAGGGTTTTCATCTCTTCATGGACGCGCTTCATGAAGCGGTGGAAGTGCGTGCGGACCTTTTCCTTGAACGGCAGCGCTTCGAAGAAGGTGTCCACCAGGTAGGTCTTGCCGCGACCCACGCCGCCCCAGAAGTACAGGCCCTTGACCGGCGTGCGGTCTTTCTTGCCAAACAGCTTGCCGAGCATCCCTGGCTTACTCTGCGAGGCCGCGACCAGGTCTTCGTACAGACGCTGCAAATGACGCACCGCCGTTTCCTGGGCCGCGTCATGGAAGAATTCAGGGCGTTTCAGATCAGCTTGATATCGTTCTAGGGGCGTCATAATTTCGTTAGCAAGGCAACAAAAACGGGCCGTCACTGTAACGACGGCCCCGGATAATGGCAATCAACCCTTGGTCGGGTTAATCCTCGAGGGGGGTCAGCGCAACGCGCAGGGCTTCGATGGCGGCATCGCGCGACGCGGTGTCGGCGAATGGCGCGCTGTCGGCAACCGCAGCGTCGTCCAGCCATACGCTGAAGCTCAGGGCTTCAGGGCGCACGTCCAGCGCGGCGCCGCTTTGCAATTGCTTGGTCACGGCGCCAGCCGCCTTGCCGTCGGCGAAGTTGCGCGACAGCAGCAGTTGCTCGCCATCGGCCGCCAACAGGCGGAAGCGGAAGCTGCCGTCGTCTTCGCGGAAACTCACGAAGCGCGCGGCTTTCGCGGCCTTTTTCTTGGTGCTGACCGGCGCCGCGGCCTGGTTGACGAACGAACGCAGGCCAACGGCCTCACGCAGCTCGGCGAGGAACGGCGCGGCCACGGCGCGGGCTTTTTGGGCGCCGATCAGCAGCAGGTCTTCCATGTCCGCCGGGCGCGACATCAATTGGTGGTAACGCTCACGGGCTTCACCCAGTTGCCCGTCCAGCAGTTGGAACAGACGGTTCTTCGCCTCGCCCCAGCCCAGGCCTTGCAGCAACTCGGCGCGGAATTCCTGTTCCTGGGCCTTGCTGGCAAACGCCTGGTACAGGGTGAACAGGTGCGAATTGTCCGGGTCCTTGGCTTCGCCGGGCGCGCGGGAGTCGGTGACGATCCGCGAGATCGCGTCTTTCATGTCCTTGGCGCTGGTGAACAACGGGATGGTGTTGTCGTAGCTCTTCGACATCTTGCGACCGTCCAGGCCCGGCAAGGTGGCGACGCTTTCTTCGATCACCGCCTCGGGCAGGGTGAAGAACTCTTTACCGTTGCCGAACAGGTGGTTGAAGCGCTGACCGATGTCGCGGGCCATTTCCACGTGCTGGATCTGGTCGCGGCCCACCGGCACCTTGTGCGCGTTGAACATCAAAATGTCCGCCGCCATCAGCACCGGGTAGCTGTACAGGCCCATGGTGATGCCCGCATCCGGGTCTTCGCCGTTTTCCACGTTCTTGTCCACCGACGCCTTGTAGGCGTGGGCGCGGTTGAGCAGGCCCTTGGCGGCGACGCAGGTCAGCAGCCAGGTCAGCTCGGGGATCTCGGGAATGTCGGACTGGCGATAGAACGTCACCCGGTTCACATCCAGGCCACCGGCCAGCCAGGTCGCGGCGATTTCCATACGCGAGCGCTGGATGCGCTGCGGGTCATCGCATTTGATCAGGGCGTGGTAGTCGGCCAGGAAGTAGAAGGAGTCGGCATTGGCGTCCTGACTGGCAAGGATCGCCGGGCGGATCGCACCGGCGTAGTTGCCCAGGTGCGGCGTGCCGGTGGTGGTGATGCCGGTGAGGATACGGGTACGAGTCGTCATGGGTAATCGCTTATCAGACTGCTATCAATTCGAGAGGCGCGGCAGCACCAGATCCTTGAGATCGGTGAGCTTGCCATGAAAAAAGTGTCCGCATTCTGCCACTTTCAGCAGCTCATGGGGGCGTTTCAGGGTGGCGGACCAGTCGTAGACGCATTGCGGGTCGACCACTTCGTCGGTTTCCGGCTGGATCAGGGTCAGCGGGCAGTTCTGCGGCAGCAGGTCGGCATCGCCCAGGCGCATCACCGCGGCGGCCACCATGAACAGGTGCGCGAGCTTTTCGCCCTTGGCTTCCAGACGGCCGCCGAGGCTGGCGGCGACATAGCCACCAAACGAAAAACCGAGCAAGGTGATCGGCAGGTCGGGGTGTTTCTTGCGCAACCAGGTGGCGGCCGCTTCGGCATCGTCCACTTCACCGCTGGCCATGTCATGGGTGCCGGCGCTGGCACCGACGCCACGGTAATTGAATCGCAAGGTGATCAAACCGGCATCGCGGGCGGTGCGTTGCAGGGTCGAAACAACTTTATTGAGCATGGTCCCACCCTGCACCGGGTTAGGGTGGCAGATCAGCGCCAGGCCACGTGGCGCGGGCTGATCCAGGTACAGGGCTTCCAATTGGCCTACCGGGCCATCGATCAAAACAGGGGTTTCACGCATGAGCAAGGAATGAACTCCGTGACCTCTCAAAGGGTCGACTCGTCTAGCTAAAAGTCTGTGCATGGCATCATTGCGAGCTTAATCGCGGTATACAGCGCAGGTCCGAGCCGTTAACGTAAAGCAAAGCCGTTTATAGAGGAAGGACTCGTGGAACACTCGCTCTTAGTTTGGTTGTTGCCGACTCTTGCCCTGGTTGCCGGTGTCGCCATTGGATTCCTGGTTGCTCGCTTGCTGCCGAATGCCGCGCCTAACCGCACGCAGCGTCAGTTGGATGACATTCAGGAACGTTTTGACAGTTATCAGAACGAGGTTGTTACCCACTTCAACAGCACCGCGACCCTGGTCAAGAAGCTCACCCAGAGCTACCAGGAAGTACAGGATCACCTCGCCGACGGCGCCAACCGCCTGGCGCTCGACGACATCACCCGTCAGCGCCTGCTGGCCGCGCTGCATTCCGATGCACCGCAAACCCCACGGGAACGCCTGACCCCGCCACGGGAAAACCAGGAGCCGCCACGGGACTACGCGCCAAAAACGCCGAACGCCCCTGGCATGCTGGATGAGCATTACGGCTTGAAGAAGTAAGTCTTTTCAGGCGCTGTAAAAAAGCCCGGCTGATCGATGATCAGCCGGGCTTTTTGTTGGGCCTCAATCTCCAGACCAGCGGGGATGCCATTGTGGGAGGGAGCTTGCTCCCGATAGCGGCGGATCAGTTGATATATAGGCTGACTGACACACTGCTATCGGGAGCAAGCTCCCTCCCACACTGACCGAGTACGGCCCTCAGGACACGGGTTGTTCTTGCAGGTGGCCGCTTTCGATCCGCACATGCCGCCCATGGAAGCGCTTGAGGCTGCTGCGATGGCCGACGCTGACGATGCTCAGCCCCGGCAGCTCATCGATCAACGCCTGGTACAACGTCGCCTCATCCTCTTCATCCATGGCCGACGTCGCTTCGTCCATGTACAGCCACTGCGGTGCGAACAACAACGCACGGGCAAAGGCCAGGCGCTGCTGCTCGCCGGGCGAGAGCATGCGCTGCCAGTGGTTGGCTTCGTCCAGCCGCGCGACCAGATGCGGCAAGCGGCAGGTTTCCAGGACCTGTGCATAACGTTCGTCCATGTACACGCCGTCGTCCTGTGGATAACTCAGCGCGGCCTTCAACGTGCCGATCGGCAGATACGGCTTCTGCGGCAGGAACAGGTAACGCGCCGCTGGCAGGCGGATGCTGCCATGGCCCGCCGGCCACAGCTGGCCCATGGCACGCAGCAACGTACTTTTACCGCTGCCGGAACGCCCGCTGAGCATCAGGCGCTGGCCCGGCTCGACGACCATGTCGGCGCCGGCGAGCAAGTGGCGGCCATCGGCCAGGTCCATGCCGAGCTTCTCTACCACCAGGCGCTCGCCTTCCGGGCGCACGTCGATGGCCGCGGGGCGCTGCTCGTTATCGCTCATGGCCTGCTGGAAACTCAGCAGACGATCACTGGTGGCGCGCCAACTGGCCAGCTCCGTGTACGCGCCGATAAACCAACTGAAGTTCTCCTGGACGTTGCCGAACGCCGAGTTGATTTGCATCAGCTCGCCCAGCTCGATCTTGCCGGTGAAGTAGCGCGGCGCGGCGACGATGAACGGGAAGATGATTGCGATCTGGCTGTAGCCGGCGGTGAAGAAAGTCAGGCGCTTGGACACTTTCATGATGTCCCAGAAGTTATGCCAGACCCGGCCGAAGCGTTGGCTCAAACGGCGATTTTCGTTGGGCTCGCCGTTGTACAAGGCAATGCTCTCGGCATTCTCGCGGACCCGGACCATCGAGAAGCGCAAATCCGCCTCGAAGCGTTGTTGTTGATTGTTCAGCCCGATCAAGCGACGCCCGATCAGGTGCGTCAGCCAACTGCCCACGGCGGCATAGAGCAATGCACACCAGAACATGTAGCCGGGAATGGTGATACCGAACACTTCGATGCTGCCCGACACACCCCACAGGATGATCGAAAACGACACCAGGCTGACCACATTGCGCAGCAGGCCCAGGCCGAGGCTCAAGCTGCTGGAGGTGAAGTTATTGAGGTCTTCGGAGATCCGCTGGTCCGGGTTATCGGTGTAACCGCCCTGCTCCAGCTGGTAGTAGTTTTTGTCGCTGAGCCAGCGTGCGAAGTGTTTTTCGGTCAACCAGGCCCGCCAACGGATGGTCAGCATCTGGGTCAGGTACAAGCGATAAACCGCACCGAGGATGGCCACCGCAGCGATGCCGCCGAAATAGCCGATCAGTTGCCAGAAGGCCGCCGTGTCCTTATGTTCCAGGGCGTTGTAGAAATCCTTGTACCAGTGGTTGATCCACACGGAGATCGCGACGCTGAACAGCGACAAACCAATCACCGCCAACAACAGCAACCATGCCTTGCCCTTTTCTTCACTGCGCCAATAGGGCGTGATCATCGCCCAGGTTCGGCGAAAAAAGTGCCCACGCACCGCGTCGTTGACCGCGGAATACTCAGCGTTCTGATTCATCGTTCAGGCTCGGTAGGAAATAGATGGCAGGCGTTTGAACCGATCATAGAGCATCGGTTCAAGGCGCCGTGCGGCCTGAAGTAGATTGTTCAGCCGGCGTTCAGCGCCGTACCGGGCGCTTCTGCAGCTTGCGTTGCAGGGTACGCCGGTGCATGCCCAGCGCGCGGGCGGTGGCCGAGATATTGCCTTCATGCTCGGTCAGCACGCGCTGGATGTGTTCCCACTGCAGGCGGTCCACCGACATCGGGTTTTCCGGCACCAGGGTGTCGAGGTCGGCATGCTCGGAGAGCAAGGCGGCCAGCACGTCGTCGGCGTCCGCCGGTTTGCACAGGTAGTTGCAGGCGCCACGCTTGATGGCTTCGACAGCGGTGGCAATGCTGGAATAACCGGTGAGGATCACCACGCGCATTTCCGGATCGAGTTCGAGCAGCTTGGGCAGCAGCACCAGGCCGGAGTCGCCGTCCATTTTCAGGTCGAGCGCGGCGTAGTCCGGCAGGTCGGCCTGGGCGATGCTCAGGCCCTCTTCCGCGGAGCCCGCGGTGCTGACGCGGAAACCGCGACGGCTCATGGCACGCGCCATGACGCGGGTAAAGGTAGCGTCATCATCTACCAGCAACAGGTGCGGCAGTTCTTCGCCTTCGACTTGGATCTCATCACTCATCGATATCTCCTCGTGCGACACGGGGCAGGCGCAGCTCGGTGAGCGTGCCGCCTTCCTCATGACTATAGAGCTTCACTGAGCCGCCCGCGCGGGTCACGCTGGCCTTGCTCAAAAACAGGCCGAGGCCGAAGCCTTTGCCCTTGGTGGTAAAGAAAGGTTTACCGATCTGCTCGGCAATAGCCAGCGGCACGCCTGCGCCGTGGTCACGAATGCTGATGGTGAGGTTTTCCGTGTCCCAGTCCAGCTGCACTTCCAGGCCTTCGGGGCAGGCATCGGCGGCATTGTTCAACAGGTTGAGCAGGGCCTGGGTCAGGTCCGGCGGCGGCGCCATGCGCGGCACGCTGCCCTGCCCCAGCAGGTGGAAACGGTAACTGGCTTCGGGGCGCATCAGGTGCCAGCGGTTCAGGGCTTCGTCGAGCCACTGGGTCACGTCCTGCATCTCCACCGCCAGGCGGCGGTTGGCTTCGGCGGCGCGCACCAGTTGCTGCAAGGTTTGCTTGCACTGCTTGACCTGCTCGCGCAGCACGCCGAGGTCTTCTTGCAGCGCCGGATCGTGGTGGTCCTGGGTCATTTCGTTGAGCAGCACGCTCATGGTCGCCAGGGGCGTGCCCAACTCATGGGCCGCACCGGCGGCCTGGGTCGCGACGGCCAGCAGTTGCTGGTCGCGCAGGCCTTCTTCGCGGCGGATGGCGCGCAATTCTTCCTGGCGGCGCAGTTCTTCGGCCATGCGCGCGGCAAAAAAGGTGATAACTGCGGCGGACAGCGCGAAGCTCAGCCACATCCCGTAGATCTGCAGGTTTTCCCGGGCGATGGGGAACGTCTGCAACGGGTAGAACTGCGCCAGCAGCAAGGTGTACAGGGTCAGGGCAATGCCGGAGAGTATCACCGAGTAGCGCCACGGCAAGGTCACGGCCGCGATGGTCAAGGGCACCAGGTAATACGAAACGAACGGATTGGTGGAACCACCGGAGAAATACAGCAACACACTGTGGATAAACAGGTCGCAGGCCAACTGCAGGGCGTATTCCAGCTCGGTCACCGGCCAGGTGGTACGCAACCGGATGGCGGTAAACGCACACAACACGGTGGAAAAACCCAGGGTCACGCTCAGTTGCAGCCACGGCAGCGGCAGCAGGTCGAACCAATAGGCAAGCCCGACGGAACCGGCCTGCGCGGCCAATACCAAGGTGCGAATGAACGTCAGGCGCCAGAGGTTCTGGCGGGTGGCGGAAGTCAGTTTTACGGCGGCGAGCATGAGCTCTCCCGGTGAGCGCTGCAGGCGGATCGGCAGGAGTATAAACGAAGCCGACCGGCAGACACGGCGCGTGTGGCTCTTTGACGCAGGCGCGCTGAATGACCGTTCGTCGGCACTGCGACAACTTGTAGTGAATGTGTAAACCCGAAGAACCCGGCACCACCGTCTACAGTCATACCGATACGAACATTCCAAGGAGCTTCCATGTCCCGTTTCATTCGCAACGCAGCCGCTCTCACCCTCAGCGCCAGCACCCTGGCCAGCCTCCCGGCCGTCGCCGCCGATGAGTTGCATTACAACCAGATCGCCCTGCGCGCCGAAGTCAGCCAGGAAGTGGCCCGCGACAAGATGATCGTGACGCTCTATACCGAATCCCAGAACGCCGACCCCGCCAAGCTCGCCGCCGACATCACCACCACCATGAACCAGGCCCTGGGCCAGGCCCGCGAAGTCAAGGCCGTGACCCTGCGTCAGGGCAGCCGCAACAGCTACCCGATCTACGACAATAAGAACCAGAAGATCACCGGTTGGCGTGAACGCGCCGAACTGCGCCTGGAGAGCGCAGACTTCCCGGCGCTGTCCAAGCTCACCGGCGAGTTGCTCAACACCCTGAAAATGCAAAACATGGAATTCGCCATCGCTGACACCACGCGCAGGTCCAGCGAAGACGCCCTGCTCAAGGACGCGGTCAGCGCATTCAAGGCTCGCGCCCAACTGGCCACCGATGCGTTGGGCGGCAAGGGTTATAAGATCGTCAACCTGAACTTCAACACCAATGGTTATCCACAACCTTACGCACGCGGTGGGATGATGATGAAAGCCGCCATGATGGATTCGGCGCCGACGCCGGAAGTTGAGGCGGGGACCAGTCAAGTGAGCATGAGCGCCGACGGGGTCATCGAAGTCTTGCAATAAGTCTTATCAACAAAAAACGGCGCGGCCCGACAAGGCTGGCGCCGTTTTTTTTCGCGCGCAGTTTCATTCAACTCATCTAAACATTTTGAATCAGAAGTGGGTCGCTCATATCTTGGCATAAGACTTCTTTCTAAAGTTGTAGGCACCCCACAAAGCTACTGTCGTTACGTCACAGAGCATAAAGCAGGCATGGGAACCTTTAGTAGCCATGCCGCCACCCAGTTATAAAGGCTTCATCCGCCGCCCTACAGCACTCATGTAACTCAACAGCACTTAGAGAAAAACCAAACCACTGAAAGGCGCCATAAAGCAGTGTCGCGTATCGAATGCTATTGCTTCGCGCCAGATAATTAACCTCATGAAACTCATGAATAAAATCAGCCGAGAATAAATATGTGTCCGTCATCCCTACCGCCACTTGCCGTCACTACCAACGCTCCGTTTATCCCGCCTACTCCTGTACATAATCGTCAAAAACGAGAAGTTGATGCCTCAACTTCGTCACAAACTAATACGCCTCAGGGAACGCCTGGCGTTTCAGCGGGCGACACACCGATTAAAGGTCCTACGCCTGAAAACGAATTTGATTTTTCCAAGCAAGTCATTTTTGGATCAGTCTCCCCTTCTCCACCAACGGCGAGCTATACGCAGCAGGAGCGCACGCAGCGCATTGATGCCTATGCCGGGCGCGTCGTCACGCAGACAAATACGATAGAACGTGGTAACGAAGGCGAACGCAACATCAAATTTCAGAAGACTCGCCAGTTCCTCGAACCTGCTGGTTACTTTAGCGGAGGGTTAATGGCGGCCGGGTACGACCCGCATGAAAAAATCACAGTGACGTTCACCTCCTACAAAGGGGTCGGAAAACCCGAGGTGCTGACCGACACCGAAAAACGCACTTACTTTGCATGGGAAATCGCGGCGGGTGCTTTTGCGCACGACAAAGTGCAGCGAGGAGGCCCGCTCAACTTCCAGTTCATGGAGATCGCGCCACAAGACCGCAGCAAGGTCGCCGACTTGGAATTGCACGGGCAGAATCTTCAAAATCATTGGACACATGAAATAGCCAAGCCCATGAGCCACGAGTCGGGAGCACTGGCGATACGTTCGGGGAAAGCAGACGCCTATGTTGTACGGGGCACCTTGCAGAGCCTGGCGAATAATAAAGACAGTTTTGAAAAACTCACGCCTGCCAGCCAAGCGGCCGTAAAGCGTACATTAGAAAATAATGCACAAGTCATTATTCCCAACATCTACGGCTATCCACTGGCAGGCTATGCATTTATTCCTCATACCCCTTTTGACGGCAATTATGAGCATCGGCCCAACAAGGGTTTGATGCTTGATTTGAAGAACGGCGCAGTTCGTGAAATACACGGCGATGCGGATTTTGCCAACTGGGCAAAAGACAACCGGGAAAATGTGCAGCGCAGTTTCAACGCCAGCGACCGGCAAGGCGGCACAGATGCACATTGGCCCAAGGCGGGGGACGTACTCAACAATTTGATTGTCGACCCTCATGCAACCTACCCAGGGTATTCCAGTATATTCGCCGATAAAGCCGTGCCAGTGGCAGAGACATTCAACTATACCGAATCGCGAGGTGGCGATTACCGGTTGAAATACGGCAATCTGGATTCGGGTCTTGCAGGTAAATACCAAGAGGTGAACACAAACAATTCAGTATGGTCCGACCAAACTGAGGTGTTTGGTTCCACGCAACAAAGCTGGAAGGCTGCGAAGGACTTTTGGGGTAATACTTTCGGTTATATCCCCGTCGTCGGCAACGCAGGCAATATTTTTTTCGGCGCCCATGACTCGATCTATGGCATGACCGCCAATGATCGGGTTGGCGGCACTGCCGCAGCGGTGATATCAACTCTGCAACTGGGACACGAACTTGCGACAATAGGGCTGGAGTCTGGTTTAGGCAAGACCCCGGTCGTTGAACGCTACAGCTGGGAATATAACGAGCGTTCGAACGACATTGATTTGGTGCGAACCCCCAAGGTATCGAGCAATGACGCTGAAGTTCCGCGTTCCCATACTCTAGAGCCTGAGGTCAACTTGTTGCGCCCCAGCGAATCGGAGAATATCAGCGAGCATGCAATGCCGAACGGTGAGCAACTTATTGAACATATCCAACCCAATGCG
Organism: Pseudomonas sp. Pse79; assembly: GCF_024519615.1. Classification (NCBI taxonomy): domain Bacteria; kingdom Pseudomonadati; phylum Pseudomonadota; class Gammaproteobacteria; order Pseudomonadales; family Pseudomonadaceae; genus Pseudomonas; species Pseudomonas sp. Pse79. The sequence continues at coordinate 71,436 of NZ_JALJRR010000023.1, forward strand.
AAAGGCATTTATCAGGTCAAGAATGAAACCAGCGGTGAGGATCAATGGTTTATCCGCTATACCGACGGCACAGGTTCGAGCAACGTGTATGAGATCAGAAGCGATTTCAAACTCAGCGACAATTATGTTCAAGTCATTAACCCAGGCACTCGCAAACCCGTGCTGACGGTCCATGCTGCAGGTGCTGGGCAGTGGAAGTCCGCGAGTGGCGATGGCGGAGTGAAATGGCCATGGCAGCGCTCGCCTTCGCCAACCCCGAGCACCGAATCAACATCCACCCCCAAGTTCTCAGAGCGCTTTTTTGATGATAAGGGCTCGAAAATTCTCGGCGCCGAGAAGTTTGACGACTACTTGAACCTGGACGAAAGCAAAAACTACCGATTCTACGACGACGTGTACGAAGAAGGCTCAAACATAAAAAGAAAACTGTCTGTTTCCTGGACAATCGACGACGGTAATTTCGCCGTCACCGAAGGAGAGAGAGCCAAACCTGACACTGGATACTCCGAAAGTTTTGCGCCTGACTTGAACCGAGAAATTTACTCCATCATAAAAAGAGAGAATGGTCATATCGTGCGAACCGAACTTGATTTCAGGGGAGGCGAAGCACATGAAACCATACAAAGCAGGCTGGCCGTACTTGAAGAGACTATTCCCGACGCTGATCTGAGAGCGCGTATTTCAGAGGTGGCTCACCAAGGCGCCACGCATCCAGCCTATCTGGAATTAATGCCACCGCAACTTAAAGACAACTACGGTGTTTCGGCAGGTCAAAAACATTTCATCATAGAGTATGATCCTTCACTGAATACGCACACTGTCAAGGCCACGACCAAATGGGTTCTTAAACTCAGAACCGAAGACGGCACAGTACCTAATCGAGACTTGGATATCACCAGCACGCGGGCATTCACGATACGTGAAAGTAATGAACTGAGTGGTGACACTTACACCATCGACCCGTCCGCGCCAACCCTGATTGAAGTGTCGACGCCAACACATATATAAGTGAGCCCCTACCTGATAAACCTGAACGGCGGTAACCTCGGGGACCGCCGTTTTCGTTTGGGCAGCCATACGCCGCCACTTCAGGGGTCTCCATGGAAAGAACCATCTTCAAACCGCTGCTCCTCGCCGCCGGCCTGCTGGCCTTTATGCCCATGGCCCAGGCGGCCAGCACCCTGGTCTACTGCTCCGAAGCCAGCCCCGCCGGCTTCGACCCCAGCCAGTACACCAGCGGCACCGATTTCGATGCCTCCGCCGAAACCGTGTTCAACCGCCTGACCCAGTTCAAGCGCGGCGGCACCGAGGTCGAACCCGGCCTGGCGACCCGTTGGGAGGTCTCCAACGACGGCCTGACGTACACCTTCCACCTGCGTGATGGCGTCAAGTTCCACACCACCGACTTCTTCACGCCCACCCGCGACTTCAACGCCGATGACGTGTTGTTCACCTTCAACCGCCTGCTGGATGCCGACAGCCCGTTTCGCAAGGCCTACCCGTCCGAGTCGCCGTATTTCACCGACATGGGTTTGAACACCACGATCAAAAGCGTCGACAAACTGGACGAACACACCGTGCGCTTCAGCCTGAACAACGTCGATGCCTCGTTCGTACAGAACCTGGCGATGAGTTTCGCCTCAGTGCAATCGGCCGAGTACGCCGCGCAACTGCTGAAGACCGGCAACGCCGCAGACATCAACCAAAAACCGGTGGGCACCGGGCCTTTTGTGTTCAAGCGTTACCAAAAGGACTCGCAGATTCGCTACGTCGCCAATAAACAGTATTGGAAACCCGAGGATGTGAAGCTCGACAACCTGGTGTTCGCGATCACCCCGGACGCCGCGTCGCGCCTGCAGAAACTCAAGGCCGGCGAATGCCAAGTCAGCGGTTACCCGCGCCCTGCCGACATCGAGGTGATGAAACAAGACCCCAACCTGCGCGTGTTGCAGCAAGCAGGGTTCAACCTGGGTTTCCTGGCCTACAACGTGACGCATCCGCCGCTGGATCAACTCAAGGTGCGCCAGGCCCTGGACATGGCCATCGATAAACCGGCGATCATCAAGGCCGTGTACCAGAGCGCCGGGCAACTGGCGCAGAACGCCTTGCCTCCGGCGCAGTGGTCTTATGACCCGACGATCAAGGATGCCCCGTTCGACCCGGCCAAAGCGCGGGCGCTACTAAAAGAAGCAGGGGTTGCACCCGGTACGACCATCAACTTGTGGGCGATGACCGTACAACGCGCGTCCAATCCGAATGCGCGAATGTCGGCACAAATGATCCAACAGGATTGGGCCAACATCGGCATCAAGGCCAACATCGTCAGCTATGAGTGGGGCGAATACATCAAGCGCGCCAAGAATGGCGAGCACGATGCGATGATTTACGGCTGGACCGGCGACAACGGCGACCCGGATAACTGGCTCGGCGTGCTCTACAGCTGTGCCGCGGTGAAGGGCAGCAACTACGCCAAATGGTGTAACCCGGCCTACGACAAGCTGGTGCAACAGGCCAAGGTCAGCAGCGACCGCGAGCAGCGTATCAAGTGGTATCAGCAGGCACAAAAAATCCTTAAAGAACAAGTACCTATAACGCCTATTGCGAACTCGACGGTTTTCCAGCCACTTCGCAAGGAAGTGCGGGACTTCAAAATCAGCCCCTTTGGCCTGACGCCGTTCTACGGCGTGAGTCTCGATAAGTAACAGCAACGCCCCAATCGAGTGCATAACACGCCTCGATTGGGCCTTTTTGGTGCTCATGCGGCACCGAAAAAGCCCTCCAAATGTACGCATTTATGTCGAAACTTTCATATTTGCGACATTCCTGTACGTTCGTACCACTCTTTCATCCTTGCAACCGTTCAGCATCTTGCAATGGGTATGGCCCCTGCATAAGTATCCGCAGGCCGACTCACGAGGTCGCCCTCACTACCAAAAATGACAACAAATCATGAGGCCAACATGCTTAAACACGCAGTCATTCCGTTACTTGTTAGCGCTGGCCTTATGGCCGCAGCGCCTTTCGCCCAAGCGGCGACTAACCTGGTGTTCTGCTCCGAAGGGAGCCCGGCCGGTTTTGATCCAGGCCAGTACACCACCGGAACAGACTTCGATGCTTCGGCCGAAACCATGTTCAACCGTCTGAGCCAGTTCGAACGTGGCGGCACCGCCGTCGTTCCTGGCCTGGCCACCAGCTGGGACGTGTCCCCGGATGGCCTGACGTACACCTTCCACCTACGCGAAGGCGTCAAGTTCCACACCACCCCGTACTTCAAGCCCACTCGCGAGTTCTCGGCCGACGACGTACTGTTCACCTTCAACCGGATGATCAACAAAGACGATCCGTTCCGTAAGGCCTACCCCACCGAGTTCCCGTACTTCACGGACATGGGGATGGACACCAACATCAAGAACATCGAGAAAGTCGATGCCCACACCGTCAAGTTCACCCTTGGCACCGTGGACGCCGCCTTCATCCAGAACCTGGCGATGAGCTTCGCGTCGATCCAGTCGGCCGAGTACGCCGCGCAACTGCTGAAAAACGGCACGCCGCAGGACATCAACCAGAAACCTGTCGGCACCGGCCCGTTCGTGTTCAAGAGCTACCAGAAAGACTCGAACATTCGTTACACCGGCAACAAGGACTACTGGAAACCTGAAGACGTGAAGATCGACAACCTGATCTTCGCCATCACCACCGACCCGTCGGTGCGTATCCAGAAGCTCAAGAAAAACGAATGCCAGATCACCCTGTTCCCCCGTCCGGCCGACCTCAAGGCACTGGGCGACGACAAGGACTTGAAACTGCCGCACCAGGCCGGTTTCAACCTGGGCTACATCGCCTACAACGTCATGCCGGTGCTCAAGGGCCAGACCGCGCCTAACCCGCTGTCCGACCTGCGCGTGCGCCAGGCGCTGGACATGGCGGTGAACAAGCAGCAGATCATCGACTCGGTGTACCAGGGCGCGGGCCAATTGGCGGTCAACGCCATGCCGCCGACCCAATGGTCCTACGACACCACCATCAAAGATGCACCGCACGACGTCGCCAAAGCCAAGGAACTGCTCAAGGAAGCCGGGATCAAGGACGGCACCGAGATCACCCTGTGGGCCATGCCGGTACAACGTCCGTACAACCCGAACGCCAAGCTGATGGCCGAGATGCTGCAGAACGACTGGAAACAGATCGGCCTGAAGGTCAACATCGTCAGTTACGAATGGGGCGAGTACATCAAGCGTTCCAAAGGCGGCGAGAACCAGGCCATGATCATTGGCTGGAGCGGCGACAATGGGGACCCGGACAACTGGCTGAACGTGCTGTTCGGCTGCGACTCGCTGTCCGGTAACAACTTCTCCAAGTGGTGCGACAAGAAATTCGACGGCATCGTGAAAGAAGCCAAGGCCACCTCGGATGTGGCCAAACGCACCGAGCTGTATAAGCAGGCGCAACACATCCTCAAAGATGCAGTCCCGATGACACCTATCGCGCACTCGACGGTGTATCAACCCATGCGCAACACCGTACAGGACTTCAAGATCAGCCCGTTTGGCCTGAACTCCTTCTACGGCGTGAGCGTCAGCGGCAAGTAAGGAACGATGGCGGCGACGTTTCATAACGTCGCCGTTATTGCATCCGCCAGGCCAGTAGGAAACAGACCACATTCGCGCTCGCTGCCGTCCTACGGCAATGAACTTCGATTCGCGGCTCCGTTGCCTACAAGGTCAGTCAGATTTTGCGCATTTACTGCGAAGTCCTCGACCCCTAACGTCGTAGGACAGCAGAGGCTCCAATCTGATGGGCACTTGCTGTGCGTGGAATCAGTGATGTCCCCCTGGCCGTATGCCGGGGGGATTGCTCGCTGATGACAACTACAAACAAGGATCGGGATCGTCATGCGCCATACCACCGTTCTATCCGCAATTTTTGGTACCAGCCTGCTGGCTGTGGCCACGATGGGCCACGCCGCCGAAAAAAAGAGCCTGGTGTTTTGCTCTGAAGGCAGCCCGGCGGGCTTTGACACCGCGCAGTACACCACCGCCACCGACAACGATGCGGCCGAGCCGCTGTACAACCGCCTGGTTGAGTTTGAAAAGGGCGCGACCAGCGTCGTACCGGGGCTGGCAACCAAGTGGGATATTTCGCCAGATGGCCTGACCTACACCTTCCACCTGCGCGAAGGGGTGAAATTCCACAGCAATAAAGAGTTCAAGCCCACGCGGGACTTCAACGCCGACGACGTGTTGTTCACTTTCAACCGCATGCTTGACCCCGACCATCCGTTTCGCAAGGCCTACCCCACCGAGTTTCCGTACTTCAACGGGATGAGCCTGAACAAGAACATCGCCAAGGTCGAGAAAACCGACCCGCACACCGTGGTGATGACACTGAACACGGTCGACGCGGCGTTCGTGCAAAATATCGCCATGAGCTTTGCCTCCATTCTGTCGGCCGAATACGCCGAGCAGTTGCTCAAGCAGGGCAAGCCCAGCGACATCAACCAGAAGCCGATCGGCACTGGCCCGTTCGTCTTCCAGCGCTACCAGAAAGACTCGCAGATCCGTTACGCCGGCAACAAACAGTACTGGGACCCGAGCCGGGTCAAGCTCGACCAGTTGATCTTCGCCATCAACACCGACGCGTCGGTGCGCGTGCAAAAGCTCAAGGCCGGCGAATGCCAGATCACCCTGCATCCGCGTCCGGCGGATGTCGACGCTCTCAAGGCCGACCCCAAGCTGCAACTGCTGACCAAGCCAGGTTTCAACCTCGGCTACATCGCCTACAACGTGCGCCACAAACCGTTCGACCAGCTCGAAGTGCGCCAGGCGCTGGACATGGCGGTGAACAAGCAGAGCATCCTCAACGCCGTGTACCAGGGCGCGGGGCAACTGGCGGTCAACGCCATGCCACCGACGCAGTGGTCTTACGACGACAGCATCAAAGATGCCGCCTACAACCCGGAAAAAGCCAAGGAACTGCTCAAGGCCGCCGGCGTGAAGGAAGGCACCGAGATCACCCTGTGGGCGATGCCGGTACAACGGCCGTACAACCCCAACGCCAAGCTGATGGCCGAGATGCTGCAGAACGACTGGGCCAAGATCGGCCTCAAGGTCAAGATCGTCAGCTACGAGTGGGGCGAGTACATCAAGCGCACCAAGAACGGTGAGCACGATATCAGCCTGATCGGCTGGACCGGCGACAACGGCGACCCGGACAACTGGTTGGGCACCCTCTACAGCTGCGACGCCATCGGCGGGAACAACTACTCCATGTGGTGCGACCCGGCATACGACAAGCTGATCAAGCAAGCCAAGGTCGTCACCGACCGCGAACAACGGACTGTTCTGTACAAACAGGCACAGCAACTGCTCAAAGCGCAGGTGCCGATCACGCCAGTCGCCCACTCGACGGTCAACCAACCGTTAAGCGCCAAAGTCGAAGGTTTCCAAGTGAGCCCCTTCGGCCGCAACGTGTTCTCGGGCGTCAGTATCACCCCATAAGAAAATAACCGGATTGCGGGGAGTGGATAACACTCTCCGGCAAACTTGCAGCCTTCTGTTGGGAAATTTCCTACAGCAAACGTTTGCAAATGCTTGAACGAGTTACACACCAATAGCCGGATCACCTAAAAGACCGGCATAAAAAAAGAGAACCAAAGGAGCTTCACCCATGAAACTGAGCAGCAAAGCGCTTCTGGCCCTGGCCATCAGCAGCATCACGGCGACCGCTTACGCGGAAACCCAGAGCCAGGACTTCGTTCCCACCACACTGGCCGGCACCAGCGCTCAAAGCGAAGCCAAGGGTTTTATCGAGGACTTCAGCCTGGGCGGCACCACGCGTAACTGGTACTCCCATGAAAGCAAGTACCGTGGGGGCACCTTCGAGTACAAGAAGCACGGCGAAACCCGCACCGACCGCAATCGTACCAACTGGGTACAGGGCACCATCCTCAACGCCAGCTCGGGTTTCACCCAGGGTACCGTGGGCGTCAAGACCGAATTGGCGGTCTACAACGCACTGGTCCTGGACCGCAGCAAGCGTGACATCAAGGGCGGCTCCAACCGTACCCTGGCCGACTCCAACGGCGATGCAGTCGACCAGTGGAGCAAACTGGGCCTGGCCAACGTGCAGTTCCGCGTCTCCAACACCACCCTGACCGCCGGTCGCCAGAACTTCAGCAGCGGCATCGTCGATACCATCGGCAACCGTGCGCTGCCTTCGAGCTTCGAAGGGGTGAGTTTCAACAGCGAAGAGTTCAGCAACCTGTCGTTCCAGGGCGGCGTGTTCGACCGCGTTTCGCCACGTACCGAACAGAGCCTGTCGAAATTCCGCAGTGAATACGGCAACGGCGCTGAAACCGACAAGGTGTCGACCCTGGGCCTGAACTACCAGCCGCTGAAAAGCCTGAAAACCAGCATCTTCGCCGCCAACGTCAAAGACTTCTGGAACCAGTACTACTTCGGCGCGACCCATGAACTGGGCGACAGCTCGGTATTGGGCCTGACCACCGGCCTGAACTACTACAAGACCGTCGACGAAGGCAAAAAGTTGATGGGCGAAATCGACAACGACACCTACTCGCTGTCGCTCGGCCTGACCCACCAGGCGCACAGTCTGACCTTCGCGTACCAGGCAGTGAACGGTAACGAGTACTTCGACTACCTGCACGAAACCAACGGCATCTACCTGGCCAACTCCCTGACCTCGGACTTCAACGGCCCGAACGAGAAGTCCTTCCAGATCGCCTACGCCATCAACATGGCCGAATACGGCGTGCCAGGCCTGAAGTTCAACGCTTACTCGGCGCGCGGCTGGGGCATCGACGGCACCCACTACACCGGCAACGGTGGTCGGGCCAAGTTCGCCTATGACGGCATCCAGAGCCAAGACGGCGAAAAACACCAGGAATACGGTGTAGGCGCCTCTTACGCAATCCAGAGCGGCCCACTCAAAGCCACGGCCATTCGTGCGACCTACGTTGAGCACCGTGGCAGTGAGTTCCAGTCCGACGGCAGCATCAAAGAGTTCCGTTTGGTCACCACCATCCCGTTCAACATCCTTTAATCAGCGCCAGGTAGACGGCGGGCTCAGGACGAGCCCGCCCTCTACGCTCGTCTGGTCCCATCGATTGCAGAGGGCTCCGAATGAACATGCTCCCGTTACAAGCTGCCATTGCCGCTGCGCTGTTGAGCGTGGCGGTCGGCATTTCGGCCAAACCGCTGGTGGTCTGCACCGAAGCCAGCCCGGAAGGTTTCGATCCGGTCCTGTACACCACGGCCGTCACCGCCGACGCCGCCGCCGAAACTATGTTCAACCGCCTGGTGGACTTCAAGCCCGGCACCACCGAAGTGATCCCGGCGCTGGCCAAGGCCCTGCCGGAAATCAGCGCCGATGGCCTGACCTACACCTTCCACCTGCGTGACGACATCAAGTTCCACACCACCGACTACTTCAAACCCACGCGCAACCTGAACGCCGACGACGTGCTTTGGAGCTTCCAGCGCCAGCTGGACCCGAAACACCCGTGGCACACCAAGTCCAACGTGGGCTACCCGTACTTCGAAAGCATGGGCTTCAAGGAACTGCTCAAGAGCGTCGAGAAGACCGACGATCACACCGTGGTCTTCACCCTGACCCGTCCGGAAGCACCGTTCCTGGCCGACCTGGCCATGGCGTTTTCGTCGATCCACTCGGCCGAATACGCCGACCAGTTGCTCAAGTCCGGCAAGACCGATGACCTCAACGCCAAGCCGGTCGGCACCGGCCCGTTCATCTTCACCCGCTACGCCAAGGACGCCCAGGTGCGCTTCAAGGCCAACCCGGACTACTTCCGCGGCAAGCCGCCGGCCGACCCGCTGATCCTGGCGATCACCACCGACAACAACGTGCGCCTGCAGAAGCTCAAGGCCAACGAATGCCAGATCGCGCTGTATCCGAAGCCCGACGACATCCCGAGCATCAAGAAAGACCCGAACCTGAAAGTCGATGAACTGGCGGCCATGACCACCAGCTACACTGCCTTGAACACCACCCACAAATACATGAGCGACGCACGAGTGCGTCACGCGATCAACATCGCGTTCGACAAGGCCGGCTACACTGAGGCCCTGTACGGCAAAGGCAACGCAGTTGTCGGCACCGGTCCGTATCCGCCGACGTTGCTGGGTTTCAACAACACGTTGAAAAACCCGCCACGCGACCTCGACAAGGCCCGCGCCCTGCTCAAGGAAGCCGGCGTGCCGGAAGGCACCGAGTTCACCCTGTTCACCCGTAACGGCGGCGGCCCGACCAACCCCAACCCGATGCTCGGCGCCCAGCGCATGCAAGCGGACCTGGCCCAGATCGGCCTGAAGGTCAACATCAAGGTGATGGAGTGGGGCGAGATGCTCAAACGCGCCAAAGCGGGCGAGCACGACATGGTCTCTACAGGCTGGGCCGGCGATAACGGTGACCCGGATAATTTCCTCACCCCGAACCTGAGTTGCGATGCGGCCAAGAACGGCGAAAACTACGCCCGTTGGTGTAATAAAGAATTTCAGGACCTGATCGACAAGGCGCGCGCCATCGCTGAACCCACCCAGCGCGCTGCACTCTATGAACAAGCACTGGACGTCTTTGGCAAGGATCAACCGTGGATCCCCATGGCTTATCCGAAAATGTTCACCGCCATGCGCAAAAACGTCGAGGGTTATACCCAAAGCCCACTGACGACCAATAACTTCGCCACCACCCAGGTGAAGTAAATAAGAAGAACGCTCGACACCGTCGACGTTGACGGTGTCGAACCTGCCTAACCGGCTGATTGAGGTACACCACAAGATGTTTAGTTTTATTGCCCGCCGATTGGGGTTATTGATCCCCACCTTCTTCGGCATCACGTTGCTGACGTTTGCGTTGATCCGCATGATTCCAGGCGACCCCGTAGAAGTCATGATGGGCGAACGCCGGGTCGACCCCGAGATGCACGCACAGGCAATGGAACGCCTTGGCCTTAACAAGCCGTTGTATGCGCAGTACCTGGACTACATCGGCAAGCTGGCCCAAGGCGACCTTGGCGAATCCCTGCGCACGCGCACCAGCGTGTGGACCGAGTTCACCGCACTCTTCCCGGCGACCCTGGAGCTGTCCATGGCCGCCCTGTTGTTCGCCGGTATCCTGGGCCTGTTGGCGGGGGTGATCGCGGCGTTGAAGCGAGGATCGCTGTTCGACCATGGGGTGATGGGCATCTCCCTCGCGGGCTATTCGATGCCGATCTTCTGGTGGGGCCTGATCCTGATCATGTTCTTCTCGGTGAGCCTGGGCTGGACCCCGGTTTCCGGGCGTATCGACCTGCTCTACGACATCGAGCCGCGCACCGGCTTCATGCTGATCGACACCCTGCTGGCCAACGAGCCGGACGCGTTCTGGGACGCCCTGCACCACCTGATCCTGCCGGCTATCGTGCTCGGCACCATCCCGCTGGCGGTGATTGCGCGGATGACCCGCTCGTCGATGCTCGAAGTACTGCGCGAAGACTACATCCGCACCGCCAAGGCCAAAGGCCTGTCGCCGGCGCGCGTGGTGTTCGTGCATGGCCTGCGGAACGCGCTGATCCCGGTGCTCACCGTGGTCGGCCTGCAAGTCGGCACCCTGCTGGCCGGTGCGGTATTGACCGAAACCATCTTCTCGTGGCCCGGCATCGGCAAATGGTTGATCGAAGCCATTGGCGCGCGGGACTACCCGGTGGTGCAAAACGGCATCCTGCTGATCGCCTGCCTGGTGATCCTGGTGAACTTCGTGGTGGATATCCTCTACGGCTTCGTCAACCCACGCATCCGTCACCAGCGCTGAGATCATGACCATGACCACACCTACTCCAGTGTCAGCAGTCGATCAGAGCCTGCTGTACCCGTCGCCGTACAAAGAATTCTGGCAAGCCTTCTCCAAGAACAAAGGCGCGGTTGCCGGCCTGCTGTTCATGTTGCTGATCGTGTTCTGCGCGCTGTTCGCCCCGTGGGTGGCGCCGCATAACCCCAGCGAACAATATCGCGACTTCCTGCTGACCCCGCCGTCGTGGCTGGAAGGCGGGCAGATCCAGTTCCTGCTCGGCACCGACGAACTCGGCCGTGACTTGCTCTCGCGCTTGATCCAGGGCTCGCGCCTGTCGCTGCTGATCGGCTTGTCGTCGGTGGTGATGTCGCTGATTCCGGGCATCCTGCTCGGGCTGTTCGCCGGGTTCTTCCCGCGCCTGCTCGGCCCGACCATCATGCGCCTGATGGACATCATGCTGGCCCTGCCATCGCTGCTGCTGGCCGTTGCCATTGTCGCGATCCTCGGCCCTGGCCTGATCAACACCGTGATCGCCATCGCCATCGTGTCGCTGCCGTCCTACGTGCGTCTGACCCGCGCTGCGGTGATGGGCGAACTCAACCGCGACTACGTGACCGCCGCCCGCCTCGCCGGTGCCGGCCTGCCGCGCCTGATGTTCATCACCGTGCTGCCCAACTGCATGGCGCCGCTGATCGTGCAGGCGACCTTGAGTTTCTCTTCGGCGATCCTCGATGCCGCCGCGCTGGGCTTCCTCGGCCTGGGCGTGCAACCGCCAACGCCGGAGTGGGGCACCATGCTGGCTTCGGCCCGTGACTACATCGAACGCGCCTGGTGGGTCGTGAGCCTGCCGGGTCTGACCATTTTGCTCAGCGTGCTGGCAATCAACCTGATGGGCGACGGCCTGCGCGACGCGCTGGACCCGAAACTCAAGAACGCCGCCTGAGGAGATTCCCATGTCACTGTTAGAAATCAAGAATCTCAACGTGCGCTTCGGCGACAAGACCGCCGTGCCGGTGGTCGATGGCCTCGACATTTGCGTCGACAAAGGCGAAGTCCTGGCGATCGTGGGCGAGTCGGGCTCGGGTAAATCCGTGACCATGATGGCGCTGATGGGCCTGATCGAACACCCCGGCATCGTCACCGCCGACGCCCTGAACTTCGACGGCAAGGACATGCTCAAGCTGAGCAACCGCCAGCGTCGGCAGATCGTCGGCAAAGACCTGGCGATGGTGTTCCAGGACCCGATGACCGCGCTGAACCCCAGTTACACCGTGGGTTTCCAGATCGAAGAAGTGCTGCGCCTGCACCTGAAGATGTCCAGCAAGCAAGCACGCAAGCGTGCCATCGAACTGCTGGAAAAAGTCGAGATCCCCGGCGCCGCCAGCCGGATGGATGCCTACCCGCACCAACTGTCCGGCGGTATGAGCCAACGCGTGGCCATCGCCATGGCGATTGCCGGCGAGCCGAAGTTGCTGATCGCCGACGAACCGACCACCGCCTTGGACGTGACCATCCAGGCCCAGATCATGGACCTGCTGCTGGCCCTGCAGAAAGAGCAGAACATGGGCCTGGTGCTGATCACCCACGACCTCGCGGTCGTCGCGGAAACCGCCCAGCGCGTGTGTGTGATGTATGCCGGCCAAGCCGTGGAAGTCGGCCAGGTGCCGCAACTGTTCGACATTCCGGCGCATCCCTACAGCGAAGCGCTGCTCAAGGCGATTCCGGAGCACAGCCTCGGTGCCGCGCGCCTGGCCACGCTGCCCGGCATCGTGCCCGGCCGTTATGACCGCCCGCAAGGCTGCCTGCTGTCGCCGCGTTGCCCCTACGTGCAAGACAGCTGCCGCCAGACCCGCCCGGGCCTGGACCCTAAATCGAACAGCCTCGCGCGCTGCTTCTACCCCTTGAACCAGGAGGTGGCGTAATGGCCGTCGTTCTTACCGCCCGCGACCTGACCCGTCACTACGAAGTGTCCCGAGGCCTGTTCAAGGGCCACGCCACCGTGCGCGCCCTCAATGGCGTGTCCTTCGAACTGGAAGCCGGCAAGACCCTCGCCGTGGTGGGCGAGTCGGGCTGCGGCAAATCCACCCTGGCCCGTGCGCTGACGCTGATTGAAGAGCCGTCGTCGGGCTCGTTGAAAATCGCCGGCCAGGAAGTCGCCGGCGCCGACAAGGCGCAGCGCAAGCAATTGCGCAAAGACGTGCAGATGGTGTTCCAGAGCCCGTATGCCTCGTTGAACCCGCGGCAGAAAGTCGGCGACCAACTGGCTGAACCGCTGCTGATCAACACCCACCTGTCCGCCGCCGAACGCCGCGAAAAGGTCCAGGCGATGATGAAGCAGGTGGGCCTGCGCCCTGAGCACTATCAGCGCTACCCGCACATGTTCTCCGGCGGCCAGCGCCAACGGATCGCCCTGGCCCGGGCGATGATGCTGCAACCCAAAGTGCTGGTGGCGGATGAGCCGACCTCGGCACTGGACGTGTCGATCCAGGCCCAGGTGCTTAACCTGTTCATGGATTTGCAGCAGGAATTCAACACCGCCTACGTGTTCATTTCCCACAACCTCGCGGTGGTACAACACGTCGCCGACGACGTGATGGTGATGTACCTCGGGCGCCCGGTGGAAGTCGGCCCCAAGGGCGACATCTACGCGCGCCCCCTGCACCCGTACACCCAGGCGCTGCTGTCGGCCACACCGACCATCCACCCGGACCCGAACAAGCCGAAGATCAAAATCGTCGGCGAGCTGCCCAACCCGCTGAACCCGCCGTCCGGCTGCGCTTTCCACAAGCGCTGCCCGTATGCGACGGCGCGGTGCAGCAGCGAGGAGCCGCAGTTGCGGGAGTTGGATAACCGCCAGGTGGCTTGCCACTATGCGGAGCAGTTCGTCGCCTGAAACGAGCGTCGCGCTCCCCTGTGGGGGGCGCGGTGACACAGCGTTCTACAGCCCTTCCCGTCAGGTTGCGCATCAGCCTGGCGGGAGGGGCTTTTTTTTGCCGGGTCTACGTCTGGCTATCGCCTTCATCATCCGGGTTGTCATCGCCCGGTTCGTCGGTGGTGGAGTCGTCATCGCCCTTGCTGCCGCCCTGGTCCTCATCGCCGGGCTCCGCTTCAGACTTGGCCAGTTGCAGGCCCTTGGCCTGCCCACTCTGCAGCGCAGACACCCCTGCCCCGCTCTGCACCGGGTTATGTGCCCAGGCCGTCGACATTCCCAATGACAACAGCACCAGCACCTTCAGTAACAGCACGACTCGTTGAACAATACTCATGGTTGATCCCCTCCAGTCAGTAGGTGAATCCCGCACGACCGCTGTTTAGCGCCGCCAGCGTTGAAGCTAGTCCCGATGCCGGGTTCTCGCCAATCCCCACATCGGGTGGAGATCAAAAAATGTGGGCGAGCAAGTCGAACCGTAGCACCGCCCCTCCCACCTCTGGTTTTGCAGCGCCCATGAAAAAGGGCGAAGCCATGACAGCTTCGCCCTCTTGTTCACCGCTCAGAGCTTAATGGTGCTCGCGAGTAGCGCGGAATTTCACATCCGGCCAACGCTCTTCCATCAGCGCCAAATTGACCCGGGTCGGCGCCAGGTAGGTCAGGTGACCGCCGCCGTCGACCGCGAGGTTTTCCACGGCTTTGTTGGAGAACTCTTCCAACTTCTTCTTATCGCTGCACTCGATCCAACGCGCGGAGTACACGGTGATCGGCTCGTAGGAGCATTCGACCTTGTATTCCTCTTTCAGGCGGCTGGCGACCACATCGAACTGCAGCACACCGACGGCGCCGAGGATGATGTCGTTGCTGCGCTCGGGGAAGAACACCTGGGTCGCGCCCTCTTCCGCCAGTTGCTGCAAGCCTTGGCGCAGTTGCTTGGATTTCAGCGGGTCGCGCAGGCGCACGCGGCGGAACAGTTCCGGGGCGAAGTGCGGGATGCCGGTGAAGCCCAGCGTTTCGCCTTCGGTGAAGGTGTCGCCGATCTGGATGGTGCCGTGGTTGTGCAAGCCGATGATGTCGCCGGCGTAGGCTTCTTCGAGCTGTTCACGCTCGGAGGAGAAGAACGTCAGGGCATCGCCGATTCGCACGTCCTTGCCGGTGCGAACGTGGCGCATCTTCATGCCTTTTTCGTACCTGCCGGAGCAGATTCGCATAAAGGCGATACGGTCGCGGTGTTTGGGGTCCATGTTCGCCTGGATCTTGAACACGAAGCCCGAGAATTTCTCTTCCACCGGCTCCACGGTGCGCTCGTTGGCGACCCGGGCCAGCGGGCGCGGGGCCCAGTCCACCACGGCGTCGAGCACGTGGTCGACACCGAAGTTGCCCAATGCGGTACCGAAGAACACCGGGGTCAGTTGGCCGTCGAGGAATTCCTGCTGGTTGAACTCGTGGCAGGCGCCCTGCACCAGTTCCAGCTGGTCGACGAAGCGGTCGTACTCATCGCCCAAGTGGGCGCGGGCTTCATCGGAGTCGAGCTTCTCGATGATTTTCACATCGGTGCGTTCGTGACCGTGGCCGGCGGTGTAGACAATGATGTAGTCGTCGGCCAGGTGGTACACGCCCTTGAAGTCGCGGTAGCAACCGATCGGCCAGGTGATCGGCGCCGCCTTGATCTTCAGCACCGCTTCGATTTCGTCGAGCAGCTCGATCGGATCGCGGATGTCGCGGTCGAGCTTGTTGATAAAGCTGACGATCGGCGTGTCGCGCAGGCGGCAGACGTCCATCAACGCGATGGTGCGCGGCTCGACGCCCTTACCGCCGTCGAGGACCATCAAGGCCGAGTCCACCGCGGTCAGGGTGCGGTAGGTGTCTTCGGAGAAGTCTTCGTGGCCCGGGGTGTCGAGCAGGTTGATCATGTGATCGCGATACGGGAACTGCATGACCGACGTGGTAATGGAAATACCCCGTTGCTTTTCCATTTCCATCCAGTCGGAGGTGGCATGGCGGTCGGATTTGCGGGATTTCACCGTGCCGGCCACTGCGATTGCCTTGCCCATCAGCAAGAGCTTCTCGGTGATGGTGGTTTTACCGGCATCGGGGTGGGAAATAATGGCGAAAGTGCGGCGTTTCGCGACTTCGGCGGCCTGGTGGGTCATGGGAAATCGCCTGGCAGGTGAGTCAAAAAAGGGCGGCGAGTATAGCGCAAACCCAGGCAGCCGGACCACCGTTCACCCGGTTGGGGGTGGCTAAATACTGCCAAGTATGGAACCTTTTAAAAGGTAGAGACGTCCACTCCCCTGCAACCGCACTCGAAACAGGGGCTGAAAAATCAGCAAGTTAGCCTGACGAGGCTGCGCTCATGGCTTGACCTCATGCCGCTTTTGCCGGCATGGGCGAGCTGCTTTTCGCGACCACATTCAACGGCAGCCAGCAATGGCATGCCACGCAGGAATGTGTTCGCCGACAGAAGAAAAAAGGAGTCCGCCTGTGGCTATTCGCTATGGCAAAGGGCTGATAGGAGGAGCGGTTGTCGTCGCTCTCCTGGCCCTGCTGATCCACTGGATCGGCATCAACACCATCGAACTGTACCGCGACGATTTGTTGTTTTACCTGCAAGCTCACCTGATTCTCGTCCTAGTCTCCATGCTGGCCGCCCTGATTGTGGGCCTCCCCGCCGGTATCCTGCTCAGCCGCCCGAACATGGTCGGGCGCGCCGAACGCTTCATGCAGATCTTCAACATCGGCAACACCGTCCCTCCCCTGGCCGTACTGGCCATCGCCCTCGGCGTCCTCGGCATCGGCAGCGGCCCGGCGATCTTCGCGCTGTTCCTCGCTTCATTGCTGCCCATCGTGCGCAACACCTACGAAGGCCTGAAAAACGTCCAGGGCTCGCTGAAAGAAGCCGCCACCGGCATCGGCATGACCCCGCGCCAGGTGCTGTTTCGCGTCGAGTTGCCGAACGCCGTGCCGATCATCATCGGCGGCGTGCGCGTGGCCCTGGCGATCAACGTCGGCACCGCGCCGCTGGCATTCCTGATCGGCGCCAACAGCCTGGGCAGCCTGATCTTCCCCGGCATCGCCCTGAACAATCAGCCGCAATTGCTGCTCGGCGCCGCGTGTA
The DNA here is from genome assembly GCF_024519615.1 of Pseudomonas sp. Pse79. Classification (NCBI taxonomy): domain Bacteria; kingdom Pseudomonadati; phylum Pseudomonadota; class Gammaproteobacteria; order Pseudomonadales; family Pseudomonadaceae; genus Pseudomonas; species Pseudomonas sp. Pse79. The sequence goes on from NZ_JALJRR010000023.1 coordinate 88,289, forward strand.
CCGCGCTGTTGGCCCTGCTGCTCGACGGTCTGGTGACCATGGGCAGCCGCCTCTGGCTGGAACGCGGAGTGCGTGCGTCTTAAGGCTCGGCAAAGGAATTCACATGAAAAAACTGACATTGATATTGAGCTGCATCCTGCTGTTTGCAGGGGTTGCGCAAGCCGCTGAAAAACCGGTCATCCGCATCGGCGCACGGGTGTTCACCGAACAGACCCTGCTCGCCGAAATCACTTCCCAGTACCTGCGCACCAAGGGGTACGACACCCGCGTGACCGGCGGCCTGGGCAGCAACCTGGCGCGCAGTGCCCAGGAAAGCGGGCAACTGGACCTGATCTGGGAATACACCGGCGTGTCGCTGGTGGCCTACAACCATGTGGACGAGAAGCTCGACAGCGAACAGTCCTACGCTCGGGTGAAAGAACTCGACGCGAAAAAAGGCCTGGTCTGGCTTTCGCCATCGAAATTCAGCAACACCTACGCGCTGGCATTGCCTGAGAACGTGGCCCAGGAATTCCCGCAGATCAACACGATCAGCGATCTGACCCAAGCCCTCGCGGAAAAAACCAAGGCCACGCGCCTGGTGGCCCTGGACACCGAGTTCGCCAACCGTTCCGACGGCATGGGCGGCATGGTCAAGCTCTACGACATGAACCTGACCCGCAAAAACACCCGGCAGATGGACGCCGGGCTGGTCTACACCGCGTTGCGTAACGGCCAGGTGTTTGCCGGCTTGGTGTACACCACTGACGGGCGCCTGAATGCCTTCAAATTGAAGCTGCTCGAAGACGACAAGCACTACTTCCCGGACTACACCGCCGCGCCGGTGGTGCGTCAGGTGTACCTGGACGCTCATCCGCAACTGGCCGCCGATCTGAAGCCACTGGCCGCACTGTTTGACGATACAACCATGCGCGAACTGAACGCGCGGGTCGACGTCGACCATGAAAGCCCATCCGCCGTCGCCGCCGACTTCCTGCGCCAGCATCCACTCAACTAAGAGGAGAAGACATGGAATTTTTAAACGCCTTTTCCCATCTTGATTGGGCCCAAGTCCTGCACCTGACCTGGCAGCACATCACCCTGGTCGGCATTGCCGTGATCCTCGCGATTGTCGTCGGCGTGCCCCTCGGCGTGCTGATGACCCGCTTCCCGAGCCTGGCCGGCCCGCTGCAAGCCAGCGCCACTGTGCTGCTGACCGTGCCGTCCATCGCCCTGTTTGGCCTGCTGCTGCCGTTCTACTCCAAATTCGGCCAGGGCCTGGGGCCAATGCCGGCGATCACCGCCGTGTTCCTCTACTCCCTGCTGCCGATCATGCGTAACACCTACCTGGCCCTGACCGGCGTGGAGCCGGGCATCCGCGAAGCCGCCAAAGGCATCGGCATGACCTTCGGCCAGCGCCTGCGCATGGTCGAACTGCCCATCGCCGTACCGGTGATCCTCGCCGGTGTACGCACCGCCGTGGTGATGAACATCGGCGTGATGACCATCGCCGCCACCATCGGCGCCGGCGGCCTGGGTGTACTTATTCTGGCTTCCATCAGCCGCAGCGACATGTCGATGCTGATCGTCGGCGCCGTGCTGGTCAGTCTCCTGGCCATCTTCGCCGACCTGCTTCTGCAATGGCTGCAACGCTCGCTGACTCCAAAAGGACTGCTCAAATGATCGAACTTCAACACCTGACCAAGACTTTCCAAAGCAACGGCAAGACTGTCTCCGCCGTGAACGACGTAAGCCTGACCGTCAACGAAGGCGAGATTTGCGTATTCCTCGGCCCCTCGGGCTGCGGCAAGAGCACCACGCTGAAAATGATCAACCGCCTGATCAAGCCCACCTCGGGCAAGATCCTGATCAACGGCGAAGACACCACCGACCTCGACGAAGTGACCCTGCGTCGCAACATCGGCTACGTGATCCAGCAGATCGGCCTGTTCCCGAACATGACCATCGAGGAAAACATCGTGGTCGTGCCCAAGTTGCTGGGCTGGGACAAGCAGAAATGCCACGACCGCGCCCGCGAGTTGATGAGCATGATCAAGCTCGAGCCCAAGCAGTACCTGCACCGCTACCCGCGTGAGCTGTCCGGTGGCCAGCAACAGCGCATCGGCGTGATCCGGGCGCTGGCCGCGGATGCACCGTTGCTGCTGATGGATGAGCCGTTCGGCGCGGTCGACCCGATCAACCGCGAGATGATCCAGAACGAGTTCTTCGAGATGCAGCGCGCGCTGAACAAGACCGTGATCATGGTCAGCCACGACATCGACGAAGCCATCAAGCTGGGTGACAAGATCGCCATCTTCCGCGCCGGCAAACTGCTGCAGATCGACCACCCGGACACCCTGCTGGCGCACCCGGCGGATGAGTTCGTCAGCAACTTCGTCGGCCAGGACAGCACCCTCAAGCGTCTGCTGCTGGTAAAAGCCGAAGACGCGGCAGACAACGCCCCGTCGGTCAGCCCGGAAACCCCGGTGGCCGATGCCCTGGAGCTGATGGACGAACTCGACCGCCGCTATGTGGTGGTCACCTGCGCCGACAACAAGGCGCTAGGCTATGTGCGCCGTCGCGACCTGCACCGTCAGACCGGCACTTGCGGTCAATACCTGCGCGAATTCAACGCCACGGCCGCGTATGACGAGCACTTGCGCATCCTGTTGTCGCGCATGTACGAGTTCAACCGTTCATGGTTGCCGGTGATGGACGCCGAGCGGGTGTTTTTGGGCGAAGTGACCCAGGAATCGATTGCCGAGTACCTGAGCTCCGGCAAGTCGCGCGGGGGCAAGACCAGTATCGTTTCGCCTGCCGAAACCGCCCTGGCCTGACCTGACACAACACGCTTAAAACTGTGGGAGGGGGCTTGCCCCCGATGGCGGTGTATCAGTCAATATATTCATGACTGACACACTGCCATCGGGGGCAAGCCCCCTCCCACATTTGGTCCGTGGTGTGTCAGGGAAATCCCCCTGATTATCCGCCTGCAGGGAACATCAATCCGTCACACCGGTCGGTTACATAAGTAGCTGCACCCGGTCCCGCGACGAACGCGTGCAAAAACGCGACATTTTTAGTTGATCTCAAGCCCCTCACGCCCTAAAGTTCGCGCCGAACGTCCATGCTGGAAACGATCCATCCGGCTCAAGTACTGACGACGAGACAGCAAGGCCAAGGGAAGCTTATCCCATGGCCTTTTTGCTTTCGGCGACATGCCTTGGGAAGTAGGCGAACCAAAGTGGGGATACGGAGGACGTTCATTTGCACCCATTGATCAATTTAGTTTGCCCTTAGGAGTTCCCAGCATGTCGATCAACGTCGAAGATTATTTCGCGCGCGCCACTTTTGACAAAATGAAGGCGTTCGCCGACAAGCAAGAAACCCCGTTCGTGGTGATCGACACCGCGATGATCAGCCAGGCCTACGATGACCTGCGCGCCGGTTTCGAATTCGCCAAAATCTATTACGCAGTCAAGGCCAACCCTGCCGTCGAGATCATCGACCTGTTGAAAGACAAGGGGTCGAGCTTCGACATCGCCTCGATCTACGAGCTGGACAAGGTCATGGCCCGCGGCGTCAGCCCCGACCGTATCAGCTACGGCAACACCATCAAGAAATCCAAGGACATCCGCTACTTCTACGAGAAGGGCGTGCGCCTGTTCTCCACCGACTCCGAAGCCGACCTGCGCAACATCGCCAAGGCCGCGCCGGGCTCGAAAATCTATGTGCGTATCCTCACCGAAGGCTCGACCACGGCTGACTGGCCTCTGTCGCGCAAATTCGGCTGCCAGACCGACATGGCCATGGACCTGCTGATCCTCGCCCGCGACCTGGGCCTGGTGCCGTATGGCCTCTCGTTCCACGTCGGCTCGCAACAGCGCGACATCAGCGTGTGGGACGCGGCGATCGCCAAGGTCAAAGTGATCTTCGAGCGCCTGAAGGAAGAAGACGGCATCCACCTCAAGCTGATCAACATGGGCGGCGGCTTCCCGGCCAACTACATCACCCGCACCAACAGCCTGGAAACCTATGCCGAGGAAATCATCCGCTTCCTCAAGGAAGACTTCGGCGACGACCTGCCGGAAATCATCCTGGAACCGGGCCGTTCGTTGATCGCCAACGCCGGCATCCTGGTCAGCGAAGTGGTGCTGGTGGCACGTAAATCGCGCACCGCCGTCGAGCGCTGGGTGTACACGGACGTGGGCAAGTTCTCCGGCCTGATCGAAACCATGGACGAAGCCATCAAGTTCCCGATCTGGACCGAGAAGAAAGGCGAGATGGAAGAAGTGGTGATCGCCGGTCCTACCTGCGACAGCGCCGACATCATGTACGAAAACTACAAGTACGGCCTGCCGTTGAACCTGGCGATCGGTGATCGGTTGTACTGGTTGTCGACCGGTGCGTACACCACCAGCTACAGCGCGGTTGAGTTCAATGGCTTTCCGCCGTTGAAGTCGTATTACGTGTAAGACGCCGGCGAACAAAAAACCCATGACCTGTCATGGGTTTTTTTATCGCTCAGAAACAGGTCATGGCATGTTGCTCATAGGCATCGGCCATCGCCCGAATCCGCGGATCATTCGCCTGCGCCAGCGCCTTGTGCGCCACCCGCAAAAACTTCAGATTGCCGCCGGCCAAGGCCTTGCGCAACCACGCCAGCGCCGCCTCGATCTGGCCGCTGTCGGCCAGCACCGCCGCGTAACTGAACTGCCCACGGAAATCCCCGGCTTCGGCTGAGCGTCGATACCACGCCACGGCAGCGTCCGGATCCCTCGGGCAAAACCGACCCTCTTCCAGATAGCGCCCCAACAGGTTCATCGACTTGGCGTGGCCCTGCTCCGCCGCCTGGCGATAGCACCTCAGCGCGTGCGCCTGGTCCTCGGCGACACCGCGACCGGTGGCCAGCAGGTTGGCGTAGTTGTATTGCCCCCAGTCCAACCCGGCTTCGGCCGCCAGCCGATAGTCCCGCGCCGCCGCCGCTTCGTCGGCGACGCAGCCCCAGCCATGCTCGCGGCAACGCCCCAGCATATTGCGCGCCATCAGGTGCCCGCCCTGCGCCGCGATCTGGAACCAACGCAGTGCCAGCGCTTCATCGCGCTCGATGCCGCGCCCTTCCAGCAGGATCTGCCCGAGCAAGGCCTGGGCATCCGCCACGCCCTCCCTGGCCGCGATCAGGATCGCCTGGGCCGCGCGCACTGGCGAGTCGTCGAGCATGCGCTGCAACTGCTCGACGTTGAGCACTTCTTCACGGCGCAATAAAAAGCCCATGCTCAGACCTCGACCCAGCGACGCAACAGGTTGTGGTAAGTGCCGGTGAGCTGGATCAACGCCGGGTGGTCCGGGACCGCCGCGGTCAGTTGCTGGATCGCACCGTCCATCTCGAACAGCAGGGTGCGCTGGCTGTCTTCGCGCACCAGGCTTTGGGTCCAGAAAAACGAGGCGTAGCGCGCACCACGGGTCACGGCGTTGACTTTATGCAGGCTGGAGCCGGGGTACAGCACCATATCGCCGGCGGGCAGCTTGACCCGTTGCACGCCGAAGGTGTCCTGGATCTCCAGTTCGCCGCCGTCATAGTCCTCCGGGTCGCTGAAGAACAGCGTGGACGACAGATCGGTACGCACCCGCTCCTGGCTGCCCTTGGGCTGGCGCACGGCATTGTCGATATGAAAGTCGAAACTGCCCCCGGCCGTGTAGCAGTTGAGCAGCGGCGGGAAGACTTTGTGCGGTAACGCCGCCGACATAAACAACGGGTTTTGCCACAACCGCTCCAGCATCGCCGTACCGATTTCCTTGGCCAGCGGGTGGCCTTCGGGCAATTGCAGGTTGTGCTTGGCCTTGGCGGACTGGTGCCCGGCGGTGATTCTACCGTCGGCCCAGTCGGCGGTTTCCAGGGCTTGGCGAATGCGCTGCACTTCCTCACGAGAGAACAGGCCGGGAATATGCAGCAACATGAGCACTACCTGAGAGCGGAAAGACGTTAATGGTATTGATTCTTATCCTCTCTGTAAAACCCGAAGACGAACGAGATCGTAAAAACCGTAAGGGAAAAGTGTAAAGAATGTAAATTAGCTACGAATAGCAATAAGTCGCAATTGATACAAAGTCTTGTTCAGCCTATATTCCGCGGCCTCACATCCTTGGGGAAAGGACACGTCATGTCGCGCACTTGCATAAAAACACCTGCCAGTTCACCACGCCTGCTGGCTTCGGCCATCGGCGTTGCACTCGGCGCCAGCTCTGTCGCCCATCTGGCGCAAGCGGCCGACGACACCGAACAGAAAGGCCAGCGCAACAGCATCTCCCTGGGCGCCACCAGCATCACCGGGGAAGCACAGGACGCCACCTCCTACCAGGTCGAAAAAGCCTCTTCGCAAAAGTACACCGCGCCGCTGGTGGACACGCCGCGCTCGGTCACCGTGGTGCCACAGCAAGTGCTCAAGGACACCGCCGCCACCTCGTTGCAGGATGCCTTGCGCACCGTGCCCGGCATTACCTTCGGCGCCGGTGAAGGCGGCAACCCCCAGGGCGACCGCCCGTTCATCCGCGGTTTTGACGCCCAGGGCGACACCTACCTGGACGGCGTGCGCGATACCGGCGGCCAGAGCCGTGAGATCTTCGACATCGAATCGATCGAAGTCAGCAAAGGCCCGAACTCTTCGTTCGGCGGGCGTGGCTCGGCCGGCGGCAGCCTCAACCTGGTGAGCAAGACACCCCAGGCGCGCGACTTCACCAACGGCGGCTTCACCTACGGCTCCGACCAGACCCGCCGCTACGTGCTCGACGTCAACCGCCAATTCCTCGACGACAGCGCCGCGTTCCGCCTGAACCTGATGAGCCACGAACAAAACGTCGCCGGCCGCGACGCGGTGAATTACGACCGTTGGGGCGTGGCGCCGTCGCTGACCTTTGGCCTGGGCACGCCGACCCGCGTCAACGTCAGCTACTACCACATGGAAAGCGACGACCTGCCGGATTCGGGGATCCCCTACGGTTACGGCTCCGCGACCGCCACCGCCCACGTACACGACAAACCCAACGACGGCGGCGACAGCAATAACTTCTACGGACTGAAGAGTCGCGACTTCCGCAAGACCCGCGCCGATATCAGCACGGTCTCCGTCGAACACGACCTAAACGACAACATGACGCTGAAAAACACCCTGCGCCATGGCAACACCGGCCAGGACTATATCCTCACGCAACCGGACGACAGCAAACTCAACGTCAACAAGTTCGGCACCGTGTGGCGCCGCGCCAACAGCCGCGTATCGACCACCGAGACCACCACCAACCAGACCGATCTGTTCGGCAACTTCCACGCGCTGGGTTTCAAGCACACCTACTCCACCGGCCTCGAGTTCACCGGCGAAGAAACCCGTGTCAGCAGCTACACCATCAGCCCCAACGCCAACCCGGTCTGCACCGTGGCCAAAGGCAGCCTGGGCGGCCAATGCACCTCGCTGAGCAACCCGAACCCGGACGACGCCTGGACCGGCAGCATCGCGCGCAACTACAACGGCACCAACACCAAAGCCACCAGCCGCGGCGCCTACGTGTTCGACACCATCGAACTGGACCCGAAATGGCTACTGAACGTCGGCCTGCGCTACGACACCTTCGACACCGAGGCCAACACCAACGCCACCACCGGGCGCACTAAGATCAAAGACGACAGCCAGTTCTTCAACTGGCAGGCCGGCCTGGTCTGGAAGCCGGTGGAGAACGCCAGCATCTATGCGTCCTACGCCACCTCGGCCACGCCGGCCGGTGGTCTGGTCGGTGAAGGCTCCGACGGCAACCCACTGTCCGCCGGCGCCGCCACCAGCGACCTGCAACCGGAAGAAACCGTCAACTACGAGCTGGGCACCAAGTGGGATCTGTTCCACGACCGCCTTTCGCTGACGGCTGCCGTGTTCCGCACCGAGAAGAAGAACACGCGCATTCTGGTGGATGCCCTGACCTACGAGAACGCCGGTGAATCCCGCGTCGATGGCCTCGAACTCTCGGCCAGCGGCAAACTCACGGATCAATGGCAAGTGTTCGCCGGCTACAGCTACCTCGAGAGCGAGCTGGTCAAATCCGGACGCAACGGGCGCAACGGGGTGCTCAGCGCCGGCTCCAGCGAGGGCAACCAAATGCCCAATACGCCGAAGAACACCTTCAGCCTGTGGACCACCTACGACATCACGTCGAAGCTGACCATCGGCGGCGGTGCGTTCTATGTCGACGAGGTCTACGGCGATGCCGGCAACACCGTGTATGTACCGTCCTACACGCGCTACGACGCCATGGCCAGCTACAAGCTGACCAAGAACGTCGATCTGCAACTGAACGTGCAGAACCTGACCGACAAAACCTACTACGACAAGGCCTTCTCGACCCACTTCGCCAACCAGGCGGCCGGGCGCACCGCGCTGTTGACCACCAGCTTCCACTTCTAAACGGTCAACCCGCAGCCAACAGCCCCACGCATCGATGCGTGGGGCTTTTGCGTGTTAAACAACAAAGTTTCTCGACAACCCACGGCATAATGCGCGCCGTGCTACAGATATCCAGATGAGCGAGGCGGTCCGACGTGTTGAAGAAAACCCTGTTCCAGTTGCACTGGTTCTTCGGCATCACTGCCGGGCTGGTGCTGGCCTTGATGGGGATCACCGGGGCGGCGGTGTCGTTCCAGGATGAAATACTGCGCGCGCTCAACCCCAGCGTGCTGAGCGTGGCAAAACGCGACGCCGGGGTACTGCCGCCCGCCGAGCTGGTGCGCAAGCTCGAAGCCAGCGAAGGCAAGCGCGTGTCGATGCTGTGGGTGGAAACCGACAGCGGCACCGCCGCACGCGTATTCTTCACCCCGCCGCCGGGTGAACGGCGCGGCCAGATGCGTTACTTCGACCCCTACACCGGCGACTACATGGGCGACGCCGTCGGCCAGGACGTGTTCGGGTTTCTCCTGCAACTGCACCGCTTCCTGGCCATGGGCGACACCGGCCGGCAAATCACCGGGGCCTGCACGCTGATCCTGCTGTTCTTCTGCCTGTCCGGCCTGTACCTGCGCTGGCCGCGCCAGGTGGCGAACTGGCGCGTGTGGCTGACCCTGGACTGGCGCAAAAAAGGTCGCAGCTTCAATTGGGACTTGCACTCGGTGTTCGGCACCTGGTGCCTGTTGTTCTATCTGTTGGCAGCGCTGACCGGCCTGTCGTGGTCCTACGAATGGTACAACCAGGGCCTGAACAAGCTGCTGTCCGACGCCCCGCAGAACGAACGGATGCGCAAACGCGGCCCACCGCCCGCGGGCCCGACGCCGGAGGCCAACTACGCGGCGATCTGGAGCAGCATCTACAGCAGCGCCGGCCCCGACTTGAGTGCCTACAACATCCGCATGCCGGCAGTCGCCGGGCAGCCGGCCACGGTGTTTTACCTGCTGAAAAACTCGCCCCACGACCGCGCGCTGAACCAGATCAACCTGGACCCGGCCACCGGCGCGGTGAAATCCCACGAGCGCTACGCCAGCAAGAGCCTCAAGGCTCAATTGCTGACCAGCCTCTACGCGCTGCACACCGGCAGTTACTTCGGCCTGGTGGGGCGGATCATCCTCACCGTCAGCGCGCTGTGCATGCCGTTGTTCTTCATCACCGGCTGGCTGCTGTACCTCGACCGTCGCCGTAAAAAACGCCAGGTACGCGATGCCCGCGAGCGCCTCAGCGCCAATCACAGCCATGCGCCGGCCTGGCTGATCGGCTTCGCCAGCCAGAGCGGTTTTGCCGAACAACTGGCCTGGCAGACCGCCGGGCAACTGCAGGCCGCGGGCTTGCCAGTGAACGTGCAGCCGCTGGGCAGCGTCAGCCAGGACCAACTGCGCCAATCAGAAAATGCGCTGTTCGTGATCAGCACCTTCGGCGACGGCGAAGCCCCCGACAGCGCCCGTGGCTTCGAGCGCAGCGTGCTCGGGCAGAACCTGTCCCTCAAAGGCTTGAACTACTCGGTACTGGCCCTCGGCGATCGCCAGTACCAGCACTTCTGCGGCTTTGCGCGGCGCCTGCACTTCTGGCTGACCAACCAGGGCGGCACCCCGTTGTTCGCCCCCGTGGAAGTCGACAGCGGCGACACCCATGCCCTGCAGCACTGGCAACAACAGCTGGGGCAACTCACCGGGCACGCACCGACAGCGGCGTGGCCGAGCGCACAGTATGAAAACTGCTGCTTGAACCAGCGCACCTTGCTCAACCCTGGCAGTGTCGGTTCGGCTGTGTACCTGCTGGAGCTGAGCGTGCCGTCAGGGCAACGCTGGACGGCCGGCGACCTGGTGGAAATCCTGCCGCGCAACGGCAGCCGGGCCATCGCGCAGTTCCTCGCAGGCCTGGGCCTGGCCGGCAGCGAGAGCGTGCTGATCGACGGCCTGGCGCACACCCTCGACCAGGCCCTGTCCACCCGCCAACTGCCGGACAACCGCGCCCATCTGGTAGGCCTGCATGCCCAGGCGCTGGTGAACGCGCTGGCGCCCCTGGGCATGCGCGAATACTCCATCGCCTCGATTCCCAGCGACGGCGTGCTGGAGTTGATCGTGCGCCAGGAACGTCATCCGGACGGCACCCTCGGCCTTGGCTCGGGCTGGCTGACCGAACACGCGGCCCTCGGCTCGATCATCAGCCTGCGCCTGCGCCGCAACAGCGCTTTCCACCTGCCGGACGCGCCTGCGCCGTTGATCCTGCTGGGCAACGGCACTGGCCTGGCCGGTTTGCGCAGCTTGCTCAAGGCACGCATTGCCGACGGCCAGCAGCGCAACTGGCTGTTGTTCGGCGAACGCACCATCGCCCACGACTACCTGTGCCAGGAGGAACTGCAAGGCTGGCTGGCCAGCGGTGACCTGGCGCTGCTGGACCTGGCGTTTTCCCGCGACCAGGAGGAAAAGATCTACGTGCAGGATCGCCTGCGCGAATCGGCGGACGTGTTGCGTCGATGGCTGGCGGACGGCGCGGCGATTTACGTGTGCGGCAGCTTGCAGGGGATGGCCGCAGGGGTGGATCAGGTGCTGCATGAGGTGCTGGGGAGTGAGGCGGTGGAGCGCTTGATCGAACAGGGCCGCTATCGCCGCGATGTCTACTGAGATCCTCTAACCACTGAAGAACTTATGTGGGAGGGGGCTTGCCCCCGATAGCGGTGTGTCAGTAACCCAAGAGTTGACTGATCCACCGCCATCGGGGTGTACAGACGGAGACATCCTTTACAAACGAGACCGGGGACATCCTTTA
>NZ_JALJRR010000024.1:0-97888 GCF_024519615.1 Pseudomonas sp. Pse79
AACACCCCGTGAAAGCGTAGCCCTCACAGGGTGTTGGGGGTGACCATCTCATTAACCGGCCTTCTCAGGCCGGTTTTTTTTACCGCAAACGTGGCTTACAGCTTGCCGGCGTTCTCGGTCAGGTAGGCTGCAACGCCTTCTGGCGAAGCGTTCATGCCTTTGTCGCCTTTTTTCCAGTTGGCAGGGCAGACTTCGCCGTGCTCTTCGTGGAATTGCAGCGCGTCGACCAGACGGATCAGCTCTTCCATGTTACGGCCCAGCGGCAGGTCGTTGATGATCTGCGAGCGCACAACGCCCTTGTCATCGATCAGGAACGCGCCACGGAACGCCACGCCGCCTTCGGACTCAACGTCGTAGGCCTTGGCGATGTCGTGCTTCATGTCGGCAGCCATGGTGTATTTGACTTTGCCGATGCCGCCATCGTTGATGGCAGTGTTGCGCCAGGCGTTGTGGGTGAAATGGGAGTCGATGGAAACCGCGACCACTTCAACGTTACGCGCCTTGAAATCGTCCATGCGGTGGTCCAGAGCGATCAGCTCCGAAGGGCAGACGAAAGTGAAGTCCAGCGGGTAGAAGAACACCAGGCCGTATTTGCCTTTGATGGCTTCAGACAGCTTGAAGCTGTCAACGATTTCGCCAGTGCCGAGAACGGCAGGTACGTCGAAATCCGGGGCTTGTTTGCCGACGAGTACGCTCATTGGATATCTCCTGATGCAGGGGTGACGATTGAAGTAAAAGGACCGGCCTCGAGTCTGCCGCGCATAAGCGACAAGCCTGTGACGCAGTCACGCTTCGTGAAGACCGACCATCATACACTGAAAAAACCGTTCGTCAGCGCACAGGCAAAGTCGCGGCCCAGCACGGCAAAACTACTTTGACAATCATTCTCGTTAACATTAAGATCCATCGCACTTAAGCCTTAAACCCGCGATGGTTCTCCCTTATGTATGTCTGCCTCTGCACTGGCGTCACCGACGGACAAATCCGCGAAGCAATCTACGAAGGTTGCTGCAGCTACAAGGAAGTGCGTGAAACGACCGGCGTTGCCAGCCAATGTGGCAAATGTGCTTGCCTCGCCAAGCAAGTGGTACGGGAAACCCTGACGCAGCTGCAAACAGCTCAGGTCGCGCTGCCCTATTCAGCAGAATTTACACACGCCTGAATCAACGTATTTTAAAGAGCCGGACTTAGTGTCCGGCTTTTTTATGCCCGCAATTCAATTAGTTAGGGCCAAGACGCGGAACATAAACATTCTTATTCAGATTAATTTTCATTTATTATTCAATAACTTAGGTTTGACACTCAGGGGTTCGCCACGCAGACTCCTGCTTATATACCGCGAATAAAGGGCAGGACCCCAATCATGAAAGGCGACATCTCAGTCATCCAGCAACTCAACAAAATCCTTGGCAATGAACTGGTCGCGATCAATCAGTACTTTCTGCATGCGCGCATGTATGACGATTGGGGCCTGGAAAAGCTGGGCAAGCGTGAGTACAAGGAATCGATCAAAGCCATGAAGGACGCCGATGCCCTGATCAAGCGCATCCTGTTCCTGGAAGGCCTGCCGAACGTACAGGACCTGGGCAAGCTGAACATCGGCGAGCACACCCACGAAATGATCAGCAGCGACCTGGGCTTCGAACGCAAGAGCCACAGCGAGCTCAAGGCCGCCATCGCTCACTGCGAAGTGACCAAGGACTTCGGCAGCCGCGAACTGCTGGAAGATATCCTGGAAGACCAGGAAGAACATATCGACTGGCTGGAAACCCAACTGGGCCTGATCGACAAGGTCAGCCTGGAGAACTACCTGCAATCGCAGATGGGTGAATAACCCTTATTCACGGTAGGCGCGAGTTTGCTCGCGAAAAACTCAAGGGCCCCGCATTCCATCAGGGGGCCCGCGTTATCGTTGACGTTCTTCGCGAGCAAGCTCGCTCCTACAGATGAAGCACAAAAAAGCCCCGCTCTCGTATGAGAAGCGGGGCTTTTTGTTGCAGGCCAATCAAGCTTCAGTCTGGGCTGCCGCTTTTGCCGCTGCGTCTTTGACCAACGTCTGCAACTCACCGTTCTCGAACATTTCACTGATGATGTCGCTGCCGCCGACCAGCTCACCGGCTACCCACAGTTGCGGGAAAGTCGGCCAGTTAGCGTACTTCGGCAGGTTCGCGCGAATTTCCGGGTTTTGCAGGATATCCACATAAGCGAATTTCTCGCCACATTTCATGATGGCTTGGGACGCTTTCGCGGAGAAGCCGCACTGCGGGGCATTGGGAGAGCCCTTCATGTAAAGCAGAATGGTGTTGTTGGCAATCTGCTCTTTGATCGTTTCGATGATATCCATGGAACACCTCGGCTGGAACTTTGCGACTCACAGGTCGGCACGGTGGCGCATTGTAACGCAAAATCCCAGCGTGGTGCTCGGAGACCTTATGCCGCAGCTACGTGGACCGGCACGCCGTTCAGCGCGGCATTGCCCGATAATTCATCCAACTGCCGCTCGTCGGTCAGGTCGTTCGCGCTGGCACCCGGTTGACGGCTGGCGATCGTCATCTGCACGCCCGGACGCCCGTGGCCCCAACCATGCGGCAGGCTGACCACGCCAGGCATCATGTCCAGGCTGGCCGCGACCTCGACCTCGATCATGCCGATGCGCGAACTGACCTTCACCCGCTGCCCGTCGCTCAATTGGCGGCGGGCCAGATCCTCCGGATGCATGAGCAGTTGGTGCCGGGGCTTGCCCTTCACCAGGCGGTGATAGTTATGCATCCAGGAATTGTTGCTGCGCACATGGCGGCGGCCGATCAACAGCAATTCGTCGGCCGGTGGCAGCGGTTGCGCCGCGAAGCGCGCGAGGTCCGCCAGAATCACGGCCGGCGCGGCCTGTACCCGGCCATTCGCGGTTTTCAGGCGCGCGGCGAGATTGGGCGTCAGGGGCCCCAGGTCCACGCCGTGGGGGTGTTCGGCGAGCATTGCCACCGACAATTGGTGGCTGGAAGCATCGCCATACACGCCGGCGCGCAGGCCGAAGTCGATCATCTGCGCCGGTGGCAGGGTCGGCTTGAGCACAACCCCGGTGTGCGCGGCAAACGCCTTGGCCAGGCCGACGAAGATCTCCCAGTCGTGCAGCGCGCCGTCAGGCTTGGGCAGGATCGCACGATTGAAACGGCTGACATTGCGCACCGCGAACATATTGAAGGTGGTGTCGTAGTGATCGTTTTCCAGCGCCGAGGTGGACGGCAGGATCAGGTCGGCATAACGCGTCGTCTCGTTGATGTAGAGATCGACGCTGACCATGAATTCCAGCCCATCCAGGGCCTGCTCCAACTGGCGACCATTCGGCGTCGATAGCACCGGATTACCGGCCACGGTGACCAGGGCGCGGATCTGTCCTTCACCTTCGGTGAGCATTTCTTCCGCCAACGCCGACACCGGCAACTCGCCACCGTACTCCGGACGCCCCGACACACGGCTCTGCCAACGATTGAAATGCCCGCCGGAGGTGGAGGCCACCAGGTCCACCGCTGGCGTGGTACACAAGGCGCCGCCTGGACGATCCAGGTTACCGGTGACCAGATTGATCAATTGCACCAGCCAATGGCACAGCGTGCCGAATGCCTGGGTCGAAACGCCCATGCGCCCGTAACACACGGCCCTGTCCGCCGCGGCAAAATCCCGCGCCAGCTGGCGGATCTGCTCGGCAGGCAGCGCGCACTGGCGGCTCATGGCCTCAGCGGTAAACCCGGCGATTGCGCGGCGCACGTCGTCCAGGCCGTCGACTGGCAAGTGACTGGCACGGGTCAGGTTTTCGGCAAACAACGTGTTGAGCAGTCCGAACAGCAACGCGGCGTCGCCACCGGGCCGTACAAACAGGTGCTGATCGGCAATCGCCGCCGTCTCGCTGCGCCGCGGGTCGACCACCACCACTTTGCCGCCCCGGGCCTGGATGGCCTTGAGGCGCTTCTCCACGTCGGGCACGGTCATGATGCTGCCGTTGGACGCCAGCGGGTTGCCGCCGAGGATCAGCATGAAGTCGGTGTGGTCAATATCCGGAATCGGCAACAACAGGCCATGGCCGTACATCAGGTGGCTGCTGAGGTGATGAGGCAACTGGTCGACCGACGTCGCGGAAAACCGGTTGCGTGTCTTGAGCAGGCCAAGGAAGTAATTGCTGTGGGTCATCAGCCCGTAGTTATGCACGCTGGGATTGCCCTGGTACACCGCCACTGAATTCTGTCCGTAGCGAGCCTGGATGCCCGCCAGTTTTTCGGCCACCAGCGCGAAGGCGTCTTCCCACGCAATCGGTTGCCATTCGCTACCCACCCGCAACATGGGTTGGTGCAGGCGGTCCGGGTCATTCTGGATATCCTGCAACGCCACAGCCTTGGGGCAGATATGCCCGCGACTGAAGGTGTCCAGTGGGTCGCCCTTGATCGACGTGATCGCCAGGCTGCCGTCTTCGGCTTGGGTGGTTTCCAGGGTCAGGCCACAGATGGCTTCGCACAGATGGCAGGCACGGTGGTGGAGAGTCTTGGTCATGGCCAGTCTCTTTATTAGGGCTTTGGCCTGACTATGGGCCGCGACTGCGGCGGGCACCAGCAACGTTCGTCGCGTGAATCGAAGGGCATCAGGCCAGGCCATGGGCAAGCGTGAGAAAATGTTTCAAAACCTGCGGAAGTGCCCCTGAAACCGACGCAGCCTGGCCTGGCCCCGCCCTCGCGGATTGCAAAAGGTCGCAGGGCCAGTGTACAAATGACCCGCTGCTGTCAGGAAATCGTCTTCAAAAGCGCTCTCGCGCCTGTCTGAACACCCCTAAACACCGTAGCCCTATTGGTAAGACGCGACATTTAATTATAAGATCGCGCCTTCCCCTATTTCGTCGCCCCGTGCGGCTTTCGCCGCAGGTCTCGCCCGTTTTCACAATAAACAAGGCTTTGAGTATCTGCGGTCTGTTGCAAAAAGGTAGTTAATGATGAGCGCAAGGCACTTTCTCTCCCTGATGGATTGCACGCCCGAAGAGCTGGTCAGCGTGATCCGTCGAGGCATTGAGCTTAAAGACCTGCGTAACCGCGGCGTACTGTTCGAGCCTTTGAAAAACCGCGTGCTCGGGATGATTTTCGAGAAATCGTCGACCCGCACCCGCTTGTCCTTCGAGGCCGGCATGATCCAGTTGGGTGGCCAGGCCATCTTCCTGTCGCCGCGTGACACCCAGCTGGGCCGTGGCGAGCCAATCAGCGATTGCGCGATCGTCATGTCGCGCATGCTTGATGCGGTGATGATCCGGACCTTTGCCCACAGCACCCTGACCGAATTTTCCGCGAACTCCCGGGTACCGGTGATCAACGGCCTGTCCGATGACCTGCACCCGTGCCAGTTGCTGGCCGACATGCAAACCTTCCTCGAGCACCGTGGCTCGATCCAGGGCAAGACCGTGGCCTGGATCGGCGACGGCAACAACATGTGCAACAGTTATATAGAAGCGGCGATCCAGTTCGACTTCCACCTGCGCATCGCCTGCCCGGAAGGCTTCGAACCGTCCGCCGAATTCCTGGCCAAAGCCGATGGTCGCGTGCAGATCCTGCGTGATCCAAAAGACGCGGTGGTCGGCGCGCACCTGGTAAGCACCGATGTCTGGACCTCCATGGGCCAGGAAGACGAAACCGCCAAGCGCCTGAAGCTGTTTGCACCGTTCCAGGTCACCCGCGCCCTGCTCGACCTGGCCGCGCCGGACGTGCTGTTCATGCACTGCCTGCCTGCCCACCGTGGCGAAGAAATCAGCCTCGATCTGCTCGACGACCCGCGTTCGGTCGCCTGGGACCAGGCAGAAAACCGTCTGCATGCACAAAAGGCCCTGCTCGAATTTCTGGTCGAACCGGCGTACCACCACGCATGAGCAAGCCATTACTGCTGAACCTGCGCAATCTGGCATGCGGCTATCAAGATCAGCGGGTGGTACAGAACCTCAACCTGCACCTCAACGCCGGCGACATCGGTTGCCTGCTCGGCTCCTCGGGGTGCGGCAAGACCACCACCCTGCGTGCGATCGCAGGGTTCGAACCGGTACACGAAGGCGAAATCAGCCTGGCCGGCGAAGTCATCTCCAGTGCTGGGTTCACCCTGGCGCCGGAGAAACGTCGCATCGGCATGGTGTTCCAGGACTACGCGCTGTTTCCCCACCTGAGCGTGGCCGACAACATCGCCTTTGGCATTCGCAAGCACCCGCAGAAAGACCGCGTGGTCGCCGAATTGCTGGAGCTGGTCAACCTGAAGAACCTGGGCAAGCGTTTTCCCCACGAGCTGTCCGGTGGTCAGCAACAACGCGTGGCCCTCGCCCGCGCCTTGGCGCCGGAGCCGCAATTGTTGCTGCTCGACGAACCCTTCTCCAACCTCGATGGCGAGCTGCGACGCAAGCTCAGCCATGAGGTGCGCGACATTCTCAAGGCACGTGGCACCAGTGCGATCCTGGTGACCCATGACCAGGAAGAAGCATTTGCCGTGAGTGACCACGTCGGCGTGTTCAAGGAAGGTCGCCTGGAGCAGTGGGATACGCCCTACAACCTCTATCACGAACCGCTCACACCCTACGTCGCAAGCTTTGTCGGCCAGGGCTATTTCATCCGTGGCCAATTGTGTACGCCGGAATCGGTCAGCACCGAGCTCGGCGACCTGCGCGGCAACCGCGCGTATAGCTGGCCGCCAGGTGGCGCCGTGGATGTATTGCTGCGCCCGGACGACATCGTCTACGCACCGGACAGCGCATTGAAAGCGCGGATCGTCGGCAAGACGTTCCTCGGCGCCTCGACCTTGTACCGCCTGCAACT
Source organism: Pseudomonas sp. Pse79 (assembly GCF_024519615.1). NCBI lineage: Bacteria > Pseudomonadati > Pseudomonadota > Gammaproteobacteria > Pseudomonadales > Pseudomonadaceae > Pseudomonas > Pseudomonas sp. Pse79. The sequence goes on from NZ_JALJRR010000024.1 coordinate 6,822, forward strand.
GCCGACGGGCGCTCAGTTGGAGTCGATCTTCCCCAGCCACGCCGACCATCAGGTCGGTGCCGACGTGGGGATCCGCGTCGCCGTCGAACACCTGGTGCTGTTCCGGGCTTCCGGCAGCACGGCGGCGCAGATTCCGCACACCGATTCGGGTGTGCGGCGCTACAGCCCCGCCAACTGAAGAAACCCGCTCCAGCCTTCGAACTCAGGCCCGGCCGATCGGCGCGAACGTGGCCTGGGTATGCTCGGCCAGAACCGCTGCGGACAACTCCACTTCCAACCCCCGTCTCCCGGCGCTGACAAAAATCGTCGGGAACGGCTGCGCGGTAATATCAATAAAGGTGCGCAAACGCTTTTTCTGTCCCAGCGGGCTGATCCCCCCCAGCAGATAGCCAGTGGAACGCTGCGCCGCCGCCGGGTCGGCCATCTCGACTTTTTTCACCCCGGCGGCGTGCGCCAGGGCTTTCAAGTCCAGACTTCCGACGACCGGCACCACCGCCACCAATAATTCGCCCTTCTCGCTGCTCGCCAGCAAGGTCTTGAACACCTGCGCCGGGTCCAGACCCAACTTTTCCGCGGCCTCCAGGCCATACGAGGCAGCTTTGGGATCGTGTTCATAACTGTGAATGCGATGTTCGGCGCGAACTTTTTTCAACAAATCCAATGCAGGGGTCATGGACGCTCCAGGCGTGGCAAACGGATGGCCAATTCTAGGCCAAGCCCACACAAAACGCTCTAGTACGCCCCTCACTCATGGCAATACTTACTGTGGCGAGCGTGATCATTCATCAAACCTATAGTTCGAAAATGACTGATAGTTCACTTTCGACCTTTGACAGCAGTCATTCTTGTCTATATTTTTTCGTTTCCGAATACTGTAGGAATACATCCGCAGCATTCCAGCAGTAAGCCGTGCCCGGGATGGGGATCCTCGACACGGTGAAAATCGCGCAAGGCCCGTTGAGGCCAGACGCCAGACAAGAACAACAAATTGAGGTTTTCCATGACAACTGCACTTCAACAGCCTTCACTTTCGAGCCAATGCATGGCCGAATTCCTGGGGACTGCGCTTCTGATCTTCTTCGGTACCGGTTGTGTCGCTGCGCTCAAGGTCGCGGGTGCCAGCTTTGGCTTATGGGAAATCAGTATCATCTGGGGGATCGGCGTGAGCATGGCGATCTACCTGAGCGCGGGCATCTCCGGGGCACATCTGAACCCGGCGGTCAGCATCGCCCTGTGTCTCTTTGCCGATTTCGACAAGCGCAAACTGCCCTTCTATATCCTCGCCCAAGTCGCCGGCGCCTTCTGCTCCGCGGCCCTGGTGTACACGCTCTACAGCAACCTGTTTTTCGATTACGAACAAACCCACCATCTGGTGCGCGGCACCCAGGCCAGCCTGGAACTGGCCTCGGTATTCTCGACTTATCCCCATGCACTGCTGAGCACGGCCCAGGCCTTCCTGGTGGAAATGGTCATCACCGCGATCCTGATGGGCGTGATCATGGCCCTGACCGACGATAACAACGGCCTGCCACGCGGCCCGTTGGCACCGCTGCTGATCGGCTTGCTGATCGCGGTGATTGGCAGCGCGATGGGCCCGCTGACCGGCTTTGCGATGAACCCGGCACGGGATTTCGGGCCCAAGCTGATGACCTTTTTCGCCGGTTGGGGTGAAATGGCCTTTACTGGCGGGCGTGATATTCCCTACTTCCTGGTGCCGATTTTCGCACCGATCGTCGGTGCATGCCTGGGGGCTGCAGCGTATCGCGGGCTGATTGCCCGTCACCTGCCAAGCGCCGCACCCGCTGTCGCCGAAACCGAAGACAGCGCCGTCAACGGCAACACCCGCATTTCCTGATAGCCAGCCTGGTCCACCCTGCCCCTTCGTGGCCCAGGCGGTTTACCCACTTCCTTATTTCTCGTCCAAGGCAATCGACATGACCGACATTCAGAATAAGAACTACATCATTGCCCTCGATCAGGGCACCACCAGTTCCCGGGCGATCATCTTCGATCGTGACGCCAACGTGGTCTGCACCGCCCAACGTGAGTTCGCCCAGCATTACCCGCAAGCGGGCTGGGTCGAACATGACCCGATGGAAATCTTCGCGACCCAGAGCGCGGTGATGGTCGAAGCCCTGGCCCAGGCCGGCCTGCACCATGACCAGGTCGCCGCCATCGGTATCACCAACCAGCGCGAAACCACCGTGGTCTGGGACAAAGTCACCGGCCGCCCGATCTACAACGCCATCGTTTGGCAGTGCCGCCGCAGCACCGAGATCTGCCAGCAGCTCAAGCGTGATGGCCACGAGCAATACATCAGCGACACCACCGGCCTGGTCACCGACCCGTACTTCTCCGGCACCAAGCTCAAGTGGATTCTCGATAACGTCGAAGGCAGCCGCGAACGTGCGCGCAACGGCGAGCTGCTGTTCGGCACCATCGACAGCTGGCTGATCTGGAAATTCACCGGCGGCAAGACCCACGTCACCGACTACACCAACGCCTCGCGCACCATGCTCTTCAACATCCACACCCTGGAGTGGGACGCGAAGATGCTGGACATCCTCGATGTGCCGCGGGAAATGCTGCCGGAAGTGAAATCTTCGTCGGAAATCTACGGCCGCACCAAGAGTGGCATTGCCATCGGCGGCATCGCCGGTGACCAGCAGGCCGCGTTGTTCGGCCAGATGTGCGTGGAACCGGGCCAGGCCAAGAACACCTACGGCACCGGTTGCTTCCTGCTGATGAACACCGGCGACAAAGCGGTGAAATCCAAGCACGGCATGCTCACCACCATCGCCTGCGGCCCGCGTGGCGAAGTGGCCTACGCCCTGGAAGGCGCCGTGTTCAACGGTGGTTCCACCGTACAGTGGCTGCGCGACGAGCTGAAAATCATCAACGACGCCCACGACACCGAATACTTCGCCGGCAAGGTCAAGGACAGCAACGGCGTGTACCTGGTGCCCGCGTTCACCGGCCTGGGCGCGCCGTATTGGGACCCGTATGCCCGTGGCGCGTTGTTCGGCCTGACCCGTGGCGTGCGCGTGGATCACATTATTCGCGCAGCTCTGGAGTCGATTGCCTACCAGACCCGCGACGTATTGGACGCGATGCAGCAGGACTCCGGCGAACGCCTTAAATCCCTGCGCGTGGACGGCGGCGCGGTGGCCAACAACTTCCTGATGCAGTTCCAGGCCGATATCCTCGGCACCCAGGTCGAACGCCCGCAAATGCGCGAAACCACAGCACTCGGCGCCGCCTACCTGGCGGGCCTGGCCTGCGGCTTCTGGGGCAGCCTGGAAGAATTGCGCGGCAAAGCGGTGATCGAGCGCGAATTCGAACCCCAGCTCGAAGAAGCGGCCAAGGAGAAACTCTACGCCGGCTGGCAAAAAGCGGTGAGCCGCACCCGTGATTGGGAACCGCACGAAGGCGCTGAATAAGCCCTTCGCCGGAACCACTTAGGGTTGTAACTGGCAGGGAGCAGATTCCTGCGTCATCATGGGCCACTTTTGTATGGCAGCCCAAAGGACGCCCAATGAATCTGCCTCCCCGCCAGCAACAAATCCTCGAACTGGTCCGCGAACGCGGCTACGTCAGTATCGAGGAAATGGCGCAGTTGTTCGTTGTCACCCCGCAAACCATCCGCCGCGATATCAACCAGCTGGCGGACGCCAACCTGTTGCGCCGCTACCACGGCGGCGCAGCCTATGATTCCAGCGTCGAAAACACCGCATACGCCATGCGGGCCGACCAGATGCGCGACGAGAAACAGCGCATCGGCGAAGCGATCGCCGCACAAATCCCCGACCATGCCTCGCTGTTCATCAACATCGGCACCACCACCGAATCCATCGCCCGTGCGTTGCTCAACCACAATCACCTGAAAATCATCACCAACAACCTCAACGTCGCCACCATGCTCAGCGCCAAGGACGACTTCGACGTGCTGCTGACTGGCGGGAGTGTGCGACGTGACGGCGGCGTGGTGGGCCAGGCCAGCGTCGACTTTATCAACCAGTTCAAGGTCGATTTCGCCCTGGTCGGCATCAGCGGTATCGATGAAGACGGCAGCCTGCTCGACTTCGACTACCAGGAAGTGCGGGTTTCCCAGGCGATCATCGCCAATGCGCGCAAGGTGATCCTGGCGGCTGACTCGAGCAAATTCGGGCGCAATGCCATGATTCGCCTGGGCCCGATCAGCCTGGTGGACTGCCTGGTGACTGACCAGCAGCCGGTGCCGGCGCTGGTGCAGTTGTTGAACCAGCATAAGGTTCGCCTGGAAGTCGTCTAGCGCCTGCACTGATGCTATCGGGGGCAAGCCCCCTCCCACACTTTGATGTGTGAACCCATTCAAATGTGGGAGGGGCTTGCCCCCGATAGCGATTGATCCAGCCCCCATTTCCTTGAGCCTTCCCCAGGCACATGTTCACAAATTTTCCTTTTCTCGCCCTTCGATGAGTTTTTTCAATCGAAGTCGGGTGGCTGTGGGCGCGTTTATCAGCTACCATTTTCGGAAATGAACATTAATGTTCGATTTCCAATACGAAAAGATCGCGAGGCCAGCCGATGAACCCTTCCACCTTGCCTGCTCCACCGCTTGCCGAAGTCTATGACGTTGCCGTAATCGGTGGCGGGATCAATGGCGTCGGCATTGCAGCAGACGCAGCCGGGCGCGGGTTGTCGGTATTCCTTTGCGAAAAGGACGACCTGGCCAGCCACACGTCTTCCGCCAGCAGCAAGCTGATCCACGGCGGCCTGCGTTACCTCGAACACTACGAATTCCGCCTGGTGCGCGAAGCCCTGGCCGAACGCGAAGTCCTGCTGGCCAAGGCCCCGCACATCGTCAAGCAGATGCGCTTTGTGTTGCCGCACCGCCCGCACCTGCGTCCGGCGTGGATGATCCGCGCCGGCCTGTTCCTGTATGACCACCTGGGCAAGCGCGAAAAGCTCGCCGGTTCGAAAAGCCTCAAGTTCGGTCCCGACAGCCCGCTGAAAAGCGAAATCACCAAAGGCTTCGAATATTCCGACTGCTGGGTCGATGACGCCCGCCTGGTGGTGCTCAACGCCATGGCCGCGCGTGAAAAAGGCGCACACATCCACACCCAAACCCGCTGCGTCAGCGCGTACCGCAGCAAGGGCCTGTGGGAAATGAACATGGAACGCACCGACGGCAGCCTGTTCTCGATCCGCGCCAAGGCGCTGGTGAACGCCGCCGGGCCGTGGGTCGCCAAATTCATCAAGGAAGACTTGAAGCTGGATTCGCCCTACGGCATCCGTCTGATCCAGGGCAGCCACCTGATCGTGCCGAAACTGTACGAAGGCGCCCACGCGCACATCCTGCAGAACGAAGACCAGCGCATTGTGTTCACGATTCCATACCTGGACCACCTGACCATCATCGGCACCACCGACCGCGAATACACCGGCGATCCGGCGAAAGTGGCGATTACCGAAGGTGAAACCGACTACTTGCTCAAGGTGGTCAACGCTCACTTCAAGAAACAACTGAGCCGCGACGACATCGTCCACACCTACTCCGGCGTGCGCCCGCTGTGCAACGATGAGTCGGACAACCCGTCGGCCATCACCCGCGACTACACCCTGTCGCTCTCCGGCGGCGCTGGTGAGGCGCCGATCCTGTCGGTGTTCGGCGGCAAACTGACCACCTACCGCAAACTCGCCGAGTCGGCGATGGCTCACCTGGCGCCCTATTTCACACAGATGCGCCCAAGCTGGACCGCCACCGCCAGCCTGCCGGGCGGCGAAGACATGAGCACGCCGCAAGCCCTCGCTACGGCCATCCGTACCCAGTTCGACTGGGTGCCAAGCGAAATCGCGCGGCGCTGGTCCACCACCTACGGCAGCCGCACCTGGCGCCTGCTCGAAGGCGTGCAATCGCTGGCCGACCTCGGCGACCACCTCGGTGGCGGCCTGTACACCCGCGAAGTCGACTACCTGTGCGCCGAAGAATGGGCGACCCAACCCGAGGACGTGCTGTGGCGCCGCACCAAGCTTGGCCTGTTCACCACTCCGGAAGAACAGGCCAATGTGCGGCGTTATCTGTCCAAGGTTGAGCATAACCGCAGCAAGATCCAGGCGGCCTGACAGACTGCTCGTACAAAAGCCCCTGCGCCGCAAGGCCCAGGGGCTTTTTCATATCGGTTCAGCCATTCGGTTTTCCGAACAGCATTCCCCTGCGCGATTCGGTTTGCCGGATCTGGCCGTTATAAATCCTCGCTCATAAAAAGTTAATTCCTATATAAATCATACTGTTAACCTTTTAGTCGTGGACTGGCACGACTCATGCTCTACACTTCAGGACGATTGCCTGAGATGCCTCAGGAGCCGTCACGGGCATTCGCTGTATAAGAGAGCCGCTTAACCGGCTTCATAAAAAAAACAAATGTCGAGGAAGTATTGATGCGCATCGTTCCCCATATTTTGGGCGCAGCTATCGCTGCCGCTCTGATCAGCACTCCAGTTTTCGCCGCCGAACTCACCGGCACGCTGAAAAAAATCAACGACTCGGGCACCATCACCCTCGGGCACCGCGACAGCTCCATTCCGTTTTCCTACATCGCGGATGGTTCGGGTAAACCGGTGGGCTACTCCCACGACATTCAGCTGGCTATCGTCGAAGCCCTGAAAAAAGACCTGAACAAGCCCCAGCTGCAGGCCAAGTACAACCTGGTCACTTCCCAGACCCGTATCCCGCTGGTGCAGAACGGCACCGTGGACATCGAGTGCGGTTCCACCACCAACAACGCCGAGCGCGCCCAGCAAGTGGCGTTCACCACCAATATCTTCGAAATCGGCACCCGCCTGCTGGTCAAGAAAGACAAGGATGGCAAGCCGTCCTATAGCGACTTCGCCGACCTCAAAGGCAAAAACGTCGTGACCACCGCCGGCACCACGTCCGAGCGCATCATCAAGGCGATGAACGCCGACAAGCAGATGGGCATGAACGTCATCTCCGCCAAAGACCACGGCGAGTCCTTCCAGATGCTGGAAAGCGGCCGCGCCGTTGCCTTCATGATGGACGACGCCCTGCTGGCCGGTGAAGAAGCCAAGGCCAAGAAGCCGAATGACTGGGTTATCACTGGTACTCCGCAGTCCTTCGAAGCCTACGCCTGCATGGTTCGCAAAGAAGATCCTGCGTTCAAGAAAGCCGTGGATGACGCCATCGTCGCGCTCTACAAATCCGGTGAAATCAACAAGATTTATAGCAAGTGGTTCGAAAGCCCGATCCCACCAAAAGGCCTGAACCTGAACTTCCCGATGAGCGACAAGGTCAAGGAACTGATCGCCAATCCGAGCGATAAGCCTGCGCCTGACGTAAAAATCTGATTTCTGGCTAACCTTATCTCCTGAGGGAGCCACTCCTCCCTCAGGCGTCTGTTACTACCTGCTGGCTATATTTTGGAACACTCGACCGGGCGGTTTTCGAGCCGATCGTGTGTGCCTGGCGTTCACCGTCAGGCGGGAACGGATTTTCCCCAAGCGGGTGCTTGTACATCGATCGATCTCGAGGGGAGACCCTAATGAATTACAACTGGGACTGGGGCGTGTTCTTCAAGTCCACTGGCGTTGGCAGCGAGACTTATCTCGACTGGTACATCGCCGGCCTGGGCTGGACCATTGCCATCGCCGTCGTGGCATGGATCATCGCCTTGCTGCTGGGCTCCATGCTGGGGGTCATGCGTACCGTGCCAAACCGTATCGTATCGGGCATCGCCACCTGCTACGTGGAACTGTTCCGCAACGTGCCGCTGCTGGTGCAGCTGTTCATCTGGTACTTCCTGATACCCGACCTGCTGCCGCAAAACCTGCAGGACTGGTACAAGCAAGACCTGAACCCGACCACCTCGGCCTACCTGAGCGTTGTGGTGTGCCTGGGCCTGTTCACCGCCGCCCGTGTCTGCGAGCAGGTACGCACCGGCATCCAGGCGCTGCCGCGTGGCCAGGAAGCCGCCGCCCGCGCCATGGGTTTCAAGCTGCCGCAGATCTACTGGAACGTGCTGCTGCCGCAGGCTTACCGGATCATCATTCCGCCGCTCACCTCGGAATTCCTCAACGTGTTCAAGAACTCCTCCGTGGCGTCCTTGATCGGCCTGATGGAATTGCTGGCACAAACCAAGCAGACCGCCGAATTCTCGGCCAACCTGTTTGAAGCCTTCACCCTGGCCACGCTGATCTACTTCACCCTGAACATGAGCCTGATGTTGCTGATGCGCCTGGTCGAGAAGAAAGTCGCCGTGCCCGGCCTGATCTCCGTGGGGGGTAAATAATGGAATTCGATTTCAGCGGCATCATCCCCGCGATCCCCGGCCTGTGGAACGGCATGGTCATGACCTTGCAGTTGATGGTCATGGGCGTGGTCGGCGGTATTGTCCTCGGCACGATCCTGGCGTTGATGCGCCTGTCGTCCAGCAAGTTGCTGTCACGCCTGGCCGGCGCCTACGTGAACTATTTCCGCTCGATCCCGTTGCTGCTGGTCATCACCTGGTTCTACCTGGCGGTGCCCTTCGTGCTGCGCTGGATCACCGGCGAAGACACGCCGATCGGTGCGTTCACCTCCTGCGTCGTGGCCTTCATGATGTTCGAGGCCGCGTACTTCTGTGAAATCGTGCGGGCCGGCGTGCAGTCGATCCCCAAGGGCCAGATGGCGGCCGCGCAGGCCATGGGCATGACTTACGGTCAGACCATGCGCCTGATCATCCTGCCCCAGGCGTTCCGCAAGATGACCCCGTTGCTGCTGCAACAGAGCATCATCCTGTTCCAGGACACCTCGCTGGTCTACACCGTGGGCCTGGTGGATTTCCTCAACTCCGCCCGTTCCAACGGCGACATCATCGGCCGCTCCAATGAGTTCCTGATCTTCGCCGGTGTCGTCTACTTCATCATCAGCTTTTCCGCCTCGCTGCTGGTCAAGCGTCTGCAAAAAAGGTTTGCCGTATGATCTCTATCAAAAACGTCAACAAGTGGTATGGCGACTTCCAGGTGCTGACCGATTGCAGCACCGAGGTTAAAAAAGGCGAAGTGATCGTGGTGTGCGGGCCGTCCGGCTCGGGTAAATCCACCCTGATCAAGTGCGTCAACGCGCTGGAACCGTTCCAGAAAGGCGACGTGATCGTCGACGGCACGTCCATCGCCGACCCGAAGACCAACCTGCCGAAACTGCGCTCGCGCGTCGGCATGGTGTTCCAGCACTTCGAGCTGTTCCCGCACCTGACCATCACCGAAAACCTGACCATCGCGCAGATCAAGGTGCTCGGCCGCAGCAAGGAAGAAGCCACCAAGAAGGGCCTGCAACTGCTTGATCGCGTCGGCCTGTCGGCGCACGCCCACAAGCACCCTGGCCAGCTTTCCGGTGGCCAGCAGCAACGTGTGGCGATTGCCCGCGCCCTCGCCATGGACCCGATCGTCATGCTGTTCGACGAACCGACCTCGGCCCTCGACCCGGAAATGGTCAACGAAGTGCTGGACGTGATGGTGCAACTGGCCCAGGAAGGCATGACCATGATGTGCGTGACCCACGAAATGGGCTTCGCCCGCAAAGTGGCCGACCGCGTGATCTTCATGGACGCCGGCAAGATCATCGAAGACTGCCCGAAAGAAGAGTTCTTCGGCGACATCAGCGCCCGCTCCGAACGCGCGCAGCACTTCCTCGAGAAAATCCTGCAGCACTAAAAAAGCCACAGCTTGCTCCTCCTGTAGGAGCGAGCTTGCTCGCAAAAAACGGCAACGATGACGCGCACATCCTGGATGAACGCGGTGCCCTTGGTTTTTTCGCGATCAAGCTCGCTCCTACAGGAAGGGGTGAGCGGTAGCTGACCCAAGGCATCTGTGATGAAATGCGACCCCAACCTCTATCGCGCCGCGCCGCCATCACTTGCCGTGAAGCCTCGTCTGATCCGCCAACTGTTCCTGCCGCCGTTGATCATCGCCCTGATGATCGGCCTGGGTTATATCGGCTTCTGGATCAGTGAGTACTATGGCATCCGCACCCTCAGCGATACCGGCGAACGCCAGCTGGAGCTGCATGCCCGCACCGTCGAAAGCGAACTGAGCAAATACACGTACCTGCCCAGCCTCCTGGAACTCGAATCCAGCGTGTCCACGCTGCTGGCCGAGCCGAACCAGGACACCCGCAAGACCGTCAACGACTACCTCGAAGGCCTGAACCGGCGCAGCCGCAGTCGGGCCATCTATGTGATGGACACCACCGGCCGCGTACTGGCCACCAGCAACTGGCGCGATGCCGACAGCTACCAGGGTGAAGACCTGTCCTTCCGCGCCTATTTCCAGAACGCCGTGCGCGGCCAGCCCGGGCGTTTCTATGGCATCGGCAGCACCAATGGCGAACCCGGCTACTACCTGGCCCACGGCCTGGAAGAGCACGGCAAGATCATCGGCGTCGCTGTGGTCAAGGTCCGCCTCGAAGCCCTGGAGGAACGCTGGAAACGCGCGCGTCTCGAAGCGTTTGTCAGCGACGAGAACGGTATCATCATCCTTTCCAGCGACCCGGCCCGCCGCCTCAAGGCCGTGCGCCCCCTGAGCGATGAGACCAAGGACCGCCTGGCGCACAGCCTGCAATATTACTGGGCGACGCTGAACGAGCTGGAGCCCCTGGCCCGCGAGCGCCTCAACGAAGGCACAGAAAAACTGACCTTTCCGGCCAACAGCGAAGTGGTGGCCGACGAACACGAAGTCAGCTACCTGGCCCAGACCCGGCCGCTGAGCGACACGCCGTGGAATTTCACCCTGCTCACCCCGCTCAACGACCTGCGCCGTGCAGCGATCAACCAGGGCATCCTGGTGGCCGTCGCCTTTGGCCTGGTGGCGCTCCTGCTGATTGCCTGGAACGAACGACGCAAAGTCATCGCCACCCGCCTCGCCGCCCGGGAAGCCTTGCAGGAAGCCAACAGCCAGCTGGAACGCCGGATTGCCGAACGCACCGCCGACCTGCGCGCGAGCAACGAGCGCCTCAAGGGGCAGATTCGCGAACGCCGCCAGGCCGAGGAAACCCTGCGCCGCGCCCAGGATGAGCTGGTGCAGGCGGGCAAGCTGGCGGCCATCGGCCAGATGTCCACCAGCATCGCCCACGAATTGAACCAGCCCCTCGCCGCGTTGCGCACGTTGTCCGGCAATACCGTGCGCTTCCTCGAACGCGGCGCGCTGGATACCGCCAGCGCCAACCTCAAGACCATCAACGAATTGATCGACCGCATGGGCCGCATCACCGCCAGCCTGCGCTCCTTCGCGCGGCGCGGCGACGACCAGGGCGAAGCCAACCTGGGCAAGGCCGTGGATGCCGCGTTCCAAGTGCTCGGCGCACGCCTCGACAGCCTGCCGCTGACGCTGCACCGCAACTTTGCCCCGGCCCAATTGCAGATCGACCAGACGCGCCTGGAGCAGATCCTGGTCAACCTGATCGGCAACGCCCTCGATGCCATGCAAGCACAACCGGCGCCGGAACTGTGGCTGGAAGGCCACGAAGCCGACGGCAAATACCGCCTGCAGGTGCGCGATAACGGCCATGGCATCGACCCCGAGGCGCGCAAGCATCTGTTCGAACCGTTCTTCACCACCAAACCCGGCGAGCAAGGCCTGGGCCTTGGCCTTACGTTGTCCGCCAGCCTGGCCGCGGCCACCGGCGGCAACCTCGCCGTGGAGCATCCCGTCGGTGGTGGTACTGCCTTTGTCCTGAGCCTGCCGCTGGCGGGCGCTCAAACAGCCGAGTCGTCATGAACGTAGAAAAAAACCCTGACCTCACCGTCCTGATCGTCGAAGACGACCCCCACGTGCTGCTCGGCTGCCAGCAAGCCCTGGCACTGGAAGACATCCCCAGCGTCGGCGTGGGCAGTGCCGAAGAGGCGCTCAAGCGCATCGGCGAGAACTTTGCTGGCATCGTCATCAGCGATATCCGCCTGCCGGGTATCGACGGCCTGGAACTGCTCACCCGCCTCAAGGCCCTGGATAAAAGCCTGCCGGTGGTATTGATTACCGGGCACGGCGATATTTCCATGGCGGTCGGCGCCATGCGCAACGGCGCCTATGACTTCATGGAAAAACCCTTCTCTCCCGAACGCCTGGTCGACGTCGCGCGCCGCGCCCTGGAACAGCGCGGGCTGGCGCGGGAAGTCTGGGCGCTGCGCCGCCAGTTGGCCGAGCGCGACTCCCTGGAAGGACGCATCATCGGCCGCTCGCCGGCAATGCAGAATCTGCGCGAATTGATCGCCAACGTCGCGGATACGTCGGCCAACGTGCTGATCGAAGGCGAGACCGGCACCGGCAAGGAACTGGTCGCGCGGTGCCTGCATGATTTCAGCCGACGCCACGCTCACCCGTTCGTCGCGCTGAACTGCGGCGGCCTGCCGGAGAACCTGTTCGAAAGCGAGATTTTCGGCCACGAAGCCAACGCCTTTACCGGCGCCGGTAAACGTCGGATCGGCAAGATCGAGCACGCCCACGAAGGCACGCTGTTTCTCGATGAAGTGGAAAGCATGCCGATCAACCTGCAGATCAAGCTGCTGCGCGTGTTGCAGGAACGCACCCTCGAACGCCTGGGTTCGAACCAGAGCGTGGCGGTGGATTGCCGGGTGATCGCTGCCACCAAATCCGACCTCGACGAATTGAGCCGCGCCAGCCAGTTCCGTAGCGACCTGTACTACCGCCTCAACGTCGTGACCCTGGAACTGCCGCCTTTGCGCGAACGCCGCGAAGACATCCTGCAACTGTTCGAACACTTCCTGCAGCAATCATCCCTGCGCTTCGACCGCAGCGTGCCGGACCTCGACAACCAGACCCTATCCAACCTGATGAGCCACGACTGGCCGGGCAACGTGCGTGAACTGCGCAACGTCGCCGAGCGCTTCGCCCTGGGCCTGCCCGCCTTCAAGAAAAGCGGCGCCAGCAGCGGCAGCCAGGGCCTGGCCTTCACCGAAGCGGTGGAAGCCTTCGAACGCAACCTGCTCAACGACGCCCTGCAACGCAGCGGCGGCAACCTGACCCAGGCCAGCCAGGAACTGGGAATGGCCAAGACCACCCTGTTCGACAAGGTCAAGAAATACGGTTTGAGCCACTGAGGAACCGCGCGTGGATCTGATATTGAAGGCCGCCCTGGGCGCGGCGGTGGTGCTGATACTGGCCGCGTTGGCCAAGACCCGGAATTACTACATCGCCGGGTTGGTGCCGCTGTTCCCGACCTTTGCGCTGATCGCCCATTACATCGTCGGCAAAGGCCGTTCGGTGGACGATTTGAAGACCACCATCCTGTTCGGGATGTGGTCGATCATTCCGTACTTTGTGTACCTGGCGACGCTCTACGTGCTGGTCGATCGCCTGCGCCTGGAAGCCTCTTTAGCCGTAGCAGCGCTAGCGTGGTTGATGGCAGCGACTGTTCTGGTCAGCGTCTGGGTACGCCTGCAGACCTGACACACCACAATCCAAATGTGGGAGGGGGCTTGCCCCCGATGGCGGTGGATCAGATACACATAGGCTGTCTGACCCACTGCTATCGGGAGCAAGCCCCCTCCCACATTTAGAACAGTGCTGTGCCAGGCAACTCAGCGGACTATTTTGTCGACCTGAATCCCCAGCTTCTTCAGGCGATACCAGAAGCTGCGCTCGGAAATCCCGATCTTCGCCGCCGCGGCCGCCTGTACGCCATTGCTCTCGTGCAATGCCGCCTGGATGTAGGCTTTCTCCACCTCCGCCAGCGCCGCATCCAGGTCCTGGGGAATGCCCGGTCCGTCGCTGAGGATCGCCGTCACGCCGCCCTCGCGGGGCTTGGACGCGAACAGATAACCCGGCAAGTCGATATCTTCAATCACCGGCGATGACGCCACGATCGTCGCGCGTTCCACACAGTTCTGCAGCTCGCGGATATTGCCCGGCCAGTGATACGCCGTCATGGCCTGCAAGGCCTCGGGGCTGAAACCGGTGATGCGTTTACCCGCGGTGACGCTCAAGGTCTGGGCGAAGTGCCGGGCCAGGGGCGCGATGTCTTCCACGCGCTCGCGCAAGGGCGGCAGCGGGATCGGGAACACGTTGAGGCGGTAATACAAGTCCTCGCGAAACTCCTTGTTGGCCACCGCCTCCAACAGGTTCTTGTTGGTGGCGGCGATCACGCGCACGTCCACCTTGCGCTCGCGGGGGTCGCCCACCGGCTCGATCACCCGCTCCTGCAAGGCGCGCAGAATCTTGGCCTGCAGCGCCAGCGGCATGTCGCCCACTTCGTCGAGAAACAGCGTGCCCTTGTCGGCCTGCATAAAACGCCCGACCCGGTCGGCCACGGCACCGGTGAAGGCGCCCTTGCGATGGCCGAACATTTCGCTTTCCAGCAGCCCTTCGGGAATCGCCGCGCAATTGACCGCGACGAACGGTTTGTCGGCCCGGCTGCCGTGCTTGTGGATGGCGCGGGCGACCATTTCCTTGCCGGTGCCGCTTTCGCCGGTCAGCAGGATCGTTGCGCTGCTGTCGCGCACCGAATCCACTGCCTGCAACACCTTGCGAAACGCCGGGCTGTCGCCCACCAGGCTGTCGAACTGCGCCTGCTCGTCCAGCTCGGCGCGCATGCGGGCGTTGTCGCGCATGATGTCGCGAAACTGCAGGGCCTTGGCCACGGTGATGTCCAGCTCGTCGATATCGAACGGCTTGGCAATGTAGTCATACGCACCGTTGCGCATCGACTGTACGGCGTTTTTCACCGTGCTGTAGGCGGTCATCACGATCACCGGCACCTGGGAATAGCGCGCCTTGATCTCGGCCAGCAGCGCCGGACCGTCCATGCCCGGCATGCGCCAGTCGCTGATCACCAGGTCGATGTCTTCCTGCTCCAGCACTTTGAGCGCGTGCAGGCCGTTACCCGCCGTGAACACCTGTACGCCATTCTGGCTGAGGGCCGACGACAACAGGTCACAGAGCTTGGGCTCGTCGTCGACCACCAATATGTTATGCGTCATGAGTGTCCTCGTCGTCTTCGCCGATTGCCGGAATGTACAGGCTGAACGTAGCGCCGGCATCATTCTCGCTGATGCATTCGATGCTACCGTCGTGACTTTCCATGATCGAATAGACTTTGGCCAGGCCCAGGCCGGTGCCGGAGGCCTTGGTGGTGACGAACGGGGTGAAGATGCGCTCGATCATATCCGCCGGGATACCCTGGCCGGTGTCGGCGACGCTGATGACTGTGTTGTCGCCCATCGAACGAATGCCCAGGGTCAGGCGGCCACCTTCGGGCATTGCATCGATAGCGTTGAGAATCAGGTTGAGGCAGGCCTGTTTGAGCTGCTTGGCGTCGGCATAGATGGTCGCGCCAGGCGCCTGGTCGTCGATGTGGGCGTCGATTTTGTGGCTGGCCAGTTCCGGGCTGCAGAAGCCGAGGATCTCCTCCACCAGCGCGCGCGCCGGTTGCAATACGCGCAGCGGCGCGTTGGGTTTGGCGAAATCGAGAAACTCGGTGATCAGGTCGTTGATCCGGCTGACTTCGCTGATCACATATTCCAGGTGGCGCTTGTCGGCTTCCGGCAAGTCGGCGCGACGGTGCAGCAGTTGGGTGGCAGTCTTGATGATCCCCAGCGGGTTACGGATTTCGTGGGCCAGGCCCATGGCGACTTCACCCAGGGCATGCAGGCGGTCGCGCCGGCGCAGTTGGGCTTCGAGGTGATGCAACTCCCCCAGCCGTTCGGTCATATGGTTGAAGGTGCTGCTCAATTGCGCCAGCTCATCGCCGCCGCTGACCACCACACGGTGGGCATAATTGCCCGAGATCACGGCGCTCACGCCCTGGGACAGATCGCGCAACGGTTGGGTCAAGCGCCGCGACACCAGCAGCCCCGCCGCCAGGGACAGTGCCGAGCTGAGCAGGAAAATCAGCACGAACAGGTTGCTCTGGTTCACCAGCCCGACCAGGCTGGTATGGCGCAGCAGGCCGCTGAAGATCACGCCTTGCAGCTCGCCGGCATCGTTGAAGATCGGCCAGTACAAACCGCTGTATTTGTTGGTGAACTGTTCGCTGGGTTGCTTGCTGCTGCGCATCTCGGCTTCGACGCCTTTCGGGATGTGCGAGGGGTGATCCATGAAGCGCTGGGTCGAGAAAATTTCCGAGAAACCGCCGGGGTTGGCCAGGTACAGGCGCAGGTCGAGGGAATGTACGTCGGCTACGCTGGTGAGGAAACTGCTGTCCAGGTAGGTGGCCACCAGCAGCACGTAGTCAACGCCGTCCTGGCTGGTCTCGAACGTCGAGACCACGATGCCGGTATTCACCCCCGCCACTTGCACGGTCTGCAATGCGGCGTTGCTGGTCAGGTTGATCTGCTTGACGATGTCATTGGGCGCGGTGCTGAACACCACCCGGTGGTCACTGCTGCGAATCAGGGCCACCACGTCGATGTCCGTGGCTTCGGCGATATCGGCGGCGAGCCTGTCGTGCTTGGCCGCCTCCCGGCTGGAGGGCGGGCTGGCGTAGCGCAGGAACAATTTCGCCATGCGCGCGTTGTCATGCAGGATGTCGCCGATCTCGTCCTTGACGATCTTGGTCGATTCCTGCAGCCAGATCCGCACGTTGCTGTCGAAAATCTGCGACAGCGTGGTGGCGGCCAGCTCGGCCGCAATCATGGTCGGAATCACACTGACCAGCCAGAACGCCAGCACCAACTTGCGCTGGACGCTCCAGCGCGAAATGGCAAAGGGGCGGGCTTTCTGGCGGGTCTTGGTGATCATCAGGTTTCGCTTATCGCAGCAGCCATGGCAGGGTCGGAACGATCCGGTCGAAGAAACATTTTCACGAGTCTGAGCAGGCCGTTGACCAGCCGGTTACGGTGGCGGAAGAACAGGCTGTTGCCCTGGAACTCGCACCCCAGCCGCAGCTTACTGGCATATCCGGCCTGGCCACACTCATACAACGCAATATTGTGTTGGATACAGTAGTCGACATTGGTCAACCAACTACGGAAGTAGAGGTTGTAGTCACGGGTAAACTCCACGTCGTGCCCGAAGAACTTGTCGACCAGCCGATGCTCGTCCACCAGCATCAGGTTGAACGCCACCAAGTGCTCGTCGACCCAGTAAAGAACACAGACCGCGCGTTGTTCAAGGCGTTCGAGCACGCCGGTGAAATAACTCGCGGGCAAGCGTTCGAACTGCAGCTCGGCACGGGTCAGCGTGGCTTCGTACAGGCGCATGACCTCGGGCAGCACATCGTCGATGTTGCGCCGCCACTCCACCCTTGGGCCTGGCGCGCGCAGTTTACGCCGCAAGTCCTTGCGCGTGGATTTGCCCAGCGAACCCAGGTAAGCGTCCACCGAGCCGTAAGGCAGCGGCAATAATCCCGTGGGCAAGCTCGGCATGCTTTGAAAGCCAGCCGCGCGGCAACTGTCGGCCCAGTGCGGGTCCTGCGTCGGGGCATCCTTGACCGCCACCAGGCCGATGCCGAACTCATCGGCGTCCTGGCGCGCCGCCAGCAGCAGGTGCTTGAGTAACAGCGCGCGCCGAACCTCAGGCACGCCACTGGCAAACCCAGCGTCACAACGCTCGGCCACCGGCGAACCGATGGCGTACAGCCCCACTTGCAAAACACCCGGCCACAGCCGCTCCAGCCGCGAGGTCAAGCGCTTGCCGACGCCCGACACCGTGGTATCGAGGCGGTAATGGGTGATGAACGCGGCCGCCACGGCCACCAGCGCGCCGTCTTCAAATACCGCCAGGTAGCGCCATTGAAAATCGTCGATCGCGGCGTTTTCCACGGCAACGTAGTAGTCCCAGTCCTCCAGCGCACCGGGAAAACAGTCGTTCCAGGCACTGCGCCGGATGGCCCGGATGGTCGGGAAGGCTTGGGTGGTTATCACATCGAATCCTTTGTAGCGAGGGAGCGTACTCCCGCTGGACTGCGTAGCAGCCCCCTCAATGACACGCGCTCCTTACAACTAGAACGAGGTGGCAGGTTCCAGGCTCGCTTCGCTGCCTGACGCGGGCAAGCGCCCTCGCCACAACGCACCGGCGTCCACGGAAGCGGTGTGCAGCTCGACAAACTCCGCACTCAACTCGATCACCCGGCGGTATTGCAGGTCGACGGTGATCATGTGGTAGCAGTTGTCCAGCAGGATCTTGGTCACCGGCCCGCCGAGGTGACGTTCCACGTAATCGGCGTTCCAGCGGCTGGTGATGTCATCCTCGATCGAATGCAGCACCAGGGCCGGCACCTTGACCTGAGGCATGCGCTTCTTGACCACGGCGTTCATCCGGTGCAACTCGCGCACCGTGATGCCCTCCATGGTCAGCAGGCCAGCCTCGCTGCTCTCCCCTTCCTTCATCTGCCGCTCGACGATCGCCCGCAGGCGTTCGTTCTTGATGCCGTAGGGCGGCTTCTCTTCGAAGCGACAGATATGCACACCGAACGGAATTTTCATCAGCAACGGCGTAAGGAACGCCAGCTTGTTGATGCTCCAGCCGTCGTACTTCAAGGTGGTCGAATACATCAGCAGCCCGGCGACCTGGCCCGGATGCTCCGAGGCCAGGTACATCGACATCACCGCGCCCATCGACAGACCGCCGACAAACACCTGTTCATGGCGCTGGCGGACCTGGGCGAAGGTTCGGCGCAACCCTTCGTACCAGTCCAACCAGCCGGTGGCCTGCAGGTCGCTGTTGTCGCCGCAGTGCCCGGCCAGGGTGGGCACGTACACCGTGCAATTAC
The DNA here is from genome assembly GCF_024519615.1 of Pseudomonas sp. Pse79. Taxonomy (NCBI): domain Bacteria; kingdom Pseudomonadati; phylum Pseudomonadota; class Gammaproteobacteria; order Pseudomonadales; family Pseudomonadaceae; genus Pseudomonas; species Pseudomonas sp. Pse79. The sequence continues at coordinate 25,519 of NZ_JALJRR010000024.1, forward strand.
CCACCTTGGCCAGGCCCTTGGCGACCTGGCGCAGTTCCGTCGGCGTGCCTGTCAGGCCGTGGATCAACAGGATGCCGACCGGCCCTTCACCGAGAACGAAGCCGGCATCACCCTCACCGAGGTCGATCCCGACGTTGCTCACCGTTTAGTCGCTCGCACCAGCAGTTGCTCGAGCAGCTTCAGGCCCAGTTCGATTTCCGGGTAGCTGATTTCCAGGGACGGTGCCAGGGTGATCACGTTCTTGTAGTAGCCGCCCACGTCGAGGATCAGGCCGAGTTTGCGTCCGTCCACCACCATGTCGCCTTTCATGCCTTCTTCGACCATGTAGTCCAGGGTCGCCTTGTCCGGCGTGAAACCATCCGGGCCGCAGATTTCGCAGCGCAGGGCCAGGCCCAGGCCGTCGACGTCGCCGATGATCGGGAAGCGTTTCTGCAAGTCCTGCAAGCCTTCCAGGAAGAACTTGCCCTTGGCCATGACCATCGCGCCGTAGTCGACTTCGTTGGTCATCTTGAACATTTCCAGGCCTACCGCCGTGCCCAACGGGTTGGAGGCGAAGGTGGAGTGGGTCGAACCTGGCGGGAAGATCTTCGGGTTGATCAGCTCTTCACGGGCCCAGATGCCGCCCAGCGGGTTGAGGCCGTTGGTCAGCGCCTTGCCGAACACGATCACGTCCGGTTGTACGTCGAAGTGTTCGATCGACCACAACTTGCCGGTGCGGTAGAAGCCCATCTGGATTTCGTCGGACACCATCAGGATGCCGTGCTGGTCCAGCACCTGCTTGAGCTCGCGGTAGAAGTTCATCGGCGGGATCACGTAGCCGCCGGTGCCCTGGATCGGCTCGACGTAGAACGCGGCGTATTCACTCTGGCCGACTTTCGGGTCCCACACGCCGTTGTATTCGGTCTCGAACAGGCGGGCGAATTGCTGCACGCAGTGGCTGCCGTATTCTTCCTTGGTCATGCCTTTAGGGCCGCGGAAGTGGTACGGGAACGGGATGAACTGCGCACGCTCGCCGAAGTGGCCGTAGCGACGACGGTAGCGGTAGCTGGAGGTGATCGACGACGCGCCGAGGGTGCGGCCGTGGTAGCCGCCTTCGAAGGCGAACATCAGGCTCTTGCCGTTGGTAGCGTTACGCACCACTTTCAGGGAGTCTTCGATGGACTGCGAACCGCCGACGTTGAAGTGGACGCGACCGTCGAGGCCGAACTTCTTCTTGGCGTCGACCGCGATCATTTCCGACAGCTCGATCTTGCCTTTGTGCAGGTACTGGCTGGCGATTTGCGGCAGGGTGTCGATCTGCTGTTTCAGCGCATTGTTCAAGCGCGGGTTGGCATAGCCGAAGTTGACCGCCGAGTACCACATTTGCAGGTCGAGGTAGGCCTGATCTTCGGTGTCCCACACGTAGGAGCCTTCGCAACGGCTGAAAATGCGCGGTGGCTCGATGTAGTGAACGGTGTCGCCGTAAGAGCAGTATTTGGCTTCTTTATCCAGAAGAATCTGGTCTTCGGCGCTCGCGATGCGGATATCAGACATGGTGGAAGAGTTCCTGATTTTCAATAGAGAGGTCAGTAGGGGCAAAGGTCGTGGCGTTGGCGGCGATGCCCTGTGGCAGCTTGGCCAGCAATGCGCTCACTTCGGCGAAGGTGTCGAAGCGCGCATGGGGAATGTTGTTGGCCTCGCAGTACCGGGCAAGGCTGCCCTTGGCGAAAACGAAGTCGGCAGTCGAGGCCACGCACATGTCGGACTTGCCGTCACCGATCACCAGCACGCGCTTGTTGCGCGGGGTGGATTTGCACTTGCAGTTGCCGGAAGCGGCACGGCAGGCATCGCTGGCATACGGGAAGTCGATGCGCCAGCTGTTCTGGTCGACCTGGCGCAGGCGGTTGGCGAGGATCGGCAGCAAGCTCACGTAGTTGCGCGACAGAATCCGCGCGATGCCTTGCTCGATGCCGTCGCTGACCACTTCGATGGAGGCCCCCAGGCCGATGACGTGATCGACGAAATCGGGGAAGTCCGGGTCGATCTCGACGCTGTCGAAATACGCCAGCAGCTCACTTGGGGTGGCCTTGATCAGCGCGAGTTGGCGGCTCAGGCATTCGCGGGAACCGATATGCCCATCCAACCATTCCTGCTCGATGGTTTCCCACTCGGGGCCGGCGAAGCGTTGGAGGACGTTGTCGATGACATCGGTGGGGGTAATGGTCCCGTCGAAGTCACACACGATATGCCAGTGGATCATCTGCGTTTACCTTGAGGAGGAGCGCGCTCTGTGCGCTTGCAGAAGGTGTAGAGCAGGGACTGTGCCAACTGGCCAGCACCCAATGGCGCTGGGGGTTTGCGCGGATATCAGACGGTTTTGTGTCGAAGGAGCTACAATTTTTGTAGCTTGCTACAAACAAGATGAGTGCTTGCGCCAAGGCTGCGCTTTGCGCGTTCATGCGCGCATATTCAATCAAGGAACAGTGACCATGTTCAGGATCACCTCCGCTGTATTCGCCGGGTTACTGGGGCTGTGGAGCGTTTCACAAGCCGCGCAGGCCGACGGCATCACCGGTGAAGCAGGCGCGGGTATCAGCTACCAGCCCAAGGAACCCACCGGCACCCGCTATGAAACCGCGGCCGTTCCATACCTCGACCTGGACTGGGGCGACGTGAGCCTGAGCACCGATGACGGCCTGTCCTGGAGCGCCTTGAAAACCAACGGTTTCAGCGCCGGCCCGTACATCAACTACCTGTCGCGCCGCACGTCCAACGGCGCCTTGTCGGGGCTGCGCGAAGTGTCGAGCATGGCCGAAGTCGGTGGGTTCGTGGAATACGCGCCGGCCGACTTCTGGCGCGTCTACGCCCAACTGGGTCGCGCCGTGGGCGGCGCCCAGGGTCAGGGCGGCGTGCTCGGCAAGGTCGGCGGCGAGCTGGGCTATCCGCTGGCCGGTGGGATCATCGGCAGCAGCGACCTGATGGCGCATTTTGCCGACCGACGCCAGACCAACACGTTTTTCGGCGTGAGCGATAGCGAAGCCGCCGCCTCGGGTTTCCGCCCCTACAACGCCAGCGGCGGCTTCCAGAACGTGACGTTCACCCAGAGCTTCGAGTTTCCCCTGGCGACGAAATGGTCGCTGTTGACCAGTGCCAGCTGGGTCCGCCTGGTGGGTTCGGCGGCGAACAGCAGCATCGTCAAGCAGGCCGGCGAAGTGAACCAGAGCCAGGTGCAGACGGCGATCAGCTACAAGTTCAACTGATGCACATCGATAAAAATGTGGGAGGGGGCTTGCCCCCGATAGCGCAGGGCCAGCCAATACATACGGGACTGATCTACCGCTATCGGGGGCAAGCCCCCTCCCACATGGAGCCAGTATTTCATCGCGATACTTTCAGTTTTCCTCGCCTTCGGCCAACAACCCGATCCCGACGATAATCACCCCAACGCCCACCCAGTGCAGCAGGCTGATATGTTCCCCCAGCCCCAGCCACGAACCGAGCAACACCACCACAAACACCAGCGAACTCAGCGGAAACGCCAGCGACAGGCTGCTGCGCCGCAGGATCAGCATCCACACGAAAAACGCGCCGATGTAACTGGCGATCGCCGCCAGAATCCCCGGGTTGCGCGCCACTTCGGACAACCACTGCCAGTTGAAATCCATCTGCCCCAGTTGGTCCCCGGCGACCTTGGTAAACAGCTGCCCGGCGCTCTCGGTGCAAATCAGCAACGCCCACAGCACCACGGTGCCAAGGCGTTCGTGCAACCAGCCCTGATCGATATTTTGCGTACTCATGCCTGACCCCCTGCAATCGCGACTAACATCACGCCGAAAGTAATCACCAGCGTGCCCATCCAGCGCCGGCGGCTGACGGTTTCCCCCAGCACCAGCTTGCCCGCCAGCACCACCCCGCAATAAGCCAGCGCCGCCGCCGGAAACAACAGGCTCAACGGCGCGCGGGACAAGGCTTCAAGCCAGACGAAAAACTCGATGGCGTAGGCCCCGAGCCCCGCCCACAACAACGGCGCATTGAACACCTGGCCCCAGAACGCGTTCAGGCGAAAGCCGCCCTCCAACTCCGGCAAACGGTCCAGGCCCATCTTGAAAAACAACTGGCCGACCACATCGAGCACGATGGAAAAGGCCACCAGCAACACCACGGTCAAAGTCACGGAAACAGCTCCTCAAACAGGTTGATCAGGGCTTCATTGGTCGCGGCATTGCGCTGCAGGTCCTCGACGCTCCAGCGCTCGGCCGGTGGCTGGTCGGACTTGGCCTCCCAACGCTTGAAGGCGTTACTGAACACGGGCTTGGCGAACTCGCCGCACACGTCGATGCCGATGATCCGTTTGCGCGCCGCCAGGGCCCGCAGGGCCTGGAGCAGATGGCTCAGGCGCATGCCGCCCTGGTCCCAGTTGGTGGCCGCGTCTTCGCTGGCCAGTACGTCTTTGTCGATGGTGATCCAGATGGCTTCGGTGGGCAGGCTGCTGATCATTTGCTCAAGGAATGCGGCCCAGTCCAGCTCCGCCAGGTTGCGCCAGTACAGGTAGTTTTCCTGCTGCTGGTGGCCGGCGCCATCGCCGACCCGCCCCCAGACTTTCGACGGCGGGTGCTGCCATGGAAACAGCTGCAATTGCCCGCGCGTGAGGGCGCCGAGGTTGCCGCCGCGCAGCTGCGGGTTATGCAGGTCATCGCTGCACGGGCCGAGGGTGACGATGCGCTTGATCGCCGGCATCTTCAGCGCGCGGTTGACCCACGACCCGCAGTGGCGCTTGGGCGCAAAGCGGACCCAGTCGGGGTGGTTGTCGAAGTGGATCAGGCTGATCGGTTCTTTCAGGTCGGCCAGAAATGCCGGCGTCAGGTGGTGATAATCGCCGGAGCCGACAAACAGGATTTCCGGCCGCGCGTCCGTGGGCCGGGGCCGTGCCGCCAGGCGTTCGGTGAAGCGCTTCCAGGTTTTTTCGGTGGACCACAGGCGCAGTTTCGGGCCCAGGTCCAGCAAGTCGAGACGGGTGGCATGACCACTGGCCAAACGCCGGGCAATCGGCGCCTGGCCCGTAAGGCTGTGGTCGAGGTCAAGAATATTCAAGGTAATGTTTCACCCCCAATGGCAGCGCCCAACCGGATTGCGGATGGGCTTTAGGGGGTCAATGCAAGGGACGGGCCAGGGACTCTCTTGAGGACAATGAGCCCCTCCCACATGGGACCAGCGTCAGGATCGGGATTCGCGGATGATCTGGCGAATCGCCCCGACAAACGTTTCGACCGGCTGGCCACCGCTGACCGCGTACTGCCCGTTGAACACGATGGTCGGCACCGACGTCACGCCACGGGACACCCACAGTTGTTCCTGCTCGCGCACCTCGGCGACGTATTCATCGCTGGCGAGAATCGCCGCGGCGCGTTGCGGGTCCAGGCCGACGCTCTCGGCGATACGCACCAGCGTCGCGTGATCGGACGGGTCCTGGCCATCGCTGAAATAGGCTTTGAACAGCGCTTCCTTGAGGTTGTACTGCAAGCCTTCCAACCCGGCCCAATGCAGCAGGCGATGAGCATCGAAGGTGTTGTAGATGCGGCTCTGGCCGTCGGTGCGGAACGCAAAGCCCAACTCGGCGCCCATGTCGCGGATGCGCGCACGAGTGGCCTGGGACTCTTCGGCGCTGGAGCCGTATTTCTCGGTGATGTGCTCGACGATGTTCTGGCCCTCGGCGGGCATGCCAGGGTTCAGTTCGAACGGCTGGAAGTGGATCTCGGCCTGCACCTCGCTGCCGAGCTGGTCGAGGGCTTCGGTCAGGCCGCGCAGGCCGATGACGCACCAGGGGCAGGACACATCGCTGACGAAATCGATTTTCAGGGCAGTACTCATGGTAGGCAACCTCGCTGGCATTAATGCGCCGCAAAAGCTGCACGATACACCAATGTCACAACACCTTCGCCGAGACCGGCGGCTCGATCTGCGCCCAATGGACGGCGTCTTCGCGATGGGCTTGCAGGTACGGCAGCACCGCCGCCAGCAACGGCGCCTTGAACGCTTCCTGGAAACGATGGGCCAGGCCCGGAATCAGCTTCAACTGGCTCCCCTGGATATGCGCGGCCAGGTGTACGCCGTGCATCACCGGCAACAACGGGTCGGCGGTGCCATGCACCACCAGGGTCGGCACGCGCAATTGGTTGAGCAACGGCACGCGGCTCGGTTCGGCGAGGATCGCCATGATCTGGCGTTTCACGCCCTCGGGGTTGAACGCACGGTCGTAGGACAACGCCGCCTGATGCAGCAACACCTGGCGGTCATCCTTGACATACGGGCTGCCCAGCGCGGCCAGCAAATCGGCCTGTTGCTCCAGGGCCACTGCGCGATTGGGTGCGCTGCGCCGCGACAACAATTGCACCAGCGCCGCATTCGGCGCCGGCAGGCCTTCGGCGCCGGAGCTGGTCATGATCAGCGTCAGGCTTTCCACCCGCTGCGGCGCCATCGCGGCCAGGTGCTGGGCAATCATGCCGCCCATGCTCGCCCCAAGGACATGGAATTGCCGGACCTGCAACGCATCCATCAAACCCAGGGCGTCATCGGCCATATCGGTCAGCGTGTACGGCGCCGCCACGGGCAGGCCGAGTTTGTAGCGCAACACTTCAAATGTCAGGTTGGCGCTGGCCGGAGCCTGGCGCCAGGTGGACAGGCCGACATCGCGATTGTCGTAGCGGATCACCCGGAAACCTTGCTGGCACAAGGCGACGACAACCTCGTCAGGCCAGTGGATCAGTTGCCCGCCCAGGCCCATCACCAGCAACAAGGCCGGATCGGACGCACGGCCGATGCTCTGGTAGGCGATGCTCACCTGAGCCAGATCGACCGTTTGGGTCGGGACATTGACATCACATCGAGACGCCGCAAAAGACGGCAGGCCGAACAGTAGAGCGGCCAGTAACAGCAACACGCGCATGAAAAACACCGAAACACAGAACCCCAGTAGAGCGCGAGTCTGATGAAGTTTGTTCAAGCGCGCTGCCACAGTTGCGTGACAGTTTAATGAATGTCGCTCAACGGTCGGCTCACTAACTATCTATCCCTGCGCGCCTCGTTCTCCACCTTTAAATAGGGCTCCGACCGGTAAAGCACCGTTCTGCCCCTATTTTTCGAGTGCCGTCACATGACCGATACATCCAACCCGCTCTCCCCCCTTGCCGTGCGCGATTTCCCGCCGTTTTCCCACGCGCAGGTTCGCCCCGTGGACGAAAGCCTGCTGCTGGAAGCCACGGCCCGCTGGCACGCCAGCCGCGAACAGATGCTCCGGCTCAGCATCGATGCGCCCAGTGTCCACGCCTCGCTCAACGCGTTCATCAACGAGCAACTGGACCTGGACGGCGACAGCGTGCAGTTGCACTTTGCCGCCTCCGATGAAAGACCGGCGCGCTCCATCACACTGACCCAGGCCAGTGCCTTCGTTCATCAATTTCCCGCCTACGCCGCGCTTTACCAACATTGCCGGGTGATCGGCCTGCCGGAAAGCAAAACCCAGTACGCAGCGCAACCGTTCGAGCTGGTTAAACCCTTTACCCAGCTCAACGTGGAACAGGCCCTGCGAACCGCGTGGGTCCGCTACTGGTGGTTCACGCGCGCGCCTGGCACTGCGGTCTCGCGTCGCGATCACGCGGTTGCGCAGTACAGCAGCCATCTCCAAGCCGCCGCGCAGTTGGCCTGCGCCTCGGGGGCGATCACGGCCGATCAATTGAAACCGTTGCTCACCGTCCTCGACCCGCCAAGCGGCGCGTTGCAGCTCGACGGTCAGAAGATCTACGCCGAGCAACTGCTGCTCAAACGCACCGGGTTGGCCGATGCCGAGATACCCGGTGCGCTGGTCATTACCCTGGATGCCGAGGTCGTCCTCCAGCTGTTGTACCTGCCCTCTGAAGAACCGGCGCTGAACCTGTTCAACAGCCGCGTCGGCATGGAGCAGTGGTTGCTCGATCACCCCACGCTGTTCCCCGGCGTGACGGCCATCACGCGAGACAACCTGATCGACTACCGCGAGGTCGACGAGCCCTTGCAAGCCGGCGTGACGCACCTGTTGGAACATCGCCTCAAAGAAAAGCAGGCCAGCTTGAAATACCCCCACGGCCGGGACCTCGCCGAACATGGACACAGAGCGCTGGAAGCAGCCGATAAGGTTGACCGGCAACAGCGCAGCCAGGGGGTTTTCGCCTTGCCGCCGGCATCCGCGCTCGCTCCCGCCGAGGACGACGCGCCCCTCGACAGCGCGCCCATAGTCTTCGCCGGACTGACCGCCGACCTGCCCCTGACCCAGCGCCGCCACGCGCTGTCGCGGCAACAACAGCCGCTCTTCGGTACGGTGCAAGCGCCTGCCATATTGCCGCCGCCGAGCGATGAGCAACAGGCCACGTTGCGCAGCCAACTCAACCGCTTGCACGAGGCGCAACAGCAAGCCCACGAAGCGGCCAGCGCGCTGTGGAATCAACCCCAGAACCAGCTATTGGAGCTGTCCCAACAGGCCAACCCCGACTATCACCGCTTGCTCCAGGCACGGCTGAACGGGCTGCTTGCCGAAGCCAGCCTGCAGCGCCAACTCAACCAGATCAGCCCGGCCGGGTACGCCATGCTCCTGGCCGCGCTTGACCCGCTCAACGCGCCAGACCCCGAACTCAAAGTGTCGGTGGCGACCTTGACGCTGTCGATCCGCGAGCGCAGCAACGACGCAATCAACACCCAGCGCAAAGAACTGGACGGCGTGCTGCTGATCACCCTGGAAGCGGCGCTGCTCGATGCGTCAACGCCTCAGGACCTGTTGTTGTACTGGCCGGGCAGCCAGGGCGGGCTGCAGCACTTCGCTTCGCGCCAGGCGCTTGAACAGTGGCTCGGCGTAACGCCCTCGGACGCGTCGTCGCTGGAACTGGCCCTGCTCAATCAGACCCCGTTCGAGTACAGCCTCACCGTGCAACTCGACGACTGGGTCGCCCAGATCGAAGCGATGCTTCGCCGCGCCCCGGACGACACCGAGCGCCAAGCCCGGGAGCTGCAACCCATGCGCGTGCAAGCGATCCAGGAACTGGGCGTATCGACCAACACCGCGCGCGAACTGGCCTATGCGCAGCTTCTGGAGCAGCAGCAGAGCGGCGCACTGGCGGCGCAACTGCCGGTCTGGCTCGGCCAGGTTTCAGCGGCCGACAGGGCCGAACTCAAGGCCCTGCTGGAGCGCTACATCGTGGCGTTGCAACGCGCCGATGAAGTATTGAACCTGAAGCTGCCGCTGATCAGCAGTTTTTGCACAAAACGCCTGCACGCAAGGCTGTCCCGGGACTTCTCGCTCAAACAACCGTTCAGCGTTCAGCTCGACGTTCCCGAATCGGTCACGCATCAACAGCATTTCGTCGGAGCCCCTGGCGCGCCGGGCACTCCGACCAAGACGGTGCAGGTCCCCAGCGCCACCCGGGTCAAAATGAGCCTGGATGAGCTGGCGCTGAGCAACATCGATACGCCGATCGCCGAGCGCTTGACGTTCATGAAGGTCGAGGTCAGCAGCCAGGACGCCACGGAAGGCCAGGCACTCACCGCCGGGCTCAGCGCCAACTACCTGCGCAAGCTGGTGCCGGAACTGGACCTGGCCCAAGCGTATGAAGACCTGATCGTCGAGGCTTACCAAGGCTCGGATCGCGAAACGGACTTCAGCCGTGACTATCGCCTCGAATGCCTGCTCGAACCTCAGCGCCTGATGCTTACGCTCCAGGGGCGCCTGGCGTTCCTGCAAAAGCACATCACGGCCACCGAACTGAACACCTTCAACATCGCCGTGAATGCCAGCACGGCCGAAGCCTGGCGCGCCGATGGCAATGACATTGAGTTGCTCCCCGCCCACCTCAGTGTCGGCGGGCCAGACACCCAGGACGGTTCAAGCACGTTGTCCGGCGTCACCTTCATCCGTCAGAAAAACTCCGGGCTCACCCTGCTCTATCTGCCCGAGAGCCCGGACGGCCACTACCTGCGCAGCTACGCCAACCTTGAAGCCGCGCGGCTGGCGCTGTACCGCCTGTGCCTGAGCAGCACAATGGTCAATTACCTGGCCGGCCGCGCCTTGCTGGGCAACGTGGCCAACCACGTCAGCCGGATCAATCAAGCGGTGCTCCGGCATTTCGACGCGCTGATCGGCGTCGGCCGCCCCTGGCCCGTCACCACGTCGCTGGCCGGCCATTTGCTCAACGCGCAAATGGGCCGCGTCAAGGAGGCCCACCGCGCCAGTTCCCGTTCCAACAGCGACCTGTACCTGGAACGCTATGCCATCAAAGGCGTGCAGGCCTTCAGCTATATCAAGATGGCGCTCGGCGTGGTCCCCGTGGTGGGTACGGTGATCGGCCTTTACGACGGCTGGGTCAGCGCCAATGACGCGGTAGATGCATTTCGACGCGGCGATCATGCCCAAGGCATGCACGACATCACCCAGGTCCTGCAATCAATGATCGACGCCGGCGTGGATGTGGCCGGCGGGGTGCTGATCACGCCCAACGCAGCGCGCACGCGCACGCTTGGGCGCCAGTTGCGCAATGCCTTCAAGGGCGGCCGCTACCTGCAACCGCCCATGAGCCGCAAGGCGCGCCGCATCGCCGAGCGCTTCAGCGGGTATGAGTACGACAAGGAGATCGCCCTGGCCCATCTGACCCCGGCGAGCCACGGTATTTATCGCAACATCTACCGCCATGCCGACGGCCACTTCATCGTGCGGCAGGGCAACGTCTATCAGGTCGAACTGCAGAACGGCCATTGGCGCTTGAGCGGCAACGCGCTGAAAACCTACAAACAACCGATTGCCCTGGATGACGCCGGCCAATGGGACACCCACTTCGGCGTCTACGGCACCGCGCAACCGGCGGGCCTGGCGGGCGGCGGCGGCGTGCTCGGGCACCTGGCGGACACCCTCGAGCCGCTCTGGCCGATGGCGATTCGACAACGACTGCCGATCTGGTGGACCGATCATGTCCTGCGCCGCCAACTGGCGCTCAGCAATGCGCTCAATACGCTGAGCAGTCGGCTCGACGCTCAACTGGCCGCGACCAGCAACCTGCAACACCTGTCCAACCAAAGCGACTTCGCCACCCGCAAGACATTGCAGCCAACCCTTGATCAGGCCTACACCCAGGACATCGAGCTGGCGATTCAGCAGACCAACGCCATTCAGGACGTGATCGCCTCCACCCCCAACAGAGAGCACCTGGCCCTCCAAGGCTTGCAAAGCCGCGCTGCCTTGATTGTCACCAGCAGAGCCGTGGAGCGCCTGAAAGTCGCCGCGGCCGCGCTGCAGGAATTGACCGGGCAATTCGCTGATATCCAGGTGCCGCCAGCACGCCCCGCCGCCATTCTGCAGTTTCTGCAAACCCGCAAAGGTCTCAGCCAGAAAATCGTGCAGGAACTCGACCGGATCGACCGCATCTTCCTGGTCATGAACGAATGGAGCAGCCAGATCAACCTGGCAGCGCTGGAGGCCGATCTGCGCCTCCAAGGCAGAAGCACGCGCAGGACCGCGCAACAGATCGACGCGGACCTGCAAAATACGCGCACGCTGGTGGGCGAGGCTCGCGATGACGCGGCGCGCTGGAACGAGCTCTACGATGAAGGGTTTCGCACGCACCTGCGCACCGTCCACAGCATCGATACGTTCAACCGCTACGATCACGTCAGCGATCCTTCCTGGTTGTATTTGCAAAGTGAGGTCAATCGCGTCTATCTCGACGCTCACCTGGCCCTGAACACGCATTTCGCACTGACAAAAACGCCCACCACCGTCAGCCAGCGCACGCGGATCCTCAATGAATGTATCGATGCCTACGCGCGGTTCAGCCTCAGCGTTAAAACCTTGAGCGCAGGCTACCCGCAACATTTTGACCTGGATAACCTGGACGCCTTGCTGAACAACCTCGAGCGCATGATTCAACTGGCCCGCCACCGTATCGGCACAACACCTCGCCTGCGGCGCCCGCAGCTCGATGAACCCCAAGGGACGGTGTTTGAAAGCGAAGACAACCGGCTGCTGATCGGCATAAAAAACACCGACCCTCGCACCAACACCACGCGCTACACCATCGACAACCTCAGCGGCCACACCGAGACCTGGGAGCAACGCCCGGACGGTCGGGCCCAGCGCCAACCGGCGCCGCCCGTGGAGTTCCCGGCGGAGGCGAACGTGAAGTCGGTGATGGTGAGCGAAGCCCAGAACCGCCTGCGCGCCGTGCCGGCGTACCAGGCCAAAGTCGACGCCTATGCCCGCCAGGGCATGTTGCCGGTGGACCTTGAACACATGCTGGTCAGCGAAGCCGCCGAACTCACCTTGCGCGCAAACCGCATCGCGCGCCTTGACCCCGAGGAGCCGAGCCTCCAGCCATTGCGCACGACCGCCAGCGAACTGACCGCCGCCGGCCGCGCCTTGCGCACCCGACAATCGTTGGCCAGCCGCAAACCCACCGACGGCATGCTCGATGACCTGGTCAGGCATCACGTGGTCGAGGTGCGTCGAACCGCGTCGATGAGCGAACTGGCGAGGCGTGCCAACGGGCATCGCGACTTCATGCAGGAATATGAAGTCTGGGACCTGACCGCCACCCCGCCGCGCCCGTTGTGGTACGCGCACTTTCATTACAACCGCCGCACGGCGATCTTCGAGGAATTCGAAAAGGCCCACCTGAAACTGCCGGAGCATCGTTACTTGACCCATGCCGACGACCCGTCGCTGCCGTTTTCGGACATCGGCAGGCAGTCCGCTGCATTGCCGCATATCCGGCCGCTGTGGGTTGCCCAATAACCGCGCCGGCCTGCGGCTGTCAGCGGAGCGCTTCGGTCACAGCGTCAAAAACAGTTTTTCATCCAGCGGCGGGCCGATCCGCGCCCTGACGATCTGTTCCACCACGCGGTTATTGCCCGCCTCGGCCACCAGGTCTTTCTGGGTCTTGGTGCGCTGCGACGGGATCTTCAGGTGCGCCGCCGTGTAGAGATTGCGCGGCGAACCTTTGGCCGGGTAGTGGAAATGGGCATACCACAAGACGTCGACCTTGCCTTTTTCACGCACGGCGTACTCGGTGAAGACATCGCCGCTTTTGGTCGCGATGTCTCGCTGGACCAGGTTGATGTCGACGAACCCGTGCTTCCACAGGTAGTCGATGTTTTCCGGTTTGGGGGGTAGGAGCTTGTAGCCATCGGCGCAATGTTGGCGGGCCTTGGCAAGCAGTTCGTCCGCCGCCGTGCGCCACTGTTTGACCCATTGTTCGGTTTCGGGATTGCTGCCGTGACGGGTTTCGGCCTGCAAGGCGGTCGCCTGAAGCCGCTCGGCCTGGGCTTGCAGCATGTCGTTCCAGTCCAGCGGGTTGATGCCCTCCCGGCGTTGCGGGTCGTTGAGTTTGCGTTTCTGGAACGCGATCGTGCGTTCAATGCCGGCGTTTTCTTCGAGCAGTTTCCTGGCGTCGGACTTGAGCGTTGACAGCGACTTGGGCGATGACGCGGGCCGTGCGGGTTGCGCGGGAACGATCTTCACCCACTCGCCCTCGCTCGCGTGTTCGCTGTAACTGGCGACCGACCGACCGGATTGCGGGTCCAGCACATCGATGATCGCGCCGGAGCCTGCCGCCTGGGGGCGCGCGGTGCCGATCAGGGTTTCCTTGTCGCGGGTCTTGAACGTGCGCTGGCCCGCCGGTTTTTGCCGTTGATCGATACGCACGACGGCGGCAGGCACCAGCGCTTGTTCCTCGCGCATCACTTCGGCCAGGTCGGTTTGGGCATCGTTGATCACATCGCGCAGGCGTTCGGCAAACAGCTGCTGATACTCGGTTCGCTGAAGGCCGGGATTCGTGTCCTGTATCGCCAGGCTGTCGCTGAGCACGCGCTGGTAGGTGCCGACGACGGTTTCCAGCGTCGCCTTGCGTTCGCTCAAGCTGTAACCGGTGTACTGCCGCAGGTCCAGGTGAGCGTTGTAGACGGGGATCAGGTTGGTTGAACTCAAGCGCTGCAGGTAAAACGACTCCACTGGGTCGCTCGTTCGCGCATAGCGATCGAGGCTCAGTTCTTTGAGGTTGGTCAGGCTGGTCAGCTTCATGCGCAGGGCCGTAATCGCAGGTGGCTGTCGCTCTTGCTGCTTGAGGAAGTGCGCGGCCTTGGTTTTGCCGAACGACGAATCGTCCGTCCATTTCTCCAGCACGGCGGCGGAGGCCAGGGCGGCTTCCCGCACGCTTTCCAAGTCGCGGTAAACCCTGGCGAAGTTGTCCATCAGCTCGATATACGTGCTTTTGGAGCCGGTCCTTGCCTCGCTCACCACCTCCGCCATCGAGCGTCCACTGGGGACGTGTTGATTGCTGTCTTCGGCCAGCGTGGTGTAGAACTGTTCGATTTCACGGTAGTTGTCGAGCACCGTCTCATAGAGATTGGAGCGCGCCTGTTTTTCTTCGGAAAGATCATCCACTGCGCCGAGTTTTTTCGGCACCAGATGGTCAATGGCGGTCTGAGCCGCCGCACTGTGTACCTCAGTGCGTTGCTTGAGTTGCACGAGTTGCTGGTCGATGGTCTGCCTGAGGTTCTTCGTGAGTTCCAACTGCGCCAGGTAAGGTGCGATAAAGCGCTGTTGATGCTCCCCGGTGGTGGACAGCCCCCACAGCGTGCGCAGTTTTTTACGGCCGTTGTAGTAGTCGGTAATGCTCGCAATCACTTGATTACGCGAGTCTGCCCTCGGTCCATCCAATACAAGTGCGGCCTCGACGGCCTGACTGAACGCTTCCCCTCGCGCCTGTTGTGCCTGCCTGTTTTGTTTGACCCGCTCGGCGACGCCGCTCTTGCGCGGCATGCCACCGCGCAGCCGGGGGCGACTGTCGAAACTCCAGCGCCCCTGTGCGTCACGCCTGATCGGCGGGCCGGTACGCGCGCGGTTGTTCGCGTCGATGATGAACACCCCGTCGAGGTCGTTGGCCACCCGGAACCACTGCTTGTCGATGTTGGCGTACAGCCTGCCCTGGCTCAGGTACAAGCCCTGTTTTGGCCCCTCGGCAATCGCCGCACCGACATCGCCCGGCGCGGCTACCCGGAATGACTCGATCTGCGCGAGCTGGCCGGGGCTCAGGCGGCGCGGGCTGGAGAACGCAAAATCCAGCATGCTCGCATGACCGCCGATGGCGCCGGCAGAAGGCTCCACACTGCCTTGGCGGATGCTCGCGCGATGGACGCCCGGCGTCTGGCCCGGGGCGCGGCGCAGCGGGCCATCGTTGGGCGCGATGGCTTTGAGAGCGTCAAGCGTCAGCGGCGGCTGCGCGGCGTCGGCGGGCGCGGAATGGGTCAAGACCATGCCCATATTGAGCAACAGGTCCACCAAGCTGGCCGTGCTGTCGCCCTGGGCGGCGGGGTTGGACAGTGTGCGGATATCGTCCTCGCTACCGGCCAACTGCAACAACCACCCCGCCATCGCCCCAGGCCCACGCAACACGGGTAACAGGGTGTTGAACAACAACCCGCCCAGTTCCTTGAAGGAAGCCCAGCGGCTCTGCGCGTCCGATACCGATTGCCCCTGGGCCAGGTTCACCAGGCTGTGGGTGTTGCTCTGGTACAGGTGCTGCATCAGACGCCCTTGCTCCAGGTCCTGGCGTAATGTGCTGGCGGCGTCATAGCCGTCCACGGCGAGTGTCGTCGGTGCCGGTTGGGCGGGCGCGTCGAACTCGTTGAAGACGCTGTAGCGGGCAATGTTGGGAATCTTGAAGCCGCCGTTGCCGTACACCGCGCGCGTCCTGTCGTCGGGCAACCAGGCCAGCACGCTTTGCTGCAAGGGGCCGGGCTGTTGCACCGCCTCCAGCAGCGCTTGGCGCGTGGCAAATTCCTGCAATACCGGGGACAACATCGGCCGGTAGAGAAGGTGCGGGCCGACAGCCGCATTCGCTGGCTCGATGACGAACATGTTCTGGACTACATCGGGTGTCGCGCCGGACTTGCGGATAAACGCCAGGGGCCGCATGACGATGTCTTGCCCGTCGACCTGTTTCGCTCCAGCGCCGGGCGTCAGCAGCGCCTCCACATACCGGTAACCGTGCGCGGTGATGCCCGCTTCGCCCTTGAGCTTGAGCTCCAGCGCCTGCATCGCCAGTTGGCGCGGGACTTGTTGGGCGAACAAGGCGCTGCGCCGACGTGACTCATCGCTGTCACCCAGCAGGTGGGTTTGCAGCAACGCAGGATAGTGTTTGCCGATGTCCACCTGACTGACGATGTCTTTCAAGCGCTGCGGCATTGCTGGGTCGCTGATCGGTTGACCGAAGTGGCGCACTTCGATTTCGCCCTTGGGCAGCCCGGCCAGATTGCGCAAGGCCATGTCGGTCAGGCTCATCGTGACGCGCTCGATGTAGCCGCTGCCCAACGTGCCGACCGGTACTTTGAAGGTGACGTCGAGGTGGTCCGCGAGCAGCCCGGTGTTCTGCAACTGCGCTTGCAGCTGTTGCTGGGTATAGGTGCGAATATCGGGGATGTCCGAAAAAAAGTTACGCCCCTGGTTGCGTTGGACATCGCTGGCCAGTTCGAGGGCGTGGCGATGGTAGGCAAGGCGGTCGGCCGGGTCGGCGTTGCGCATCCACTGCGGCAGTTTTTCCTGCAGCCGTGACAGTTCCGCGGAATCTGCGGCATAGGCGCCGACAAACCACGGGCTCGGATCACTGAGCACGCTGAAGCGCTGCTCCAGAACCTGGAGGCTGCCGGCTGGCGGGAGTTCGATGCTGTCTATCGCCTGCAACTGGTTATTCAGAATGATGCCCGCTTGCGCATCGAAGATATTCGCGTCCGGCTCCTGGCGTTTCCAGGTCAAGTGGTCGAAGACGAAGTCGTTTTCCAGCGTCTCGCCCCAGGCCTTGCCGAAGGCTTCCAGCGAGTCGTAAGGGGTGATCTGGCCGTTGGCCGCGGCATGCAGAACCTGGGTGCTGGCGCCGATCTGACGGGTGAGCAAAAGATCCGGGCTGAGCTGGGTGGAGGCACCGCCACCGTAGCGGACGCTGGTGTCGAGCACGAAGACCCGGGCGGCGTCGTCGCCGTTGGCACTCACGCGTTGCGCACGCTCGGGCCAGGTGACCACCTGGTCAAGGGTGGCGCGTTGCGCATCGGTAAGGCCGGGCTGTTTCAGCGCCGCACTGCGCAGGTTGTCGCTGAGCATGCCGCTGAGCCACAACCAGCGGTTGTCCGCCCCGCCAGCATTTTGTCCCCAGTAACGGGTCAAGGCTCGCGCAAACGCGTCTTTGAGGCTGGGCCGAAGGCTGCGGATCGCCAGTTCGATGGCCGACATGTCGATGTCTTCGCGCCGGTTGCCTGAAGCGTCGGGGACTCTGAGGGTGGTGCCGGTTCCTTGTTTGACCAGTTTCTGCGGCCATGAATACTTGTCGGTGAAATCGATATCGGCCCCGCTGGCCAGGTGGTTGAGTGCGACATCCAGCAGCGGGGTCAAGCGGTATTGAACCGGGTTTTCCGCGATCGGTTCTGCCACCGAGGTCCGCGCCACGTCGAATTCCAGCGCTGGATACAGGCTGTTGATCGCCTCGCCGAGCATGTCCCTGACAACCGAGCGCACGTCGGGCCGCGTCGCGAACTGGCTGCTGACGGCGTGGGCGGCGAGGTGGCTGGCGCGGGGCCGGGGTTGCACCTCGGCGATGGCGCCGGCACGGCTCAGGGAGGTGGACGCGGGTGCAGGGGGCGAAGGGGTTGGATTGGCCGGTGGTACAGCGGGGTACAGACGAGGGATGAAGGGCATTGCAGCGGCGCTAGCGGTCATGGGGCACATCCTTGGCGGGGCAATACGGTGTCGTCCCAACGACGCATGGAGCGCTCTTCGGGACGAATGTCGCGGCAAAAATACCCACTCATCCCTACGGTGAAACAAGAAATGCGTAATTGACTATGTCGACACACGCGGGGCCCGCCGGGGCTCCGGGCCAGCGCCGTTTCGCAATGTATGGCGGGATATGAACCTCATGCGCCGGCCGGCAGGTCGACAGCTCGCGCAACATGAGACAAACTCACCCTATTCGAATTGCTCATCAATATTGTTCATGGAGACCACGGTGCTGGAAATCCGCCACCTGAAAACCCTGCACGCCTTGCGCGAGGCCGACAGCCTGGTCGAAGCCGCCGAACGCCTGCACTTGACCCAATCCGCCCTGTCCCACCAGTTCAAAGAACTGGAGGAGCGGTTGGGCATGCCGTTGTTCGTGCGCAAGACCAAACCGGTGCGTTTCACCAGCGCCGGCCTGCGCCTGCTGCAACTGGCGGACGCCACCCTGCCCCTGCTGCGCGGCGCCGAGCGCGACATTGCGCGCCTGGCCGGTGGCACCGCCGGGCGCCTGCACATGGCTATCGAATGCCACAGCTGCTTCCAGTGGCTGATGCCGACCATCGACCAGTTCCGCGATGCCTGGCCCGAGGTCGAGCTGGACCTGGCGTCCGGTTTCGCCTTCGCCCCGCTGCCGGCCCTGGCCCGTGGCGACCTGGACCTGGTGGTCACTTCCGACCCTCTGGAGCTGCCGGGCATCACGTATGTGCCGCTGTTCACCTACGAAGCCATGCTGGCCGTGGCCAACCAGCACCCCCTGGCGAACAAGTCGTACATCGTGCCGCAAGACCTGCTCAGCGAAACCCTGATCACCTACCCGGTGGAACGCGACCGCCTGGATATTTTCACCCGCTTCCTCGAACCCGCCGATGTCGAACCGGCCCAGGTACGCACCTCGGAGCTGACGGTGATGATGATGCAACTGGTCGCCAGCGGTCGTGGTGTTTGCGGCATGCCGCATTGGGCGCTGCATGAATACAGCTCGCGCGGTTACGTCAAGGCCAAGCGCCTGGGTGAGAAAGGCCTGTTTGCGACGCTGTATGCGGGGATTCGTGCAGACATGCTGGACGCGCCGTACATGCGCGACTTCCTGCTGACGGCCAAGGACACGTCGTTTTCCACACTGGATGGGGTCAGCGCCGTGCGTTGAGGGGCACGGCTCAGTCCTTGGAACCCGCCAATCAGGCGGTGGTGGTCAGCGATTTGCGATAAAACGGCAGGATCAGCTCACGCGTCAAGGGCGCCAGGTGCAGGCCGCCGTCTCCGGCCGGGTCGATCCAGCGCACTTCTTCGATCTCGGCGGCCGGGGTCACCGGCACGTCGATCCGTACCTGGAACAGTTCGGCTTGCACCGTAAAACCTGGCTCGTTGGCGGCCGGGGCCGAGAAACGGCCGAGGTAGACCGCCTGGCTCGGCTCGATGCGCAAGTTCAGCTCTTCGTGCAGCTCACGGGCCAGCGCTTCGACCGGTTGTTCGCCGGCATCGATCTTGCCGCCCGGTTGCATGAATGCCTGAGTGCCGCGCTTGCGCACCAGCAACGTCTGGCCGTCGCCGCCGATCAGGAGCGCGGCGGCGATACGGATAGTGGTTGGCATGGAGAAAATCACCTTGAATGCAAAGACACAATGATCCCATGAAGCGCCTCAGCTCAAAAGATGGGGCTCTTCCGGTTCGCGGATAAATACGCTGTACTTGGCGCCCTCCATGGCTTCAAACGCGATCAGCTTGTCCACCAGCGGCAAGTTGAGCACTTTGCCGGCATTGAGCAGCAACATGCCGTTATCGGCGTTGAGGTTGCGCGCCAGGATCATGCCGTCGGCCAGTTCGCGGGTGCTCAGCACTTTGACACTCGGGTCGCCCAGGGTCACGTCGTTGAGGAACGCGGCGCAGGCCAGGACGAAGTCTTCGACCATGTCCGGATCATAGAGCCGCCCCGCGTACTTGCGGATGTACAGCAGTGCTTCATCGCTGTTCATCTGCCGTTCCAGGATCAGGCCCTTCTGCAGTTCGATGAAGTCCACCGCCAGTTTGAGCAAGCGCGCGCCTACGGGAATCGTTTCACCCTTGAGGTGATCGGGAAACCCGGTGCCGTCCCACCGCTCCTGGTGATGGCGGATCAGCCGTGCGGCGTCCTTCATCGGCTCGAGCGTCATCAGCAACGACTCGCTCTGCGCCGGGTATGCGCGATAGCGTTCGCGGTCGTTGCTGTGCAGCAGTTCCGACGGGACGGCCATCATGCCGTCGCTCCAGCTCAATTTGCCGATGTTGTAGAGCGCGGCGGCCATGGTCAGGTCACGGGCGCTGGCTTCGTCCAGCGCCTGGGCTTTGCAGTACACGCGGATCAGCTCGATCAACTGGCGGTTGGTCTGCTTCTGCTTGGGCAGGCGCAGGTTGGCCAGCAGCGAAAACACTTCGGTGCCGGTCACATAGCTGCGCTTGAGCTCGTCGTAGGCCAGGTCGAGCATGTCGGCGGTTTGCTGCAGCTCGCTGGTGCGCGCTTCGACGCGCTTTTCCAGGGTGGCGTTGAGGGCCTTCAACTGCTCGTTCTGATCGCGGGTCAACTGCTCAAGACGCACGCGCTCGCGTTCGGAATGCTGGTGTTCCAGGGACTGGCGCAACGTCAGGAGCATTTCCTCGTCGTTCCAGGGCTTGCTGATATAGCGGTGGATCTGACCTTCGTTGATCGCCTTGATCATCATGGTCATGTCGGCATAGCCGGTCAGCAGGATGCGCGTGGTGGCCGGGTACAGGCGGTGGGTCTCGGCCAGCAGCATCGCCCCGTCCATCGCGGGCATGCGCGCGTCGGTCATGAGCAGGTCGACGGGCTCGGCGGCCATGATTTCCAGGGCCTGGGCACCACTGCTGGCCAGCAGCACATCATAAGGCTGGCCCCGCAGCAGGCGGCGCAGGCTGTTGAGGATCGATTCTTCATCGTCGACCAGCAAAATAGTAGGTCGGTAAGGGGACGTCGTAGCAGTTTGTTCATCCATGGCGACACCTCCTGGCGATGGTACTCGGTTGCTTCATTGCGCCCTGGCGTGATCGATCGCTGTACTTGCATAAGCAATGAGCGCTAGATGCACGCTGGGGTAACTGAGGGTGATTTGACGCCAACTGGCGTACTTATTCAAGGGACCCGGCTATGCTAGTAGCATGAAGCCATGACTGTTCCCTGTTTATTGAAGCATTCAAGGTAAGGAAGCCCGATGCGTAAGAATCTTCAGTTGCCTGCGTCCCGGTGTCAGCCATGAATCCGTGCTCAGGAAGGGCCAATCGACGGGTGCTGATCGTCGATGACGCGGCCTCCATCCACGAGGATTTCCGCAAGATCCTGTGCGCCGATACCACAGGCGGCCAGTCCCTGGACAGCATCGAAGAAACCCTGTTCGGCACCGCCCCCACCGTGCGCCAGACTTTCGTGCTGGACTCTGCCTATCAGGGCCAGGAAGCCCTCGCCCTGGTCAACCAGGCCCTGGCTGACAACGCGCCCTACGCCCTGGTGTTCATCGATATGCGTATGCCGCCGGGCTGGGACGGCCTGGAAACCATCGAACAACTGTGGAACGTCGACCCGAACCTGCAGATCGCCCTGTGTACGGCCTACTCGGACTATTCCTTCGAAGCCATCGAAGCGCGCATCCAATACAGCGACCAGTTGCTGATCCTGAAAAAGCCGTTCGACAACCTGGAAATCCGCCAGATGGCCAGCGCGCTGACCTGGAAATGGCAGCTGGCCCAGGATGCCGCGCTCAAACTGATGGGGTTGGAGCGCACGGTCGAAGAACGCGTGCAGGAACTGCTGAAGGTCTCACATCTGCTGCAATACGACGCCCTGACCGAACTGCCCAACAGCACCCTGCTGGGCGACCGGCTGACGCAGGCCATTGCCGTCTGCAGGCGCCATGACACCCAGTTGGCCGTGATGTTTATCGGCCTGGACCGCTTCAAGCGCATCAACAATGCCCTGGGCTATCCGGTCGGCGATGAAATGCTCAAGCAGGTCAGCCAAAGCCTGGTGGCCACGGTGCGCGCGTCGGATTCGGTGTTTCGCTACGGCTCCGACCAGTTTGTGCTGATCCTCAACGACATCAAGCATCCCCAGCAAACCCAGTACATTGCCGAAAAACTGCTCGGTGCCATCAGCACGACACACTATGTGGCCGGGCATGACTTGAGTGTCACCGCAAGCCTGGGCATCAGCATCTACCCCAACGACAGTTTCAGCGCGGTGGAGCTGATCAAGAACGCCGAAACCGCCATGCACACCAGCAAAGCCCATGGCCCCAACGACTTCAGTTTCTTCGTCAACGAGATGAACCTGCGCGCCCAGGCTCAGCAGAGCCTGGAAAGCGCGATCCGGCAGGGCTTGCAGCGCGATGAGTTCATTTTGCACTACCAACCGAAACTGGATTTGAGCAGCGGGCGGATCGTCGGCGCCGAAGCCCTGATTCGCTGGCACCAGCCCGATCACGGCTGGATCTACCCGTCAGCCTTCATTCCGGTGGCCGAAGACAGCGGCCTGATCGTGCCCTTGAGCCAATGGGTGTTGCGCCAAGCCTGCGAGCAAGCACAAGCCTGGCGCGCCGCCGGCCTGCCTGCACTGTGTATCTCGGTGAATATTTCGGCGATTGATTTTCGCCAGCGCAATTTTGTCGCCAACCTGGCGGCCATTCTGCAACGCACCGGCCTGACGCCCAGTTTGCTTGAACTGGAGATCACCGAGAGCGTACTGATGCAAAACGTCGAGGACACGCTCGTCACCCTGCAAGACATCAAGGCCTTGGGCGTGCGGCTGTCGATCGACGATTTCGGCACCGGCTATTCCAGCCTCAGTTACTTGCGCCGGTTTCCCATCGATGTGTTGAAGATCGATCAATCCTTCGTGCGCGGCCTGGGCGAAAACAGCCAGGATGCACAACTGATCAGTGCCATCATCAGCCTGGGCAAGAGTCTGGACTTGAACATCATTGCCGAAGGCGTCGAAACGTTTGAGCAATTGGCGTTCCTCAGAGCCCATCGTTGTGAGGAGGGCCAGGGTTTCCTGTTCAGCAAAGCCGTGGCGGCCGCTGAATTCGCCCAATTGATGCAAGCCGGGCAACGCAGCCTGATGCCCCCCCAGTGACTGTCTATTCAAGGAACGAACGCTTGATCCGTCCCCTCACCCGCTCTCCTCGCCCGTCACCCTGGGCACTCGGCCTTGCCGTCGCCCTCGGGGTCGGCGCCGCCCTGCCCGCGGCGGCCGCGCCACTGGATGAGCCGCTCAAACCACTGCCGCCGGTGCCGCTGCTGGATGTGGCAACAGTTGAGCTGGGTCGCCAGTTGTTCAACGAGAAACGCCTGTCAGTCAATGACAGCCTGTCCTGTGCCAGTTGCCACCAACTGGCAACGGGCGGGGGCGACGATAAGCCGTTTTCCTTGGGCTTTGATGGCAAGCCGGTCAAACTCAACACACCCACAGTGTTCAACGCCAGCCTGAATTTCAAGCAGTTCTGGGACGGTCGGGTGGATACCCTCGAGGCCCAGATCGAACAAGTGGTCATCAGCCCGGTGGAAATGGGCAGCGACTGGAAAACCGTGGTCGACAACCTCACCGCCATGCCGCAGTACCAGGCCGCCTTCAGTCAGGTGTACCCCGACGGCGTGACGGCGGCCAACGTGCAAAATGCCCTGGCGACGTATGAACGCACACTGCTCACGCCCAACTCCCGCTTCGACCAGTACTTGCTGGGCAATACCGAGATCCTCACGATCGAAGAAAAATACGGCTACCAACGCTTCAAGGAATATGGCTGCATCGCCTGCCATCAAGGCATGAATATCGGCGGCAACATGTTCCAGAAACTAGGCGTGATGGGGGATTACTTCAAGGACCGCCCCCCCGCCGACAGCGACCTGGGCCGCTACCTGGTGACCCACGACGACGAAGACCGTCACGTGTTCAAGGTGCCCAGCCTGCGCAATGTCGCCGTCACCGCGCCGTATTTTCACAACGCCTCGGCCAAGACCCTCGAAGAAGCCGTGGATGTGATGTTCAGATTCCAGCTGGGGCGCGTGCCCTCGGCGGAAGACAAGGACCAGATCATCAAGTTTCTCAAGACCCTGACCGGCCAATGGGCGGGCAAACCTTTATGAGCAGACGGTCATGAGACTCTCCCGCCACTACGGCATCCAACTACTACTGGGCACCGCGACCCTGCTGCTGGCATCGATACTGGTGTTCCTGTACATCAAATCAAGTACTGACCAGACCAGCCGTTACACCGAATCCCGCGACCTGATCCGCCAGATGCAGCAGCTCAACGCGCAGTGGGACAGTGAGGTGCTCAAGGCCAGAATCGCCCTGACCCACAACTACGACCCCCTGGTGACGCCGCTGACGCAGATCACAAGAATCTGGGAGGAACTGCGCCAGCACGAGTCGTATCACGCGCCCAACGACCTGCCCGGCTGGCAAGCCAGCCTGGATGCCGGTCAGGCGGCGATCCAGGACAAAGCGCGGCTGGTCGACCAGTTCAAGTCCCATAACGCCGTGCTGCGCAACTCCCTGGCGTTCCTGCCGACCGCTGAAAACGATATCCAGGCCGCGTTCACACGGCTCGACGACGAACAGCGGCTGCCACTGCAAAGCGTGGCCACCGACACCTATGACCTGTTGCTCAGCAGCATGGAGTTCGCCCAGGTCGCCAGTGCCGACCGCGCGGCCGAGATTCTGTTGGGCCTGAACCTGCTGGCGGTGAACAAAGAACGCTTGCCGGCCGACTTCCACCTGCCGGTGGAGATTCTCAGCAACCACGTCGCGCTGATCCTGCGCGAACAGCCGCTGGTCAACACCTTGTTGGAACGCATCGCCGCGGTTCCCGTGGCCGAACGCCTGGACGAACTGACCACCCACCTCAACCAGGATCAGCAGGCCGCCGACCTGATCGACCAGAAGTATCACAACTACTTGCTGGTGTTCTCCACCCTGCTGGTGGCATTGCTGCTGTACCTGGCCATCAGGCTGTTGCGCAGTTTCACCGTGATCAACCGCGTCAACCGCGCCCTGCACACCGCCAATGCCAGCCTGGAACAGCGCGTGGAAAAACGCACGCGCCAGCTCAGGGATGCGCAAAGCGAACTGCTCGACAGCGCCCGCCAGGCCGGCATGGCGGAAATCGCAACCAATGTGCTGCACAACGTGGGCAACGTACTCAACAGCGTGAACATCTCCGCCGACCTGGTCGCCCGTAAGCTGCGCACCAGCAAAGCACTGGGGTTGGGCAAGGCCATGCAGTTGATCAACGAACACCCCGATGACCTGGGCACTTACCTGCGCGAAGACGAAAAAGGCAAACTGCTGCCGGGCTACCTCAACCAATTGGTGGAAGCCATTGCCGTCGAGCAACAGGGCCTGACCGACGAGCTGGCGCAATTGAGCAAAAGCGTCGACCACATCAAGGACATCGTCTCCACCCAGCAATCCTACGCCGGCGTTTCCAGCGTGCTGGAGCCCTTGCAGGTCAGCGCCCTGATGGACGACGCGCTGCGCATGAATTCCGGCGCGCTGAATCGCCATCATGTGACAGTGGTCAAGGAATACGCCGACGTACCGCAGATCATGGCCGACAAACACCGGCTGCTGCTGATCATGGTCAACCTGATCAGCAACGCCAAGTACGCCATGTCCAACCTGACCGACCGGCCTCGGCAGATTACGTTGTCGATCCAGACGATAGAGGACAACATCCTGCAAATCAGCGTCAAAGACGAAGGTGAAGGCATCCCCGCCGAAAACATGACGCGGATCTTCACCCACGGCTTCACCACTCGCAAGGAAGGTCATGGCTTCGGTCTGCACAGCTGCGCCCTGGCGGCGATTGAAATGAATGGCCGGCTTACCGCCTATAGCGATGGTCCGGGCAAAGGCGCGCTGTTCACCTTGCAAATCCCCCTCAACGATGCTGCAGGCCCCGCATGAACCAACCACCGAACCGGCGCATTCTGCTGATCGACGACACGCCCTCGATTCACGAAGATTTTCGCAAGATCCTCAAGCCGCCCCTGGAACAGAACCAGGCCCTGGACGCGATGGAAGCCGCGCTGTTCGGCACCAGCGACAAACAGCCGCAAAGCCCGCTGTTCGAGCTGGACTCCGCCTACGGTGGGCAGGAAGGTTTACAACTGCTCGAGGCGGCCATGGCGGCGCAACTGCCCTACGCCCTCGCCTTCGTCGACATGCGTATGCCCCAGGGCTGGGACGGCGCGCAAACCATCGAAGAACTGTGGAAGGTCGACCCGAACCTGCAGGTGGTGGTGTGTACGGCGTACTCGGATTATTCCTGGGAAGAGCTGCTGTTTCGCCTGCGTGCCCATGACCGGCTGCTGATCCTGAAAAAACCGTTCGACAATATCGAAGTCCAGCAAATGGCCAACACCCTGACCGCCAAATGGGACATGGCCCGCCGCGCATCCTTGCAAACCAGCCACCTGGAGCTGTTGGTGGAACAGCGTACCCAAGCGCTGACCCAGGCCAGCCAGGCCCTGCAACAGGAGATCGACGAACGCAAACAGCTCGAAAGCCAGTTGGTGCAATCGGAAAAACTGGCGTCCCTGGGGCAACTGGCCGCGGGCGTGGCGCACGAGATCAACAACCCGGTAGGGTTCATTTCCTCCAACCTCGGCACCCTCGAAGGCTATTTCAAACAGCTGCAGCAGATGCTCGATGCCTACCGCCAGGCCGAAGCCGCGATCGGCGATGATCAGCTCCAAGCCCTGCGCCAACGCCTGGACCTGGACTTTCTCAGGGAAGATATTCCGACACTGATTCACGAATCCAAGGAAGGCATCGGCCGTGTGGCGCAGATCGTCAAGGACTTGAAAGACTTTTCCCGAGTGGACACCGACCAGACCTGGCAGTGGGCCAACCTGCAACAAGGCATCGATTCGACCCTGAACATCGTCGCCAGCGAGCTCAAGTACAAAGCCGACGTCATCAAGCACTATGCGCCCTTGCCGGAAATCGAATGCCTGGCCTCGCAGCTCAACCAAGTGGTGATGAACCTGGTGATCAACGCAGCGCAAGCCATCGGGCCGGAGCGCGGCACCATAACCATCAGCGACGGCGTGGACGGCGAGAACATCTGGCTGGAAATCGCGGACAACGGCTGCGGGATTGCCCCGGACGCCCAGCTGAAAATCTTCGATCCGTTCTTCACCACCAAGCCGGTGGGCGAAGGCACGGGGTTGGGGCTGTCACTCTCCTACGGCATCGTCAAGAAACACCATGGCGAAATCTCCGTCAGCAGCGAACTGGGCAAAGGCACCACGTTCCGGGTAGTGCTGCCCATTCGCCAAACAGCGGTGTAGGCCCGTTCGAAAAAGCATCACGCAACGGTTGGATCAACGCAATACAATGTCATTCACCGTAGGGGCGGAAACATGCAGCACCCTTGCGAGAGCGGCTGCGGTCAGGCCCAGCGGTTCCAGCCTATTCCCGGGCGGTGAGCGCAAATCAGCGAGTTCAACCGCCGCATCCAGCATGCTCAGCTGTCGTTCCACCACGGAAACGACAGCGGACCAACGTCGGGTTCGACCGGTTTCAAACAGTTTTGGGGTTTCGGCGCATTTAAAGCTTCTGATCATCGCTTAATGCTTAACGTTATTCGTTAATGACCAGTTCTACATGGGTTGTCGATATATTCAACCGACAGTTGAATAGGCGCTGAGGGAGGGCGACGAGCGGTCAGTGCCGCCGTCAAAAAAAGCCGATCCAGACACTGGAACGGCCTTAGAGGTAAGGCCGGAACGCGTCACGCCAACTGTCTATATCGGGCCAGTCCGCCGTGTCTATGCGACCCAAGCGAATGCACCTACAGGTTGTTCAGGGTTTCCTTACTGGCGCAGAATGCCGCACCGACCAGAAGAGTCCGATCCCAAGGTAACCGTATGAGCCTGTCCTTGCTAAGCCGCTACGCGGTGTTTGCCGTATGCGTGATGTTCACCCTCGCCAGCCTGCCCTTTGTCGAACATGAATGGTTATGGCCCATTACCCTGGTCACCGGCGCCCTCAGCCTGCTCGGCCTCTTCGACCTGCTGCAAAGCCGCCACGCGATACGCCGCAACTACCCGATCCTGGGCAATATCCGTTACCTGGTCGAGGGCATTCGCCCGGAGATCCGCCAGTACCTGCTGGAGTCCGACAGCGACGCCCTGCCCTTTTCCCGGGCGCAACGCTCATTGGTCTACTCGCGCGCCAAGAACGAAACCGCCGACAAACCCTTCGGTACCTTGATCGACGTGTACCAGTCGGGCTTCGAGTTCATCAGCCACTCCATGCGCCCCGCGCCGTTGACTGACCCGAGCTCGTTTCGCGTGATGGTCGGCGGCCCGCAATGCAAGCGGCCGTACTCGGCCTCGGTATTCAATATCTCGGCCATGAGCTTCGGCTCTCTGAGCGCCAACGCGATCCGCGCGCTCAACCAGGGCGCCAAGCTGGGTAACTTCGCCCACGACACCGGCGAAGGCAGCATCAGCCCCTACCACCGCGAAAACGGCGGCGACCTGACCTGGGAACTGGGCAGCGGCTACTTCGGCTGCCGTACCCGCGACGGCCATTTCGACCCGGAACGCTTCGCGGTGCAGGCCCAGAACCCGCAAGTACGCATGATTGAAATCAAGATGAGCCAGGGCGCCAAGCCTGGCCATGGCGGGATTCTGCCCAAGCACAAAGTCACCCAGGAAATCGCCGAGACACGCGGCATCCTGATGGGCGAAGATTGCGTCTCGCCGTCGCGCCACAGCGCGTTTTCCACGCCTATCGAGTTGATGCACTTCATCGCCCAATTGCGTGAGTTGTCGGGCGGCAAGCCGGTGGGCTTCAAGTTCTGCCTCGGTCATCCGTGGGAATTCATGGGCATCGCCAAGGCCATGCTCGAAACCGGCATCCTCCCCGACTTTATCGTGGTCGACGGCAAGGAGGGCGGCACTGGCGCCGCGCCCGTGGAGTTCACCGACCACATCGGCGTGCCGCTGCGCGACGGCCTGCTGTTCGTCCACAACACCCTGGTGGGCTTGAACCTGCGCGACAAGATCAAACTCGGCGCCAGCGGCAAGATCGTCAGCGCCTTCGACATCGCCAGCGTCCTGGCCATCGGCGCCGACTGGGCCAACTCGGCGCGCGGCTTCATGTTCGCCATCGGCTGCATCCAGTCGCAAAGCTGTCACACCAACAAATGCCCGACCGGTGTCGCCACCCAGGACCCACTGCGCCAACGCGCCCTGGTCGTGCCGGACAAGGCCCAGCGCGTGTTCAACTTCCACCGCAACACCCTCAAGGCCCTGGCCGAAATGCTCGCGGCAGCGGGCCTGGAACACCCGTCGCAATTGTCGGCCAAGCATTTGGTGCGACGCATGTCGGCGACCGAGATCAAGCTGTTCTCACAGCTGCATGTGTTCCTCAAACCTGGAGAATTGCTGACCGGGGAAGTGAACGGCGAGTTTTATTCGCGCATGTGGCAGATGGCGCGGGCGGATAGTTTTGAGCCGCAGGAAGTGGTGGCTGCGTAGCGCTGATTGATCGCCATGCTCCCGGCCGTTAATACGTGTCCTCGGCCGGGACGATTTTCATCACGATGTATGCGTAATGCCCCTGGACATACAGACTGTAGAACTTGTTATCCGCCAGCATTGGCGCGGTCTTTTCTATCCCCATCAAGTCGAAGGTGGCCCCATCCATTGAGGCGATATGGGTCACTCCGCCGATACGCGGGAGCATTTCCGACAACAGGAAAAAATCCACATTCACCACGTACCGCAATGCGGGCACCAACGCGTTGACGCCATCGCTGCCCACTAACCACCCATTAGTCTTGCGATTGATCAGGTAAAATTGCTGGATGTCTTTTAATGTTCGATTCGACAAAACGTCATAACTCAGACTTTGCCCGACGCTGACTGACAAGTCTCTCTGCAGGCTCAGTACTCGCCCATGCATATATGAGAACGACAACATGGCAATCACCGGTAGGAATAACAGACAGCCCAGCCGGTGATGAATAGCGCCCAATGCTTGATAAGCCAAATACAACAGCATGACTAACGCCGGCGCGGTTCCCATCATTAGCCTTGCGCCATCGTTATAGTAATTGAACAACAGCGCCAGGCCAGGAATCGATATCAGCATGACGGGAACAGTAGCCAGACAGCCGACCGCCACCAGCCCCCGCGAACGCATGCCCGCCGGTACACGCATAACCCTGCAAATGACTAGCACAAGGCCGGCTCCGGCAGTGACTAACAGCGCCACGCACAGCCAAGCATTCCCCTCGTTGTACAGCAGTGACACACGCTGCGCCGCAAGGTGCAGATCTGACAATAACCGCTGGGCCCATCCTGCACTGAAATCGCGCAAGCTGTTGCGGTTGTTATTCATAAGTTGTGGCGCGGTCGCCAAATACATCGCCACCCCCAGCAGCACATGCAGCCCCTTATCTCGAACCAGTCTTGCAACCTGAAGAGGCGACTGTTTCTCGCTGGCGGCTCGTATGAGTTCAACGCAACACAGCCCTATGTAAACATTGATCACCATTTGATACAGGTTCAGCCCCACCGCAATGAAAGCCGCGCATGACAGCGTGCGGCCCCACCACGACGGATGGGTGAAGCAGATCGCATAGATGATTGCCACAACCCCCAGGCTCATGGCCGGACCGTCGTATTGGTAGGAAAGGTTTTGCAAGAAGAAAGGGCTGTACCACAGCGGTAACACGACCAGACAAGACACCACGCTCGGCCTTGAAAAGTAGTGAATCGCCAGCGACCGCAATGCAAACGCCATGGCCGTGATAGCAATCAGCAGTGGCAAGGGGAACATGTTCGGCGCGCCATGGGTAAACGACAACCCCTGGTAAAACCAATCCACCAAGATGCGGCCGTCTTTCTTCCATCCCGTACCGGCGAGTTGCGCACGCCAGTTGTCATCAATGTAAAAGTAGTCCGCCAGTATCAGCGGTAAGGCAAAAAGCAAAGTCGTCGTAAAAAAGAATACCCATATTTTGCGGGGTGACAGGGGTTGGACCAGATACTCCATCACATGTGCTCCTTTTCATTCGATGCCCCACCTGGTGGGTTTGACGCGACAATCTCTTTGATCACATACCTCGGCCGATGCTTGGCCTCCATATAAATCCGCCCCACATACTCGCCCAATATCCCGATCCCGATCAGTTGCACCCCACCCAAAAACAAGATCGCCGTCATCAACGACGGATACCCCGGCACCGCATTGCCAAACAACACTTTGTCCACCACCAGATACCCGGCGTACACCAGCGCCAGCAGCGAAATACCGCCGCCGATATAGCTCCACAACCGCAGCGGCAAGGTGCTGAACGAGGTGACTCCATCCAGTGCCAGGTTCCACAGTTTCCAGGCGTTGAACTTGCTCTGGCCGACAGCACGGGGCGCGCGGTCGTACTCGACAATCGCGACGTTGAAGCCGGCCCAGGACAACACGCCTTTCATGAACAGTTGCTGCTCGGGCAAGGCCTTGATCACGTCCACCACCTTGCGGTCCATCAACCGGAAGTCGCCGACGTTTTCTTCAATGTGTGTGTAGGAAATACGATTGAGCAGGTGATAGAACAGCGACGCACTGCGGCGTTTGAGGTAGCCGTCGCTGGAGCGATCCCTGCGTTTGGCCAATACCACGTCGGCGCCTTTTTGCCATTCGGCCAACAGGTGCGGGATGACCTCGACCGGGTCTTGCAGGTCCACGTCCATCGGAATTACCGCATCTCCGGTGGCATATTCGAGCCCAGCGAACAGCGCGGCTTCTTTGCCGAAGTTACGCGAGAAGTTGATCAGCACCACGCCGCTATCGGCCAAGGCGATAGCCCGGGCATGCTCGGCGGTGCGGTCGGAACTGCCGTCGTTGATAAACACGATCTCAAGCGTCTGCTCGTGCAACGAGGCCTCTTGCCGCACGCTGCGGTAAAACACGCCCAGCGCCTGCTCCTCGTTATACACAGGCACCACCAGCGAGACCCTCATTGCCCACGCTCGCGAAACACCACCCACCGGGACAGCAAAAACCCGCACACCAGGCTGATCAGCGAAAACACCGCC
Source organism: Pseudomonas sp. Pse79 (assembly GCF_024519615.1). Classification (NCBI taxonomy): domain Bacteria; kingdom Pseudomonadati; phylum Pseudomonadota; class Gammaproteobacteria; order Pseudomonadales; family Pseudomonadaceae; genus Pseudomonas; species Pseudomonas sp. Pse79. The sequence continues at coordinate 57,431 of NZ_JALJRR010000024.1, forward strand.
ACGGTGAGAATCCCCGGCACCTGCCAACGATCCGCCAGCCACCCCACGCCCAGGCTCACACCGCCCATGCAGGCCATGAACAGCGCGTAACGCGGCAGCGAAGGGGGCATGGCAAAGGTGTAGATCGCGTTGACATAAAACGAAAAGGACGCTGCCACGCAAAACGCGAGGACATTACTCACCGCCTGGCTGAGCTCCAATGCGGCCCGGAACACGAAAAACAGCTGCCAATGGATCAGCGTATTGGCGATGCCAATCACTGTGTAGCTGGAGAATCCCTTCCACAATCTGGTCATACCGTTGCCCCGTCAGGCCTTGCTCTAGCAAGCCACGGCGCCTGCGGTCCGTCTACTGTCAGAATTAACAGGTAGCCCCCCGCGCCATTGAGACATTCAGTAATACCCAGCCTTTGCAATCGCTTACAAATACCGCCAACCTGCGCCCGCTCGACGTGCGGCGTAAGACAACAGCCGCGCGCGCCAGTCATTACTAAACCTTTCGTACAAGAGCCCGCTGCCATGCTGAACGGACGCGACCCGCGCATCGATTTTTTTCGGGGCCTGGCGTTGATCTTCATTTTCTGGGATCACGTCCCCCACAACCCCCTCGGCCAGATCACCCTGCGCAACATCGGTTTCAGCGATGCGGCAGAGGTGTTTGTATTCCTCGCCGGTTACGCCGCCGTATTGGCCTACGGCAACGTCCTGCAACGCGACGGCTACTGGATCGCCTCGCTGAAAATCCTGCGACGCGCCTGGGTGCTGTATGTGGTGCATATCTTTTTGCTGGCGATGCTGATGGGCATCGTGTTCTTCGCCAACAGCCATGTGGAAACCCGCGACCTGGTCGAAGAGATGGGCCTGACGCACTTCGTCACCCACCCGCAGCAGGCGCTCACCGATGAATTGCTGTTGCGCTTCAAGCCCAACCTGATGGACCCGCTGCCGCTGTACATCGTGCTGCTCGGCGGGTTGCCGCTGGTGCTACCGTTGCTGCTGCGCCAGACCTGGGCGGTGGTGGCCGTGTCGCTGAGCGTGTACCTGCTGGCGCCGTGGATGGGCTGGAACCTGCGGGCGATTGCCGATGGCGTGTGGTACTTCAACCCCGTCACCTGGCAGTTGCTGTTTGTGCTCGGCGGCGCGGCGGCGATTCATGCCCGCCGGCCACGCCCGGCAGAGCGCCGCGCGCTGCTGCGTCAGCCGCTGTTTGTGGCGGCGGCGGGCTACTCGCTGCTGGCCGCGATCATCACGCTGGCCTGGCGCTGGCCCGAGGTGCATGACGCGCTGATGCCCGCGTGGCTCAGCGAACGGCTGTACCCCATCAGCAAGACCGACCTGTCGCCGGTGCGCCTGGTGCACTTCCTGGCGCTGGCTTATGTCACCGCCAAGCTCTTGCCCCATGCCGGCTGGACCCGCCATTGGCTGGCGCAACAGACTTGCCGCATGGGCCGCTATTCCCTGGAGGTGTTCTGTCTCGGCGTGCTGCTCGCACCGCTGGCGGACATGCTCAACGCCCTGGCCGGCGACGCGTTGGCCATGCAGCTATTCAGCGCGTTGGCAGGCGTGGTGTTGATGGGCGCTCTGGCGACCTGGCTGGAATTCAATAAACGCCTGGACAGCAGGTTGCAAGCGCGTCGCTCACTGCCCACGTCATCATTAAATAGATAGCCCCGGCCGTTTTCGCGACGGTGCTTCCATGCCCTTCCACTTATCGTGAAAGGGTATGGCTGATGTCAACTTATCAACGACTCAACGGGTTATCAGGCAACTTGCAGTCCAGCAGTTCCTGGTCACGGCAACAAGCCCTTGAGCAGATTCAGAACAACGTGATTCAAGCCATGAGCAGCTTGAACCCACAGGAAAAAGCCCGCTACGTCAGGTTGCAACGCGAGGCATTGAGCGCCTTGACCGCTCTGGAACACGCCCAGCAAGCACTGACCCGCGACTTCAAGACTCAAGGCCTTGCGCAACTGCGGGAAAAAATCGGCGGGCGCGATCCCGAGCAATACACCCTGTTCACCCGCTACAAGGAGAAACGGGAGCAGGGCTTCCCCTGGGACCCGCCGCAGCCGCTCCTTCCGCTCAATACCGTGCCCCTGCCCGCCGCCCGCTATCGTCGGGCCCATTACGACTTCCATTACATTGAGCATCTCAAGCACATGTCGCTGTGGGAAGCGGCCTGCCTCAACTACGGTTTCACCCACTCCATTCACGGGGACTCGGGTTTCAGCCTGGTGGAAGCCAGCTATATCGTGGGGCCGGACAACGACAGAAGCCTGGGCGCACTGGCCTTCATCGAAGCCGCCCGCACGCTGGACCTGGGCGCTCAGTTGCGCGACAAAGCCCGTACCGCCATGGCGCCGGGCGGGCCGTTGCGCCCATTGTTCGAGGCGTCGGCCAAGGCCAGCCTGCTGTTCGACGCAATCGAAGCCTACCGCAACCGTGCCACTACCGGCGTCACCCTGGAGATCTACACGCGACTCAACGCCACCATCGAAGGCACTGGTGCGCAATTGCCGTTCGACACGCTGAACCTGAGCTCCGGTATCACCCCCCTGATCTCCGTGCCCTTCGTCCCCTGGGACAGTTGCATCCCCGTGCCCTTAATGCTGATTCGCGTGGCCAGCCTGGGCGTGTTGTCCTACTTCCCTTTCCGTCCCGGCGGGGCGTTGCAATACCACGACGATGCCCAGGCCGCCGAGTACGCGTTTCGCACACAACTCACTGACAGCCACGCGAAAAAAGACTTGGGCTGGTTCTCCCGGCAAGTGCCCTTGATCGGGCTGTCGGTGTTCAGATCACTGATCAACAAAGCGCCGCATCTGAAGGGGTTCAGTTGGTTAGGCGCTTATGTGTACGACGGTTTTCACCTGGCCTTCTCAACAAAGACCCTGGACAACATCCGCTTCAACACCGACATCAAATCCGGGCGCGCAATCACCCTGGTGCAGGCGTGTGCCTATCGCCAGATCCAGCGCTTTCAGTCAGACCTCGACACACTGGCGCAAACCCGCTCGGAAAAAGACTGGCAAGCCCTCAAAGATGCGGCGGCGGCGATTGCCGGTGAAGTGCTGCAGATGCTGCTTACGCCATTGCCCGGCGGCGTCACCGGCATGAACCGGGTCATGCAACTCGCGGTCATGGGCAGCCTGACCTACAGCGCCGCCCAGGGCGTGAATGAGCTGGCCAAGGGCGAAGCCAGCGGATTTGCCTCGGCGCTGGCCGATGTCACCGACCTGGCCGTCAGCGGCAAGCTGATCTCAACCGCCGGAAGGGCCCATCGCCAACGCATGCACGCGTACCTGGAAAAACTCGGCAACCCGTACAAAATCACGCGCGCCGACGGCAGCCATGGGCTCTGGAAAGCCGACGCCCAACCGTATGCCCACGACAACCAGCGCCTGGTCAACGGTATCACGCCCAACGCGTTGGGCATTTACACGGTCGAGGGTCACCTCTACGCCAAACTGCGCCAGGGCGAGCTGGACGTGCTGATCGAAGTCAAATTCGACGACGCGCACAATCGCTATGTACTCACACGCGGTAAAGACGGCTACACCCCAGCGATCATATTCGCCCCAGAGCTCCAGGCCTGGACCTTCGATCTGCACAATGCCCATCTCCTGTCCAACCCGGAGTTGCTGCAACGCATGCTGCCCAACGGGGCGTCGACGATCCCGTCGGCCGACCTTGAACACATGCTACGCAGCACCGCCACCACTCGCGATACGCTGGACCGCGTGTGGCGCGCCCAGCCGGCACCGTTGAACCTGATCGAAGGCGCCCGGCGACTGCAGGTCGATCAGGTCATCCAGCAAATCATCGAGCGGTTCCCCCAACCCGGCCAACTGCCGGCGCATGCCGACAGCACGGTCTTCTGCCTGCTGACCCAACTCAACGGCTGGCCGACCGACACCCTGCTGCATGTCCACGATGCACAAGGCACGCGGATCGAGACCTACGGTAAAACCGAGCAACCACCCCCACGCGCCCATGCCATCAACCTCAAGCGCCGCGAGGATGGCAGCTACACAGACCTCAACGACGCGGGCAGCGGCCCCGAGGGCAACGAGCACCTGCTTCAACTGATCATCCGCCAGCAACCACGCGACTCGGCCCTGGGTAAAGAGGACCAACCCAACGCCTCCGAGGACGCGCGCGTCAGCAGCGTACGCCAACAGGTTGGCGCATTGGCAAGCCTCGAGCGCCACGCGCTGTTTTCGGCGCTGTTCGATTACTGGGGCTACGAAAAAGCGGAACTCGCCGCCGCACCGGCGGCAAGACGGTTTCTGCCGGTCAAGGTGTCACCGGCCTTGATTACCGTCACGCCCCTGTTGAAAAAACTGCGCGACCTGAACCCGCCCCTGACCGCCGCCAACCTTGCGCGATTACTCGCCGAGCACCCGCTGACAGCACGCCAGCAAGAGGCGTTTCTGAGCGGTGGCACCCTGCCGGTAGCGTTCGTTGAAACACTCGATCGCCAACGTACCGCGTTGCGCATCGACGCGGTGATCGACAGCTTGTACAACCCCCGCGACTTCAATGCCGACACCGACCTCTGGGCCCGGGAATTTGCCGGCGCGCTGATCCGCGACACCCTCAAGCGTCCCTTCGTGGTCACGGATGTCAGCCAGGGCGAGACCTTCGTGCCCAGCGGTGCGGACGACCTCACCGTCAACCTGCGCTTGCACCCCGGCGGTCGCTACCAGGCCTATGACATCCGCAACGACAGTGAAATCCCCGTCTCACCCGCCCAAGACAGCTTCTACCTGGCCATCGCCTCGGTGCTCCACCCCCACGAACGTCAACAACTGGGCATGAGCAGTGTCACCGACGCCAAGGGCCTGCGCAAAACCCTGGGGGACAACATGAGCGCCCGACGCAACCCCCAAGGTCACGTCAGCCTGGTCAATGGCTCGCTGGTGCCCTACCAACACAACCTAATGCTGTCACCTGGCCTCAAACCCAGGACCGACGGGGTCTTCATGATTGAGGGCAACGAATACCTGCCGCTGTTCGGCAGCCTGTTCCGCATCGTCTTCGATAAAACGCTGTTCAAATGGCGGCTCAAGCACCCGAAAAAAATCGGTGTCGACACCCCGCTCCTGGAGCACAACGGCCAGGGCACCTGGCGTCTGGCCAGCGAGAACCCGATGACCTGGGACACCCACCAGCTATTCCACCGCCTGGGGCACGAGGACTACGCGTTTACGCAGGAACGGGCCAGTCAAATCCTCGCCCTGACCGACACCCCGGACCACGTGCTGCGCCAGGTACACCGTGCCACCCGCCCGGTGCCGCCGTTGTTGGCCGACACCTGCAAACGCTTCAAGATCGAGCAACAGATTCAACACTTCATCAACGCACTGCGGGTGAACCCCAACACCCAGGAAGCCGAGCCGGCCCTGCAATTGCTGGTGATCTCCGCGTTGCCGGGATGGCCGGACAACCACAGACTGCAGATCGTCGGCCCCGGGAACGAGGTGCGCTATCAATACCCGGCCAGTGCGGGCCCGAACGCTGAAACAATCCTCGTGACCGAGCAGGACTACAGGGACGCCCGCCTGCTGAACCAACTCACCGGCTACGACACGCTGATCAATGCCTTGTTGGGCGAATTGCCCAGCTCCGCTGAAGAGCGCTTGTTCAAACTGGTGAAAAAAATCGTCGAGTTCGCCGAGAAAGAAACCAACCATCTGTTCAATTCGCTCTACCAAGAGAGCGAGCACCGCAGCCCCAACGTCGCGCGCGAACGCTTCAAGGCCGCACATGCCGACTTACCCAACAACACCGTCGACAGCATCCTCGACCACGCAACGCCCCGCGAACTCAAGCAACTGCACGAACACGGCAAGGTGAGCCTGCGCCTCGGCGAAACAGCCCGACTGACCGCCCACGAGGTGCGTCTGAACCGCGCCTTCGAGGGCTTGTACCTGGACAACCTGATCAACCCGGACAGCGACCGGATCATCCTGCACCTGCTCAACACCGTGCCCGGCTGGCCCAGCGACCTGCGCATCGAAGTCCGCGACCGACACTTCAGCGGCTCCAGCATCGAAGCCGCCGGCAACCCGGCCGGGACGCGCCAAAAAGTGCTGGTCAAGCAACACCAGGTCTACCGCGCCTACGACTCACAAGGTGCGCCTCTCGCCGCGCCCGTCGGCAGCGGCAGCAACCTGCTGTCGGCCATCATCCAGACGTTGACCGACACCGAACGGAGCACGCTGGGAATCACACATGAAGACGACCTCGCGCCACTCCAGGAGCAGATCGCCAAGCTGGCGCTGTCCCAGCGCGTGGCGATAAAAAGCCTGCTGGACCTGCCGCACCTGCAACCCTGGCTGCAACCGCCGATGGGCCTGGATCGCTCATTTCTGGTGTACCCCGTCTGGAACTGGCTGTGGCCATTCGGCGGTAATCGCGCGCCGGACCTGGTGAACAGGGTCCAGGAACTCTACCCCCGGTTCGACAATGACACCGCCCGCGCCTTCATCCGCTGGCTCAACCTGGATGAGCCGGCCGCCCTGATCGAGCTTGACCGACGCCAGGCCGAATACAGCTTCATGGACATTGAACTGACCCGCTGGAGCGACACCCCCCGTGACACCGACAACGACGAAACCGACCCACTGGGCCTCCATCTGGGCCGTCGTCGCCATATCGCCAACACACTGCGCAGGGCCTGGCGACGGGATGAGCCGCCACAGGTCTACATCGATGGGTTGTTTCATGCGGAGTCATTGACATTGCAACTGGACACCATCGATCTGCCCACGGCGGCCTTTATCAACGGGTTCAGGGGCTTCGAGCACATCGAGCATCTGAGTATCGCCGGGGACAGCTTCCCCGCCTCGGGCCATGCATTCCTCGCGCTCTTCCCAGGCTTACGGGCCCTGCAAATCGACTGCCAGTTGAGCGAGCTACCGAGCGCCATCACCCAGATGACGCAACTCACCCGCCTGAACCTGGAAGGCAACGCGCTGGTTTTAACCGAGGAGTCCGCCGCACGCCTCGCCGCCATGGTCAACCTGGAAAACCTCAACCTGGGTTACAACCCCCTGGGGATCACGCTCGACGTCACGCGAATGAGCCAACTCTCGACCTTGGATTTAAGAGCAACCCATACCCAACAATGGCCGATCGGCGCCGCAGATCACGCGAATCTGAACACCCTGTACTTGCAGGAAAACCAGATCTCCAGCATTCCCGAGCGCGTGTTTACCCACCCCAGAGCCATCATCCGAAATCGTTCGACGTTCCTGCATGACAATCCGCTGTCGCCCCAAACCTTGCAGCGCATTAGGCAATACCAAGCCGACATTGGCATGGCCGTAGGGGGCTCCCTCCCCGGCATCGCCCACACGCCGCCCGCCGAACGCGGCATTTTGCCTTGGCTGGTCCACCTGAAACCCTTTAAACACGACAGCGCCAGAGAACTGTGGAACGGTCTGTCAAGCCATGAAGGCGCCCGTCCCGATGATGTCTTCAGAGTGTTGGCGGACTTGACCAAGTCTCTGGAGTACACCATCGCTGGAAATGCACGTAAAAAACTGACATTCCGGGTCTGGAACCTGCTCGATGGCCTGAGCAACTCCACCGAGCTGCGCGAAAAAGTGTTCCTCAACACCCATGCGGCGGGCACCTGTGGCGACGGCGCCATACTGCTGTTCAACAACATGGAGCTCATGCACCGAGTGCATCAGACCCTCGCTCGATACGACGAAAACCGCATCGACCGCGAACTGCTCGGCCTGGCCAAACAAGTGTATTACCTGGAGCAGCTCGACCAGTTCGCCGACGATCACATCAGCCGCTTGACCGCGCAAGGGCGTTCGCCGGACCCCGCCGAAATCACCCTGTTCTATCGGGTGATGTTGCGCGAGGAATTCAACCTGCCGGTCCAGGCGGACCAAATGTTGTATTCAGTGGAGGGGTACGGCGTGGTCGACAACGATGTCCAACAGGCGCGTCAAATGCTGCGCGGGTTGAAGGATTCCCCTGGGCTGGCGAACGCGTACAAAACCTGCGACTTCTGGCTCGACTACCTGGAACGACGCTTTCCCGCGCCCTTCTTGACGATCAAGGAAGTGACCCGCTACAAGATCGGGCTCTTGCAAAAGGAGCTGCCGGACAAACACTCCGATGAACACCTCGACCGCCTGCAAGCGCTGATCGACACGCAGACCGCCGAGCGCAACCGCCTCATCGGCCAGTTGACGGACGCCGCCCTTCACGCGTTGCCGCGCGATTGAGCGCATCAAGGCGGCCTGTGCGCCACAGGCCGCCTTGAACAAGCGTTACGCCGAGCGCGCGACGCCTTGGGCAACCTGGGTCGGTTGCAATTTGAACGTGTAGAACAGCACCGTCAGCAGCACCAGGAATACCGGGCCGACATACAGCGCGACGCGGGTGTCCGGGAAGTACGCCATCAGGCCCACCACCAGCACCAGGAACGCCAGGGCCAGGTAGGAACTGACCGGGTACAGCCACATGCGGTACTTGAGGCCCGCCTGTTCCGCCGGGCTCAGGCTCTTACGGAACTTGAGCTGCGCCAGCAGGATCATCACCCAGGTCCAGATCGCGCCGAAGGTGGCAATCGAGGTGACCCAGACGAAGACTTTCTCCGGCACCAGGTAGTTGAGCAGCACGCCCAGCAGCAACGCAGCGATCGACAGCAGCAACGCATTGCGCGGTACGCCGTTGCGCGAGGTGGTGCCGAAGGTCGCGGGGGCCTGGCCGTTCTGCGCCAGGCTGTAGAGCATGCGCCCGGTGCTGAAGATGCCGCCGTTGCAGGACGACAATGCAGCGGTGATCACCACGAAGTTGATGATGCCGGCGGCGGTCTTGATGCCCAGACGCTCGAAGGTCATCACGAACGGGCTGCCCTGGGTGCCGATTTCATTCCACGGGTAGATCGACAGAATCACGAACAACGCGCCGACGTAGAACAACAGAATGCGCCAGAACACCGAGCCGATGGCATTCGGGATGGTCTTCTGCGGGTTCTTCGCTTCACCGGCGGTGAGGCCGATCATTTCCACGCCAAGGTAGGCGAACATCACCATTTGCAGGGACATCAACACCCCCTGCACACCGTTGGGCATGAAGCCGCCGTGGGCCCACAGGTTGGAAATCCCCAGCGCCACGCCGTCATTGCCGAAACCGAACGCGATGATGCCGACGCCACCGATGACCATGGCGATGATGGTGACGATCTTGATCAGGGCGAACCAGAACTCGAACTCACCAAACGCCTTGACCGCGATCAGGTTGATCGTGCCCATGCTGATCAAGGCCGCCAGGGCCCAGATCCAGCGCGGCACATCGGGGAACCAGACGCCCATGTACACGGCCACGGCGGTGATTTCCGCGACGCAGGTCACCAGCCACAGGAACCAGTAGTTCCAACCAGTGAGAAAGCCCGCCAACGGGCCGAGGTAATCCTGGGCATAGCGACTGAACGAGCCGGCGACAGGGTTGTGGACCGCCATTTCGCCCAGCGCGCGCATGATCACCAGGATCGCCAGGCCGCCAATGATGTAAGAGAGCATGATCGCCGGGCCGGCCATTTCAATGGCCTTGGCCGAGCCAAGGAACAGGCCGACACCGATGCAGGCGCCGAGGGCCATCAGGCGAATATGCCGTTCGCCCAGTTCACGTTTCAGCGGGCCGCCCTGAGCGGTCTCGCCATGAGGCAGGTGGTTGCCAACTGGCATAGGGGTACAACCTCGTCTTGTTATTGGATTAAGCCACCGAGTACTCGACGTCGCAGCAGGTCCGCCAGGACGCCTCACACCGGGTTCGCCTCATGGGCCAACCCGTCTGGCCATGGCCAGTTCAGCGGGGGTGCAGTATAAAAAGCTCAACCCAGGGTTTTTCACTTAATAAACGGCAAGATTCAGCGAGAACTCGCGGTAAAAGCGGCTTTTGTGGAGGGGCATTACCTGGATAGCGTAAGGATTTTCTCCGTTTGACGCGCGCCGAGTATTGCACAGCTTTGGTGCAGCGTCATGCCCCTACCTAGGCCGTATATACGCAGCCGAAGGCTCTGTTTCAATACTTTCAGCCCATCGGGCGGACAACGCGGAAGCCGGCCACGGCCGAACGGGAAGCATCGCCATACCCGCCGCCGGGCCACCCCTTCACCATGGGGTGCTTCGATTGCCAGGACGGCAATCCCAGCGAAAGGATCTCCCCATGCCGACCAACCTCGACGTACTCCAGCAAGGCCGGGCACGACGCCTGGCCGCCGATGGCCAATTGATCAGCGCGTTGTTCAATCACCTGACAAACGGCGACTCCACCACAGTGATCGTGCCCGAGCACTCCACCCTGGGCTGCTGGCTGCAGGTGTACCGCCGCGCACTCAGCCGTCCACACCTGCGGGCCTGGGCCACGCGCCTGCCGGTGGACCTGGCCGGCCTGGACGTGCCGCTCGAAACCGCGCCGCTCGAACTGCCGGCGCAATCGGTGCTGAATTTCTATGGCTATCCCTACCCCGAGCATCGCGGCGAGCGCAGGGTGATCTCCCAGGCGCTCGATCAATCGAACAGTTTCGCCGAGCCCAAGGCGGGGCTGGATGACGGGTTGAAGCGGTTGAATCAAGACCGGCAACAGATCGCCGACCAACTGCAAGCCCTGCTCGACGACGACGATTTCAGCCTGTTTTCCTGCTACAGGAGCTATTTCAAACTCGACTCCGGTTCGTTCTGGGCCACCGCCCAGCAAACCGGCGCCGCGTTACTCGACGCCATCACCCGCAACCCGTCGTTCCTGGCGCTGGAAGCGGTCGACGGCCTGCAACCCGGCACGTATATGTTCGATCCCGCCACACGCCGGCTCAGCGGCAAAAAAGCCTGGGGCGGGCTGGTGGATATCGGCATCGAACAACTGCTGGCGCTGCCCCTGGACGGCCAGCTCGAACACCTGGTCGAAGTCGCCGAGCAGTTGGGGAGCTTTGTCCACCAGAGCGGCCAGTTCAGCCTCGCCCAACTGCTCAATTGCCATGATCTGCCGGTGCCCGACACACCCGCCGAAGCCCGCGTACTGATCGACACGCTGCGCCAGTCGACGGCGTTGACCACGCTGCCGGTCAGCGACCTGGCCAACGCCGATCTCGCCCTGATGCAGCACCAGCAGTGGCTGGCCCAGGACCATGACCGCGACGTCATGGCCGAGTGCTTGAAAGGCCTGATCCAAGCCCCGCCCAACGACCACGTGATCGACACGGCCAGCGTGACGTTGCACCCCGCACCGGACTCCGGCGCGCCGCACCATCCCGCCGTTGTCCCGCACCCCATCTGCGGCCCCTTCACCCTCCAGCAACTGCTGCAACAGCATGATCTTGCCCCACCGACCAGCGTCGACGAAGCCCAGGACACCCTGCAAACCCTGGAGATGAACCTGCCCCGCCGCCCCGAGTTCGACGACTATCATGGGCTGTTGAGCGCCACGACCCACTCGCCGGTACGACTGCTCAGCGAACAGCGCCACAGCGTTCTCGCCACCGCCAATCACGGCCTGCCCGATGGCCACCCACGCCTGCTTGACCGCTTGTGCGGCACACTGCTGAGCGACCTGAGTGCTGACGCGATCCGCGCCCAGGCCGACCACTTGCTCAAACAACTGCTGCGGCGCGGACCGGCGCGGCAGTTGGGCCAACAACTGGTGATGGCGCTGCACTGGTACGGCCAGCACCCGGACGAAGCCGCCAGCCAGACCAGCCTCGACCTGTTGGTGTTGAGCGCCCTGATCCTCGACCTCGACCCTGGAGCCGGCGAAGCAGGCGCTCCCATCGCCGGTTTCGAGCTGAGCGCCCACGCGGGCAAGCCCCACGGCGAAGCGCGCCAAGACCTGGAACTGCATTTGGTGCGAACCTGCAAGGTCTCCACCCGCGCTGCGCCCCTCGCCGCCCACCTGTTGCTGGCCGGCGCCGCGCCGGAGTTTCTGGTGCGCGGGCTGCCCGCGACGATGCGCTTTCGCAGCTCGATCGCCTGGATGAGTTTCAAGCAAGGGGTCTTGATCGCGCAGGCCATGGCGCCCGGCTCACCGCGCCAGCTGAGCTACCACGACATGCTCGCCCTGGCATCCATGCCCGCCACGACCGGCCAGCAACAACAGTGGCGCGAATACCTCGCCACCCGCACCCTGCTCGACTGGGCCATCACCGTGGGCGAACTGCCCGAACGCGACAACACCGCCTACCTCGCGCATGAAATCGACGCGCTGAAGCTGCGCCTCAGCCAACGCCTGCACGCCTTGAAGGCAGCCCTGATCACCTTTGCCGACGCGCCACCGACCCGCCGCAGCATTGCCCTGGCCGACCTGAAAAACCTATTCCCCAACCAGACGCTGCTGGACAAAGCCTGCCTGTGGCGCCCCGTCCCGCCGCTCGCCGGCGGCAGCCTGCGCTTCCCGATGCACCATCACGAGCGCCGGAACTACAGCCTGCACAGTCTGGTGGAGTTGCACATGGATGGCCAACTGGGCGACAGCCGCTGGCAGTCCACCGAGCCCCAACTGGACCTGGCACAACTGCGCCCATCGTTCGGGCGCCTGGGCAACATCCATCAACGCTTCGACAGCGCGTTCGCGGCCTACATCGAACGCCTGAAGCAGGCCTACAGCAGCCTGATCGAAGACCTGCTGGCGCAACTGCCGCTGACCGACCGACACCACCTGCAACAGGCCGACTTGCAGCTGTTGGTACTGAAAAAAGAACCCGGCAAAGACCTCGCCCTGCTGAGCCCGGAAGAAGCGTTGGCGCGTAGCGCCCGAATGGGCGTGATCCTGCGCGGTACATCGCCCAGCGCGGTGCAGGAATACGAGCTGTTCCCGCTGTTGAACCGCGTAGACAAACGCCGCGGCGCACCGCTGGCATTCCACGAGGGCGGCACGCTGATGTCGGTGGCCACCGGCACTCCCCACGCCACCCGCCCGGTCACCCAACTGCTGATGGGCGATGAACTGCCGCTGGACTGGGACGCCTATGCCAACGGGCGCCCGCCACGGCCGGGGGTGCGCGCCAAGGTGATTGTGCAGACGCTGTGGTCATTCAGCCCGCCCCCCGCCCAGCCGCCGACGGCGGCGGCGCTGACCTACGGTTCGACGCTCAACCGCGCCATTGCCCAAGCCATCGTGCGCGAGCACTTCTTCCTCGAAGTCGACGCCTTGCACCTGCAAGCCCGGGGGACCACGCAGCGCGAGCAGATGCAACAGCGCTGGGATCGGGTGTGGACACGCCTCAAAGCCCTCGTGCCGTTCTGGTCCTGCGCCGAGGACCTCGGTTCCGGCGACACCCGCCGTGTCATCGACGGCGGCTACGCCTGCTTTATCGACCTGTTGGCGCTGCTGTTCCCCACCCAGCGCTTTCTCACGGCGTCCCTGGCGGTGTTGAAAAAAACCGCGCCGTTGCCGATCAAACTGCTGCAATTGGCCCGCTTGAGCGGCGCCTTCCTCAACACCGCGCTGAACCCGCTGGACGGCCTTCCGGGCCTGTTCAGGCTGGCTCGCAGCGGGGTGATCCGGCTGGGCGGCGGTGCGCGGAAAATCCTCCACACGGCCATAGAACAGGTTCAACGTCGCACCGCCGACCGGTTCCTGCTCGACTACCCCCGGCTGCTCGCCGGCGCCGACCTCGGCAGCGGCACGCTGCTGCGCGGCAGCGACCTGTTGCGGATCAATGCGCTGCTGCACAAAAAATATTGGTACCCGTGCCACCCGTTCACCGGCAAACCCTATGGGCCGCCGAGCCACACCTTTCGCCTGGACAGCGCCCTTGGCGTGGCGCCGATGCAAAACGCCCGCGGGCAGCAGGTGCTGGTCAGCGAACGGCTGTTCGCCACCCAGCCGCTGCTGATTGCGCGTCGCGACGCCATCGACCTGCTCGACGGCGACAACCTGTTCCGCCTGGAGCACCAGGCGCCGACCCACCTGGACGACCTGGCCTCGCCCGCCTACTTCAAGGCCGCCGAAGGCTTCGACAGCCTGTGCGGTGCGGCGCGCAGCAAACGCAGCCCGATCCCACTGATCTGCTTCACCAAAAAACTCACCGCGTTCAACGCCTCGATCCAGCAACGCCGCGCCCAGGCCATCGAGCACCTGCGCCTGATCCCCGCCCCCGCCGTCGGCCCCGACCCGCGCAAGCTGGTCCACAACCGCCGGCTGTACGAAGCGATGCCCCAAGGCACCAGCTTTGAACTGACGCCAGTGGCCAGGACCGCGCCGCTGACCTACAAGCCCCAGCTCACCGGTCGGCTCATCGCCAACGAAGCGCAATTCGGCCTGCCCAACAATCAGTTGGACAATCAACTCAACCGCGACACGCGCGTGGTCGAGCTGACCGGGCTGACAGTGGGCACCGATGACAGCCGAACCCTGCGCGCCATGGCGATCGAACTGACCCCGGCGGGAGGCACGCGGATTATCGTGGAGGCCGACGCCGGGGTCTTTTACGAAGGCATCGCCATCGCCCCCGCTCCGGCGATGCTGTTCAACCGCCTGGACTTCAACCTCGGCGGTGAACCCGAACAGCTGATCCGCGCATTCAGCCAGCGCAAGCTCGACTACTTGAGCGCCGCCGGGTTCGTGCATAACCGCCCGTTGGTCACACTGCCCACCCTGGAGGTACTGAGCCAACAACTGGCCAGGCGCGGCTTCGGTGCGGCCAAACTCAAGCGCCTGCTCGAGCAGTCACGCGGCCTGCGGGTCATCAAGCAGCGCGAGTTGTTGCTCAACGCCAGCGATCAGGGGCAGCGCCTGGGCATGAGCGTGGCCGTCACACCCTTGAAACTCGACACCTGGCCGCCCTACCTCGCGCAGCCTGGCCAGACCCTCAATCAGTACCTGGCCAGCAAGGCCCAGGCCAGCACCGTGGCGCTGGTCAAAAGCACCGGGATCGGCTCGGCCAACATCGTGGGCACGGGGGTCGACGAGCTGGAACGGCTGGCCATCGCCGAACCGCTGGTGATGTGGCAGTACAGCCGGGCGGGCCAGCCCAACTACACCGAAGTGATCCTCAAGACCGGCGCAGGCAATTGCGACCAGATGGCCCACGTGGCGAGCGAACTGATCAGGTTCAACGGCGGCGCCGCGCGCGTCTGGGGCACCAGCCCGCCCGCCCACGCGTTTGTGGTGGTGGGGAACCCGCCGGCGACGCTGGGCTCGACCCTGGACTTCAGCGAAGCAGGCTGGGTCGGCCTGTGGATATGCGACCCCTGGGCAGCCATCGTCTGCCCGGCAAGCGACTATGTGCGTCAACTCAACGTCAAAATGCACATGTGGTACCTGGAAGACATTTCGGTGTTTTTCAACGATCGCGGCACCTACCGCTGGGGCCAGGCCAACGACCGCAACTGGCTGGCGCTGCTGCGCAATGGCGTGAAACGCCCGCAGCCGTGAGCCGACACATTTCGTCACCAACGACTAAGCTTCACCCAAGTCCGATCAATCTGCGTAAATGGATGAATCGACTATGGGCGCTTTATGGCAAACCGATTCGAAACAGGCTGCGCTGCCGACCGACAGCCCGGATCAACTGCCATTGCCACACAGCGCCCGCCGGCGATCCGGGTGGTGGCGCCTGGTGTGGCTGGTGCTGTTGCTCGCGCTGCTGGCATTGGGCTGGGCCGCCAGCGTGGAAATGCACACCTCGCGCCTGCAGGCCCGCTACCTGAGCCCGTTGGCCGCCACCCTCAGTTATCGCCTGGAGCCCGGCGCCAGCGATGCCATCGTGTACCCCGGCGACGGCCCGTTCGACCGGCGCCTGGGCTACAGCGCGCTGAATGAATTTCTACCGCGCCTGCTCAAGCGCAATTACCTGATCCAGGCCCAGACACGCTTCTCCCCGGCCTTGCTGGGCTATGCCGAGCACGGGCTGTTCGTGCCCTACGCGGAAAAAGTCCAGGCCGGCCTGAGCATCACCGATTGCCGCGCCGCGCCGCTGTATGCCTTCACCTACCCGCAACAGCTCTACGCCAGCTTTGCCGAGGTTCCGCCGTTGGTGGTGCAGAGCCTGCTGTTCATTGAGGACCGCGACCTGCTGGACCCCACGCAACCGCTGGCCAACCCGGCGGTGGACTGGCCGCGCTTTGCCAAGGCGGCCTGGTCGCAAGTGGCCAAACTCCTGCATCTGCCGGGGCAGACCGCCGGCGGCAGCACCCTGGCCACGCAGCTCGAGAAATATCGCCATTCGCCCGACGGCTTGACCTTGTCCGGCGGCGAGAAAATCCGCCAGATGATGTCCGCCAGCGTGCGGGCCTACCAGGCCGGGCCGGACACCTCGGGCAGTCGGCGCAATATCGTGCGCGACTACCTCAACAGCGTGCCGTTGTCCGCCGTGCCGGGCCACGGCGAAGTGCATGGCCTGGCCGAAGGCCTGCGGGTGTGGTACGGCGCCGACTTCAATCAGGTCAACCAGGCGCTGAGCGACAGCGCACAAGACCCGGCGAGCCTGGCCAGACGCGGCCTGGCCCTGCGCCAGGTGCTGTCGCTGATGATTGCCCAACGCCGGCCCTCGCACTACCTGACCAAAGGTCGCGAAGAGCTGGCGCAATTGACCGACAGCCATATCCGCCTGCTCGCGCAGAACCAGGTGATCCCCGCCACCTTGTCCGCCGCCGCCCTCGCCAGCCACGTGACCTACCGCGACTGGCAGCAGCAACCGACCCTCCAGCCGGTAGAAACCAACAAAGCCATCAACGTCGCCCGCAGCCGTCTCGCCAGCCTGCTCAACCGCTCGCTGTATGACCTCGACCGCCTCGACCTGTCGGCCACCAGCACCTTGCATTACGCGCTGCAAACCCAGGCCACCGACTACCTCAAGCACCTGGCCGACCCGACGTTCGCCGCGCAGATGGGCCTGCTCGGCCCGCGCCTGCTGACGCCGCAAAGCACACCGCAGGTGCGCTACAGCTTCACCCTCTACGAACTGACGCCCGACGGCGCACGCGTGCGGGTGCAGACCGACAACACCGACCAGCCGTTCGATATCAACGAAGGCAGCAAACTCGAACTGGGCTCCACCGCCAAGCTGCGGGTGCTGACCACCTACCTGCAGATCATCACCGAGCTGCATGCACGCTACCAGGCGCGCACGCCCGCCGAGCTGAAAAGCGTCGAGCTGCCCGAGCAGGATGTGCTCTCGCGCTGGGCGCTGAATTACCTGATCCAGCACAGCGACCGCGACCTGGCGAAAATGCTCGACGCCGCCCTCGACCGCACCTACTCGGCCAGCCCCGGCGAGGCGTTTTTCACCGGCGGCGGCCTGCACCGCTTCCATAACTTTCGCAACGAAGACAACGGCCGCAACCCGACCTTGCGCGATGCCCTGCGCGAGTCGATCAACCTGCCGTTCATTCGCCTGATGCGCGACCTGGTGCGCTACACCACCTATTCGGGCGAAGACAACAGCGCACGGTTGCTCAAGGACGACAACGACCCGCGCCGCCAGGAATACCTGGCCAAGTTCGCCGACCACGAAGGCACCGCGTTCCTGCTCAAGTTCTGGAAAAAATACCGCCACAAAGACACCCAGGCCCGGCTCGACACCTTCATGGACAGCCTGCACCCCACCGCGATCCGCCTGGCCGCCGTCCACCGCTATCTGCTGCCCCAGGCCAGCCAGGCGAGTTTCAACACCTTCGTGCGCTCGCACCTGAAAAACCTCAAAACCCCCGACACGCTCAGCGACGAGCGCCTCGAACGGCTCTACCAGAGTTACGGCCCCGGCGCCTACGACCTGCCGGACCAGGGCTATATCGCCAAGGTGCATCCGCTGGACCTGTGGCTGCTGGGCTACCTGCTCAACCACCCTGAGGCGAGCTTCGACGAAATCGTCAAAGCCAGTGAATTCGAACGCCAGGAGGTCTACAGCTGGCTGTTCAAGAGCCGTCACCAGAGTGCGCGTGACAGCCGGATCCGCACCATGCTGGAGATCGAAGCGTTCCTCGATATCCACCAGCGCTGGCAGGCCGTGGGCTACCCGTTCGACCATCTGGTGCCGTCGCTGGCCACCGCCATCGGCAGTTCCGGCGACCGCCCCGCCGCCCTTGCGGAACTGATGGGCATCATCCTCAACGACGGCGTGCGCTTGCCGGTGCTGCGTATCGACAGCCTGCAATTCGCCAGCGGCACGCCCTATGAAACCCGCGTGGTCAACGACCCGAACCGCGGCAAACGGGTGCTGCCCAGCGAAGTCGCCACGGCGTTGCGCGGCGCGCTGTCGCAAGTGGTCGACGCCGGCACCGCCAAGCGAGTGGCCGGCAGCTTCAAACTGGCGGACGGCACGGCGCTGGCGATGGGCGGCAAAACCGGCACCGGCGATAACCGCATCGAGGCCATGGGGCCCGGCGGGCGCATGCTCAGTTCGAAATCGATCAACCGCACGGCGACCTTCGTGTTCTACATCGGCGCGCATCACTTCGGCACCCTCACCGCGTTTGTGCCGGGGGCGTCGGCGCAGCACTTCACCTTCACCTCGGCCTTGCCGGTGCAGGTGCTCAAGGGCATGGCGCCGATGCTCAACCCGCTGCTGCAACCGGGCGACCCGACGCTGTGCCTGGCCCGCCAACCCTGACGCCCGGCTGCACTACCTATCTGCCACCGCGGCGCGACGCCGCCACACACACTCATGGATCACCCTTTACAGGACTTGATCCATGCCCGCTCTACCGTCACTCGACAGCGCCTTCAACGGCGCCCACTACGCGCACATCCGCGACGCCCTGCCGGCCTGGCTCACCCAGACCACGCCCGCACGCCTCGGCGCATTGAAAAGCGCGCGCCTCAACAGCCTGACCGCACCGGCCCCGCTCAAGGCCGCCATTGCCGAGCACTGGCAGCGACAAAACCGCCTGGACCAACGGCTCGCCGCGTTGAACGACGTGTACGCCTTCGCCGAACCGCTGCTCAAACACGCCCTGCGCGACTATGGCGCGGTGGATGTGCGCAACACCTACCTGCGCCTCTATGTCGAAGCCAACCTGGCCTGGTGGAAGATCAACATCAGCGGCGCACAGACCAGCAAGACCGTGTCGTTGCTCGATACGGCGCTGGGCAACTTCGCCGCCAGTGACGACTTTCTCGACTTCGCCTTCCTCGGCCCGAGCGATGCACGCGGCCAGCGCGATGTGCTGTCGATCACCCACCGCACCAGCGGCGCGCGCCTCACGGCGCAGGGGTTCAAAGACATTTGCCGCCAGCTGGATCTCGGCGCGCAGTATCAACTCAAGCTCAGCCAGGCCCTCGGCTTCAACAACCCGCCGCTGGCCCGCACGGTTCACGACGAGGTGGTCGCACGCCACAAAGCTGCGTTGAACAGCGCCGCCCACCTGGCCCTGGCCAAGGGCGACCTCGAGCCCGAGACGCACGGTTCGATGCTTGACCTGCTGAGCGACCGGCCGAGCCCGCTCCAGGCCTACACCCTCAGCGTGATGAACGTCGCGCTGGTGGGCATCGTGCTGTTTATCGCCGCGCCAGGCCCTCGGGTGATCGCCTATGTCGCCGACGACCCCGAACACCCGCTCAAGGCATACCCGTCGCCCCAGGCGTTCATGGCCGAACTGACCCGTCAGTTGCGCGATAAGGCGCGCTACCAGGTGTTCTTCAGCCAGTTCGTGCCCCATGCCGAGCGCGGGGCTTTTTTTGCCGGGCTCAATGCGCGCCTCAGCCACATCCAATGGCACCAAAAAGCCCGCACCGACAGCGGGCCGAGCTGGAAAGACACGCCGATCAGCGACCCCAACCTGCACTTCAGCGTGCAACGCTGGCAGGACGATTATCGCCAACGCCCGCCGACACCCCACGCGGACACCCTGTGGAGCTACCTGTATCGCGTGCAACTGAACAAAATCGTCAACGATGCGCGGACTATCGCCGTGTCCAGCACCGACGTCGAACGCCACGCCCGCTGGGCCTGGTGGGACAACCTGGAGCAGATGTTCGCCGACCTCCTCAATGCCGCGTTGCTGGTGCTGACGCCCTTCGTACCGGTGCTCGGCGAACTGATGCTGGTCTACAGCGCCTACCAGATCATGGACGAGGTGTGCGAAGGCGTCGTCGACTGGAGCGAAGGCCGGCGCACCGAAGCCTGGGAACATGTGGCGGGGGTGGCCGACAGCGTGATCCAGTTCGCCCTGTTTGCCGCGGGCGGCCACATCGGTCAGCTGGCGCGGCTCAAGCTCTCGCCCTTCATCGAAGGCCTGGTCCCGGTGCAGCGGGCCGACGGCAGCCGGCGCTTGTGGAACCCGGACATCAGCGCGTTCGCCCGGAAAACCCCGATCCCCGCCGATTCGATACCGTCGCCCGCGGGCCTGCATCAGCATGACGGCAAAACCCTGCTGGCCCTGGGCGAGCATCACCTGGAGGTGCAATACGACCCGCTCGGCGACGCGCACCGCGTGGTCCACCCCGAACGCCCGAACGCCTACCGCCCGCGCCTGCAATTGAACGGCGACGGCGCGGCGACCCACGAGGGCGAACGCCCGCGCACCTGGGAGCGTGCGCAGTTGCTGCGACGTCTCGGGCATCGGGTGCAACCGTTCAGTGACACGCAGCTGGAACAGCTAAGGGTCGCCAGCGCCACCGAAGACGGCGCCCTACGCCGCATGTACGAGTACAACGAAACACTGCCGCCGTTGCTCGATGCCGGCCTCAAACGGCTCGAAGCGGCCGACTCCATCCAGGCGGCCAGCGAAAAAATCCGCGCCGGGCAGGCTTTGAGCGCCGACCCGAGTTCGGACTGGTTCGAGCAGATGGTCACCGAACTCGACGGTTGGCCCCGGAACAAAGCACTGCAAGTGTTCCTCAAGCCCGACCTGAGCGGCAGCTCGCACCGCTATGGCGCTGCGCAAGCCAGCGCCGCCGACACCTTGCGCATCAGCCTCGGCGAAGTGCTGTCCGGGCACTTGCCGGAACGGGTGCTGGGCTTTCTCGATGAAGCGGCAATCACCCGCCTGCTGGGCGCCGAGGTGCCGAAGTCGCAGCGGGTACACGCGTTACGCGAGCAACTGGCCGACTACGTATTGAGCCAGAGCCGCGACATCGCCCCGGCGGTCTACCGCGCCCGTGAAGAGAGCGACGACCCCGGCATTATCAGCCTGCGCCACGACCATCCCGACCTTGACCTGAGCCTGGCCCGCCGCCTGCTCGACACCGCCCGCCCCGCCGAACGCCAGGCCCTGGCCGCGCACCGGCGCGGGCCGTTGCGTCTGCGCAACCTGGCCGACGAGCTGCACGTGGCCGCCGAGGCGGCACGCGCCTACGAAGGCTTCTATCCACCGGCGTCGCCCAGCCCGGCCACGGAAACCCTGGTGCTCAAGACCCTGCAATTGCACGCCGACGTGCTCAGCGACCTGCACCTTGAAATCCGCAACGGCGCCGTCACCGGCCCCCTGCGCAGCCAGGCCGGCCCGGACACTGCCACCACTCGCCGGGTGTTGGTCCACAACAGCCTCGGTTATGCGGTCTATGACGGTGCCGGCCAACCGTTGCACCGCCCGGCCAATCTGTACGAAGCCGTGTTGTCGAGCCTGCCCGCCGCGTCGCACAGCGGGCTGGGTTACCGCCCCGGCGAAGGCGCAGACCTGCGGCACTGGCTGATGACCGCCCTGGAACCCTTGGCCGAGCGCCGCACGCTCCTCGCTGAGCCGGCGACTCACCGGGTGATGGAGCGGCACACCCAACAGTTGCTCGGCGGCCCGCTGCTCAGCCGCTGCCGCGCCGCCCCTGCCGATCACCCGGCAACGTTTGCCAGGGAGGTCTTGCAACGCTTGTTTCCGAGCCTCAGCGAGCAACGGCTGAGCCGCTTTATCGAGGCGATCCCCACCGACCAACTGGGCACCACCCTGAACGACCTGACCCTGGAGAAACAAACCCTGCACAGCCAATTGCAGACCTGGAAACAATCGCCCACCCATCACCCCAAAGGCAGCGTCCAGGAGCGTCAACAACTGGCCAGCCGCAAACGCCTGGCGCTGCTCCTCGAACAGACCTGGGCCGACCGCTACGCCGAATACACCGACGATTGGGGCCGCACCCAACACGGCGCGCGCGTGGACCTGAACGGCATGCCGCTACCCGAATCGCTGCCCGCGCTGACCGTCAACTTTGAACATGTGACATTCCTGGACCTGAGCCAGAGCAGCGTCGGGCAAACCCATTGCGGCTTGCTCAAGCACTTCCCGGCGCTGCACTCCCTGGACCTGAGCGACAACCACCTGACCAGCCTGCCGGTCGAGCTTGGCGCGATGCGTTTGCTGCGCAACCTCAACCTCGCGAGCAACCGCCTGGCCCTGTTCCCCGAAGACGTGACGCGCCTGCGCAACCTGCGCCGCCTGCAAGTCCTGATCCTCAGCCACAACCCGCTCAGCCTCGCGCCGGACATCACGCGCATGCCCAACCTGCGCCGCCTCGACCTCAGCCACACACAGATCGGCCAATGGCCCCGCGGCCTGTTTGCCCACCCCAGGAACGATGCGTTCGACCTGAACCTGAGCGGCAACCCGATCCGCGCCCTGCCCACCCTGACGCCGGAACCCACGGCTGCGCGCACCGTGGCGCGCACCCGCCTGGACCGCAACACGCTGAACGACGATCAGCGCACTCTGTACGAACGCTACCGCAGCGAGGCCGGGCTGGACCCCTATCGCACCTATGAGCCCCAGGGCAGCAGCGATCCCTGGCTGGAAGGCGTCGACGCCAACACCCGGCTTGTCCGCGAGCAGCTGTGGGACGCCGTCGAAGACGAACACGGCTCCCAGGGCTTTTTCGAAGTCATCAAATTGCTTGAGCCGCCCGAGTTTTTCGAGAACCCCCAGGACCAGCAGCGCTACGCCCGCAACCAAGCGGAACTGACGCAACGGGTGTGGCGCTTGATCAACGCCACCCACGCCGACAGCGCCCTGCGCGAGCGCTTGTTCAAGCTGTCGAGCTTCCCCGGTTTGTGCGGCGACGGCGGCGCGCAGATTTTCAATGAGATGGGGATCGAGGTCATGGCCAGCGAAGCCCGGCGCTTTTCCGCGTCACTGGCTGAACTCGAAGGCCGGCTGGTGACCCTGGCCAAGGGCGCGGCGCGCCTCAAACACCTGAACCTGGTGGCCCAGTCGGACGTCGCCCGGCGCCTGCGGCCCATCGACGCCGGTGGCGAAGGCCAGCGCCTGCGCTCCGAGCTGGTGGACGGCGAGGCCGGCGAGGTGGACGAAGTGGATATCCACCTGGCCTACCAGACCGCCCTGGCCAACAGGCTGGATTTGCCCTGGCTGTCGGACCACATGCTCTACCGCGACACCGCCAATGTCAGCCCGGACCGCATCCAGCAGGCGTACACCACGGTAAGGGAAATGGGCCAGGGTGACGGCCTGGTCAACCAGATGCTGCTCGAGCCGTATTGGGAGACCTTCCTGCAGGAAACCTACGACAACCGCTATCAACAGAATCTCACCGAGTACACGCACAAGTTCTACCGCCTGGACGACCTGCAAACCCTGCAGACGCAATGGCGCGAAGAACGGGAGCCGCAGCAAAAAGCCCAGCTCGCCGAGCAGCTCAAGGCCCTGGCGGACGAACTGGACACGGCCGAAAACCTCGTGCTCAGCGACACGCCGATCAGCGACGCGCTCTACAACCGCCTGCTCAACGACCTGGGCTACAAGGAGAAAGACTGGATGCGCGGCCTGACCCGCACAGCCCTGAAAAACGCCGCTCAACAGCGTAACCGGGCGCCGTTGTCCGACACATGAGGGCACTGCAGGCGCGCGCATGCCCGCGCATGCCCGCGCCTGCAACCCCCGCGGGTCACACCTCCGAATCCCAGATCACTGTGACGTTCCCTTCATAGGTGCCGGACTCACCGGGCTGCAACATCGTCTCCACATCGTCGCGCGCCACTTCGAAATGCAGGGTGCCAGGCTTGCGGTCGACGAACATCGTCGACAGCAACAGGTGCGTGCCGCTGCCGTCCAGCCGCAGCGGACGGCGCTGGACCGGCTGGCCCTCGGGGTCGACGATGCCGTGGGGCATGGTCACGCCGACCTGCAACGGCACCGAGCGCCCCGACCTGGCGTCACGGATCCGGCAGGTGTTGTCTGCCGCCTCGACGTACTGGCATTCCATGCCGATCCTGAAGCGCGCGGTGGAATAGAAGTTGAAGGTCTGGTCCCTGAACAGCCGCGTCGGTTTGCGCCCCTGGCTCAACCAGCCTTGCCAGCCACCCTGGGGCAGCAACTCGACGCGCTCACCGCCCGGCGGGATCTCGACCTTGAGGATGTGATCGACCGAAAGAATGAAATTGAGGGTGATCTGCTCATCGTTGGGTAACATCACGTTGCCCAGGTCGAAGTCCTTGTGCGGCCCGACGCTGTACGTCACCTGCCCGCGGTAGGTCCCGGCCCTCATCCCCAGGGGATCGGGCGTGACCAATTCGTAGGTGAAACCGAGGCCATCGAACCAAAATGTCTCGGCGGGGATATGGCTGGCGGCTCTTTGCGCACACCCCCTGACACCTTCCGGCAAAAACCAGGTGAACGCGAAAAGCCATTGGTTGCCGACACTCACCCCGCTGGATTGACAGGGTGGCGGTGGATAATCGTGTTCCCAACGCACAGTGGGGTCCTGCCGCAGCCACCGGAACACCATGCCAATGCCACTGATCCGGAACTGAAGGGTTTCGGCCTCTCCCGTTTCGTCATGCACGACGGTGATGTTTCTGCGTTCGGTCGGCGCATGAAACAACAGATGATTGCGATCGTCTCCACCCGGCACGATCGGCGCGCTCATCCGAAAATCGATCGGAAGACCGATGCTGTAGCGCGTCTCGTTGCAGTACTGCGGCGCCCAGGTGCAATAGCTGTTACCCGGCGGCGTGTGGTTTTTGAACACGTTGCGCGCCGGCTGGCTGGGGTCCGGCCGGAACGAGGCCAGGATGTCCACGGTGGCCGCCGTTACGTCGGCGGGCAGCCCCACCAGCAGCCCGGCCAACCACAGCCCCAACACCTTGTTTTTGATTTGCATGGGTTCACTCGTTCTGAAAAAACTCAAGCGTGGCCCCCGGTTCATGGGCGCAACGCATCGAAAATGATCTGCACGTTGCCGAAGTACTGGCCGGGGAGGTAACCGTCCTCAGGCTTCTGTGCGGCAATTTCCAGCAGCACCCGTTTGCCGACACGGGCCTCGGCTTCCGGCACCACGCGCATGGCGTCGAGCCCCAGCACCTGCTGATTGAAGGTGACGGTGAGCGCAATGTTGTCGCGGCCGTTGAACAGCACCGGTTCATAGGCGAGGTAGGCGTCCACCGCGCCCAACACGTTTTTCACATCGAAAGGCTCGCGCAGCGCACTCAGGGTTTCAGTCACCGGGTTCCAGCTCAGGGTTTGCTCACGCTCCAGAAAGCCGGGGTTGAGCGGCAATACATAGAAGTCACTGGTGGGGACTTTGACCGACACCTGGAACACCGCCTCCTCGCGGGCGGCCAGGGCGCTGAAGCTGAGCGCGCTCAACAGCGCCAACACGGCCCAGCGGCTCATCCTTTCACCTCTTGATTCTTCTGCGTGTCGCCTTCCACCAGCTTGAAGGTGTAGTGGCGCCCGGTTTGTTTATCGAAGGTAAAGGCACGCCCCGGCAGCACGTGGTTCTTGGTGGTCGGATGGCAATCGGTCGGCTTGCCGGCCACACAGTTCTTGAACTCGTCGACCACGATTACGCTGTTGCCGTTGTTGCGCAGTTCATAGCGAGTGGCGCCATCGTTGATGCGGGTGTCGTAGCGGGTGTCCTTGGGGCGCACGAAAAACACCGTGCCATAGCCGGCCAGCACGCTGACGCCGGCCTGCAGGGTCTTTTGATATTCCTCACGCTCTTCTTCGGACAGGGCAAACGCGTCCTCTTTTTCCGGCACCACCGGGATGTAGCGCACCCGGAAGTAACGCTCGCTGGCGCGCTCGCCCATGTACAGCAAGCGCGTGCCCTGCATGCCGTTGGCTGGCACGATCAGGCGCGCGGGGCTGGCCATCAGGCCATCGCGGGCGCTGGCGTCGGCCTGGGATTGCACGGGAATTTCCTGGGGCACGCCGCTGGCGTCGTAGACGATTTCGAGGATCTCGACCTTGACGAACGCGGTGCTGGTGCCGCCGTTGAAGATGCGTTTGAGGTAGCTGCTCTTGCTCCCGTCCAGGTAGTCATAGACCACGCCGACGTTGATATTCGGGCCCGCCTGGACCCCCAGGGAAACCATCCACACGCCCAGGATTGCGGCTAATACTTTCATTGCTTTACACCTCATTAACGGTTGGCCTGAAGCCAACCCACTCGACTTGCGAAGCGCAAATACCCGCGCCCGAACAGGCCTATCCGTATCGATGTTCATGGCTTACACCCTGTGCGAATCACCCCGACGTCGGGCGCTCGAATGCGCCATCGGCCAAGGTATCCGGCGTGCAACGCAGGTCGCCGATCATCAGCACGTCGTTTTCACTGCGGGCCTTGCTCGGGTCGAGGCGGAACTGACAGAGCAACTGGTTGCCCCGGCGCACTTCCAGGGTGGGCGAGCCGGCGTTCATTTCCATCGAGAAGAACCCGTCGACCTCGCTGACGCCACGGCTGGCATGGTTGATCACGTGATGGCCCTTGAGCGGGCGGCCCTGCGGGTCGAGCAGGCGACCGAGCACGGTGACGGTTTTCATCACGCGGATCTTGCGGTAGTCCACCCCGCCCTTGTTGATGTGGTAGGCGCTGCGCGGCGGCTGGATGTTCGCCGCCGGCGGGTGGTTGCCGTCGAAATCGAACGCCACCGAGCCGGTCCGGTAGGCGGTGAGCGGCACGAAGTTGCGCCCCGGCCGCAGCGCGGTGCTGCCACCGCTGAGGTCGTCGGCGCGCAGGGTGATGTCGTCGAGGTCGGTTTCCACATCGACGATCATGCCCGCGCCGTCGCCGTGGTACTGGCTGGTCAGGGCCATCTTCCGGCCGCCGACGGCGAAGGTGCTGTGCAGGTTGAGGCCGCCGGTGAGGTTGCCGTTGAAGGAGGAGCGCTGGGCAAACGCATCGCCTGCGAGCATGTCGCCGTGGAAGCTGGTCATGCCGGACAGGCCGACGCCGTAGGTGTCGGTCAGCACGGTGGCCGAGACGTTCTGCAGCACATGGCCGCTGAGGTCTTTGCGGTAGGTCAGCGAGCCATTGTTGTCACGCTTGCCGTCGCGCGAGGTGCGTGAGCCGATGCTGCCCGACCACTGCTCGCCCGGCCCACCGAGGGCCAGGTTGAGGGTCAGGTCGACGCCACGGTTGCGCCGGTCGCCGGTGCTGCGGCTGGCGGGGCGGTCGAACAGCGACAGGCGCCAATTGGCATCGCTGCCGAACAACCGGTCGTGCTTGCTCCAACCCAGGTCCAGGCCGACGCCCTCGACGTTGCCCTGGCTGTGGGACAGGCGTGCATTGAGCGAATGCTGGTTGATCAGGCGGTGATTGATCGACAGCGACGAGGTACTGGTCTGGCCGACGAAGGTTTGCCGGGTGCGCAGCCGCGTGCCGTCGGGCAGCGTGTCGTAGGTGTTGCGGGTGTCCAGCCAACTGCGGTTGTGGCTGGCGATCACGCTGCCGGCGCCATAACTGTAGAGGCCTTGCACGTCCATGCCGGTGCCGTGGTCCTGGGTCTGGTAGACGTTGGCGTACAGGCTCGCCTGGGTCGCCAATGTCCAGTCGATGGAAGCGCCGTATTGCATGCGCTCCTGCACCTGGCGCCCGGACAAGCCGACGATCACGCGCGGGTGCAGCAGGTAATTGAGCGAAGCGCCGGCGGTCATGTCGCCTTTGTCGCGTTGCTCCCAGTTGTTGAACAAGGTGCTTTCGCGGCCGGCGAACACGTTGTAGCGCCAGCGCTCGTCATGGTTGCGCCAGTTGTTGGGCTTGTACACCAACTCCTGGGTGGTGGCAGTGACCTGGCCGTCCTCGACCAGGCGCACTTCCACTTCATAAATGCCACCGGGCAACGGCCGCGTATCGATGCTCTGCAAACCGGCGGCCACCGCCTGGGTGTTGATCAGCAGACCGTTGCGATAAATCTCCACCGAGCCCTGGCGGTTGGAGGTGACGTAGATCGGGTACACGCTGGGCTTGGGGTTGTTGATAGCCAGGCTGTCGGAACTGCCGAGCATCACACCCACGGCGATATCCGGCGCGGCGCCGAACGCGCGCGGCTGGCGATTGAGCCCCTCGGAGGTGGGCGTGAAATAGCCCAGGCGCAGGAACTGGCCTTCGAATTCGCGCTGGGCGTACAGCGAATACAGTGCGTGATAAAGCTGGGTGTCCGGCCCGC
The DNA here is from genome assembly GCF_024519615.1 of Pseudomonas sp. Pse79. Lineage (NCBI taxonomy): Bacteria > Pseudomonadati > Pseudomonadota > Gammaproteobacteria > Pseudomonadales > Pseudomonadaceae > Pseudomonas > Pseudomonas sp. Pse79. Next base: position 85,724 of record NZ_JALJRR010000024.1, read on the forward strand.
CGAGGCGTGCCAGTTGCAGGTTGAGCGCATGGCTCCAGTTCCCCAGGCTGCTGCTGGCTTCAACCCCGAAACGTCCGCCGAGTTCCTGCGCTTGGCCGCCGTTGAGGTTCAACTGGTTGCTGACAATCAAGCCCGTGCTGCCGTCCTGGGGCTGGTGGTAATAACGTTGATGATCGGTGTCATGCTCGGCGTTCTCCGTGAGGATCGAGACCAGCGAGTTTTCCAGGTTGTAATGCACCGCCAACATCTTCTCCGGGCAGGTTTGCGTGCAACTTCCCAGGGCCGCGCCTTGTTGCAGGTAGTCGCTCCAGGTATCGCGCTCAGCGGGTTGTATCGGGCTGTCGCTGATATCGGTAAAGTCTAGCAGCGTGAGGCGGTCATCGCGCGAAAGTATCACCATCGCCTCGCCCAGAAAGACTTCGTCGCGTTCGATACGCACGGCCAGGGGCACATCAAAAAAATGCTCTTCGAATTCGCTCGGCAAACCTTTCGCCTGAGCCAGTAAACTGCGTGGCGTATAACTGTTATCAGCCGTCGCCCAGGCAGCCGAACAGGCAAGCAGGGCCAGCGCCGCCGCGATGGGTTTCATCGGGAACATGAACTTAATACTCTATGGCGAACTGCAAACCATCTGGAAACCGACCGCAGGCGAACACAACCTGCGGGCGGTGGGTGTGATCGATAAGGCGCGGCCTTATCGCGTGCCGGGTGCTTAGAAAGCGGTGCGCGGCACGTTGTCGAAGATCACGGTGGCGACGCTGGTGTAGAGACCGGTCTGGGTGTCCGCCGGCTTGGCGGCCTTGATGGTCATCATTTTTTGCAGGCCGGGGTTGGACTCTGCGTCGGCGGCCACTTCTTGCGGGCTACCGGTCAGGGCCACGGTGCCCAGGGTGATGGTCAGCGGGATCGAGTCCGTGCCGTTGGTGAGCGCCGCCGGGCCGTCCTGCAGGTAGGCGTCGATCGAGCCACCGGTGTTTTTCAGGGTGAACATCGAGGACAGCGTGCTCAGTTCGCCGGTCACGGTGTTGTAGGTCATGATTTCGTCGCGACCGAAGTTGGGGTCCAGGGGCTGGGCGTGGAACTGCTTGGTAGGGATGTCGGCCTTGATGTTGATCGTGGTGCTTGCATCGTTGGCGGCCATGGCAGCCGAAGAACCCAATACCGCAACAGCCAGCGGGAGCAGAACAGCAAACTTCTTGATCATGCTTGAATACCTAGTAGTCATTTAAAGGAAGGCGGTTAACTAAAAAGCAAGTCAAGACTCACTTCCAACTAACAGCGCGGCGCAATGTTCATTGTTTGGCTGAACATTCAACGCCGGGAAATATTCGACCAATGCGCTTTAAAAGTAAGCAGGCAAGCTCCGAGAAACATGCAGGCCAATAGGCCATTACGCTGGAGGAAGAAATGCAATAAATACGATTTTTAAAAAAACGACTGTAAGACGTTAATGACACACAGATAATTCAATAAAAGCAGTACAGTTATCAAGAGACACTTAACGCACAACTTCACATCTGTAGTATAGGGACTACACGAGGGCGTCACTCTACGCCTTCAACGGCCGCTGCCTAGATTGACGACGGTGTTATTGACGTAGGATCTGGACTTTTCCACCCCCCTGCCCGCGCCAGCAGGGGGGGTCAGGTTTACTGGACGTGGGTGAGTTTCACCACCTGATCGAGGGCCGAGAGCAGCCGTTCGAACGCGCTGAACCGCTCGTCCTTCAGTTCTGCCCAGCGCTCGATGAAGAAGCGGCCTTGATCGTCGATCTGCACCGGCGTGGAAAGGATCTCGCCGCTGCGCGAGTGATGCACCAGATTCACTTCATGGGGTGAAAGCTGCTCGACCATGAACTGTCCCGGTCGCGTCAAGCGTGAACGATCGGCGGGAACATAGGCGCGAGGAGGACGCATGCCAGGGACGCCGACAGCCAGGGTGAAGTCGCTGCGGATCGCCGTCAGCCGGTTGGGGTACAACGACGATCCGTAGGCGACGGTCCATTGCAGCCCTGAGCGCAGCTCGCTGGCAGTGCCCGCCGGTACATCTGAGAGCCGCAGGCTGATCGCCCCTTGCGTCTGGGCCACCCCCGCAATCCCTTCGACCGAATGCACATGGGCATTGCCCATGTGCGCCACCCACTTGTGCGCGCCCTGGGCGGCCTGGTCTAGACGGATGACCTCGCCGGCAAAGAAGTTGAACATCGCAATGCGCGACGTCTGCGGCGCGCTCATGCCCTTGGTGTGGTAGCTCGATACGCAATCCAATGCGCGGATGCGCAGGCCGTGTTTGCCTGCCACTTCCACCACGCTGGTGTACGTGTGCGGCCCGCGGTACTCGGGCATGTGGCCCCGGTCGAGGGTCCACAGGCGGTCTTTGAGCGCTGGGGGCAATACGCCCGTGCGCTGGAAGGTATCCAGGTCGGCCTGGTGCAGGTCGGTGAACAGGTGCTCCATGTACAGGGTTTTGACGCCTTGCTGCTTGAGCGCCTTCATCTGATCGATCAGCAGCGCCTTGCTCGATTGCTCGACGTGGCTCTCGCAGACAATCAGCCCCCGAGCGTGTTGGTAGCTTTGCGCGATAAAGTCGGCGGGCGTGGTGTTCGCCGGCAGGTCCGGCAACGTCGGCCTGGGGGGCAGTTCAGGAGTTTTGAAGAACGCCTGCGCCGCTGTGTTCAGGCGCTCGCGGGTCTTGCGGAAGGCGCTTTCGGCAGCGGCGATTTTCGGGTTGAGCGACCCATAACGGGTGTCGAACGCATGCGCGCCTTTGCCCATTTCATGCAGCTCGGGGACGAACCGCGAGTCGATGTCGAACTCGCTGTACGCGTTTGCGCGGCCAGGCGCGGTGACGAATGCCGGGGGCGCCGTGTAGGCGGTTTGCAGGGTCAGCTTGAAGTCGGCTTTGGCCGCCGGGTCGTCGACGATCGCACCGGGCGTATCGTTCCAGATGCCCACCGGTTGGCCGGGGGCGACGTCTTCGACGCGCACACTCAGGGTCTTTTGCAGGTCGGCCAGGCCCGGGGTCTGGGTGTGCGTGTTGAGACGGCGGCTGTCGACCAGGGCGACCCACCCTTCGCCGGGTTTTGCGCCGAGGTCGGCCTCGATCAGCGTGTGGGAGTAGAAGTTTCGCTGGGCGTTGGGCCGAGGGCTGACCAGCGCGCCGTTTTTCAGGTTGAAGGCTTTGTCCACCTCGTAGCCGGTAGACGCGTCCAGCCCACAGACGGCGATGTTTTGCCGGCGCGCCGCAAGGATCAGGGCGCGATAGGAATGCGGCGAGTCGTTGGCGATCCCCAGGGCTGCCTCGACTTTTTTCAGGTACTCGCTGATGTGCCAGTAGCTGCCGCCGGCGTTGAACTTGTCCAGTTTGCCCCGGAACAGGTCCGCCGGCAGGTACTCGATGTACAGGCGCCGCACGCCCTGCTCGTAGAGGGTGTGCATATTGTCGATCAGCAGCTGTTTGGCGGCGAGCGAGCCAGGCACGGCGCCCACCACCAAGCCGGGGTTTTCCTTGAAGGCGCTTTCCAGGATGTGCCGATGGCTCGCGCTGGCTTCGAAGGCCAGTACATCGGCCCTGGGAACGATGGGATTGAGCTGGGCGAAGAACGTGTCGGCATCGCCGCGCAACTGCAGGTAGGCGTGCAGGTAAGGGGCCTGGAGCGGGGCCATTTCATAGGTCAGCAGGCTGTCGCGGGTGCCCTCGCCCAACAACTCATCGACGCTGGAGGTGTTGCGAAACTCCACGCTCAGAACGCTTTCGTAGTCTTTGGCCAGCTCCGGCGGAACTTCATAGCGCTGCAACGCGTGGGGGCTTGGCGCGGGGCGTTTCGGCGCCCCGCCGGTGAGGCCCGAGCGCACCCAGCGGCCCTCGGCGTTCTGGTTGACCAGGCGTGCGGTCGACACGAGTTTGCCGCTCACCGGGTCCTGGCGAAACAGCAGATAGCGACCCAGGGCATCGGGGGTTTTGCCCGCCCACAACGGCCGGCCCTCGAACCACACCGCCTGCATACCGGCGAGCGTGGGGCTCGGCGGCTGCAGTTGTTGGATCAACGCCATGGCCTGGCGCGGCGCTGCTGGGCGCATGAGGTGGCGCATCGGCCGGAGCAGCGGGCCGATGGACTTGAGTGCCGGGCGCAGGTCGGTGAACACTGCGCCGAGGCTGTTGCTCAGGTAGCCGACGAAGTGTTGCAGCGCCGCATCGGTGTCGCCCTGGTTGTAGGCGTGCAGGGCCAGCATGCCGTCCTTGAGCGCCAGCAGCAGGCCCAGGCTCAGGCTCAACACCGGGAACGGCGCGGTCGCAATGGCGATCAGCGGTTCGAGGCAACTCCAGACCAGGCCCATGATCATGTCGGTACGATTGACCGTGGTGGCGGCAACGTCGTCGATCTTGCGTTGCAACTTCATGTCGTGCAGCAGGTGACGCAGGTCGAGCACGGGCGGCACGCGCTCGATCGCGTCGTAGCGCGCCAGGCTCAGGTCGGTGCTGTTGAGGTCTGCGGGCAGGCCGGCCTGGGCGGTTTGCAGAAAACGCCGCACGCGCACCCGGGACTGCACACCGACGCGGGCGCTGAAGTAATCGAGCATGCCGTCGACTTTTTTCAGCAGGTAGTTGAACAGCCGGGCTTCGCGCAAGAACACGCCGTCCGGCGCCTGCGGTGTATAGAGCAACACCGGGTTCGCGCCGTGGCTGAACAGCAAGGTGTCGATCACCCAGTCGCCGTCGATCATCAGGCGATGCACGTTGTAGGTGCTGCGCGTCTCGACCGAGGTGTCGTCCAGGCTCTTGATGGCGCGTTCAAACCAATCCAGATCGACCTGGGCGATATGGCCTTTGAGGCGCGATTCGAGCGCCGCGCTGTGCAACTGCAACTGGTTGATCGCCAGCGTTGCGTCGCGGCGCAGGGCATAACCGGGGCTGGCCGGGTTTTGCAGTTTGGCCTGGACTTCATCGGCGTAGCGCTGGCCGATCCATACGCCGCGCACCGAAAGCGCGACGTTGCGCGGCGTGAGCTTGCTCAGGTCGACCCCGGCCGGGCCCATGAAGGTGGCGACGGCGTCGAACCTGGCGTCGAGAAACCCCAGCGAATCCTCATAACCATCGCGATACAGGCGGGTGTAGGACACCGACGCGGGGCGCGTCAACGCCGGGAAGTCTTTGGGGTAATGCACCCACACCGTATCGGGGTCGACATCGTTTTGCCGCTGGCGCCCCAGCAGGGCGTTGAGCTGCGTCTTGGCCTGGGCATGCAGGAAGCGCTCGAAGCTGATGAAGCGGGCGTCGGATAACGGGTTTTGCGCATAGGTGTTCGCCGCGCCTTCGGCGTTTTCCGCCAGTTGAGTCAGTTGTCGACGCTGGGCCTCGGTGGCGGCCCGGTACCACATCGGGGTGCCCCAGTGGTAATCGTCGGTCTGCACCTGCAGCAGTTGGGCGCGCAGGGCCTTGAGGCAATCGGCGTGGTCGGCCGCCTGGCTGAAGGTGACGTGGCGATATTCCTGGCGCGCCGGAATGAAGCCCAGGCCAGCCATGAACGTTTCCAGACCCGCACGGGACTTGAGGGCGACTTGCCCCAGCAGATAAGCGCGCATGGTTTCGTCCGCGCACCAGCCGAGGATATGCGCCTGGCAGCCGGTTTCCGTGTCGAACCCATGAAACTGCTGGGCCTGCGGCGCTTCGGGGGTACACAGCAGCAAGCGCTGGATCGCGCCCTGCTCGTCGCGCTCGCGCAGCAGCCAGAGGTCCTTGAGCACGCAGCCATTGAGCGCAACGCTGCTCGCGTGCAGTTGCGCGTCGGTGCCGCGACGCAGGCGGGTAACGCGTTGATAGTCGGCCTCGGTGATGTGGTTTTGCAGCGTGGCCGTGTAGGCCAGGGCATTGATGCGGCGGTCGAGCATCTGTTCGATGGCGGCGTGGATCTGCGGCTTGGCGTAGTACTCGCGGCGCACGGCCTCAAACTCCGCACGCGGTTTGAGGCTGTCGAGCAGGCTGACCAGATAGGCCGGGGTCAGGTCTTGATAGCGCTCGGGCAGCGGCGCGTCGGCATACGTGAGGGTGGTATTGAGCAAAAACGCCGAGCCGGGCAGTTCGTCGCCGGTGTGCAGGCCGCGCAGCGCCAGCGCGGTCAGGTTGTGTTTCTGCTCGTAGGCGCCGACCCTGGCCACACTGCGGCGCGTGCGGACTTGCAGGCGGTCGGGGTCCAGGTCGGTGATTTCCAGGTCAGCGGCCAGTTGTTCGAGCAACTGATAGCGCGCCAGGGCCTGCGGCGAGGCGGCATGGCCGAACAGGTTCAGCAGGGCTTGGCGGGCCTCGTCGTACTCGCTCAGCTGCCGCGCCAGGGCCTCGCGCTGGTGGCTCGGCGCGTTGCGATACCAGGCCGGGGCGCTGTGCTCCAGGCAACGGTCGAGCAGGCGCTGGGCGCGCAATTCCAGGCGCGGGCTGAGGTCGGGCAAGGCCGCGCGAATTGCGTCGTCCAGCTCGGCAAGCAGCTGCCGGGCGCTATGGTCGGGGTTGGCGTCCAGGCTCAAGGCCCAATCGATATCCAGCGCGCGTTTGGCCAGCCTGGCATCGTAGGTGTGTTCGCACAGCGGTTCGCTGTTGATGGGGACCAACTGCAGCGGCCAGACGCCCATGACGGACAGCCCCCAGTACCGGCGCGGCAGCAGGCGCATGAACTCCTTGCGCCAACTGCCGACCGCCATCGTCTCGCGCAGTCGGCGGTTCATCTCGGCCAGCGAGCTGAACGACTCGAAGCCACGGGCCGGCGTGAACAGCACGACGTAGCCGGCATCGTCGGCCGGGGTCAGCTGCGCGACCACGGGGGTGTTTTTTTCGGTCAACACAAAGGCCCCGGCGAACTCGATCGTCTGGGCTCGATAGCTGAACGTCAGCGCATAGATGCCCGGTCGAAAGCTCGGCCCGAGCCCCAGGTTCTGCACCAGGCGGGCCTCTTCACGATGCAGCAGAGAGTCCTGGATGTTGAGCCTGGCTTCGAGTTCCAACGCGACCAGGCCGGCGTCGTTGGCCATGAACGTGCGCAGGCTTTGGCCGCCCAACACCCCGGTTTCGTCCAGTTTCTGCAAGTGCGCCGTGAGGTCGCGCTTGAGCGTCGCCAGCCGTTGCTTGCCCTCGTCACTTTGCAGGTCGGCCTGCGCCACATCGGCATACAGCGCACGACAGCGGTCGAAGTGAGCGCGCGCGTGCGCCGTGAGCGTCTGGTTGAGTTTTTCAAGCTGTTGTAACTCGACGGGGAGCGGCCGCTTGGACAGTAACGGGGTGTCGGTTTCGAGCAACTGGTGACCGATCTGATGCAGATACCCGCGTATTTCCAAGGAGGTTGGCGAGTAAGGGGGAGAAATCAATGTGCTCATCGCACTGGCTCCATGCACATGGGAAGAGCCATCAGCATGCTGGGCGCATCACGCGGGACGGTGGTAGTTAAGTAGGCCGCGACCGTTGGTCGACTGATCTTGAACAGCCTAAAGATATATCTTAAGTTATATCTTAACCAAAACGGAGAGACCCAAAATGAGAGAGCATCATCCCCATTCCCACGGCGACGGCCGCGACGGCTTCGAAAAACGCCCCGGCCGTGAACGCGGCGGTCGCGGCCCACGCGTGTTCGCCCCCGGCGACCTGAAGTTGCTGTTGCTGGCGCTGATCGCCGAGCAGCCGTGCCACGGCTACGACCTGATCCGCCAGATCGAAGGCCTGTTCGACGGCGCCTACAGCCCCAGCCCCGGCGTGATCTACCCGACCCTGACCTTCCTTGAAGAAAGCGAATTGATCAGCGGCGATGCCGAAGGCGGAAAAAAACGCTACACCATCACCGACGCCGGTCGTCTTTCTTTAAGTGAGCAGGCGATTGCACTGGAAGGCGTGCGAATGCGTATCGACGTGAGCAAACGCTCGCTGCGCGGCCATGATCGCCCGCCCGAAATCCACGAGGCGGTGCATAACCTGCGTCATGCCTTGCAACTGCACCACGGACGCTGGAGCGCCGAAGAAATCGCGCGGGTCGCCACGCTGCTCAACAGCACCGCACAAGCCATCGTCGACGGCCCGGCCGTTCAAGCTGTCCAGGGGGAAAATCAATGAATACGCCCGTCATCCATCGCGTCAGCCACGAGATCAAACGCCGTCGCCTCGACGTGCTGCGGGTGGTCGATATCACCCCGCGCATGCGCCGCATCACCCTCGGCGGCCCCGAACTGGCGGGGTTTGTCAGCCTGGGCAGTGACGATCACATCAAGCTGATGTTCCCGCAGAACGCCGCCGAGCAAGCCGCGCTGCAAAGCCCGACCTTCAGCATCAAGGGCGATGGCCCGCAGCCGGCCATGCGCGACTACACGCCACGGCGTTTCGACCTGAGCCTCGGCGAGTTGGACATCGACTTCGTGCTGCACGGCGACGGCCCCGCCTCCACCTGGGCCGAGCAGGCTCAAGTCGGCCAGCACCTGTACATCGGCGGCCCACGGGGCTCGATGATCGTGCCGGACATCTTCGACAGCTACCTGCTGATCGGCGACGAAACCGCCCTGCCCGCCATCGCCCGCCGCCTCGAAGAACTGCCGGCCGGGCGCACGGTGCTGGCGGTGATCGAAATCGCCGATGCGGCGGAACGGCAAGCACTGCAAAGCGCGGCCGAGGTAGAAGTGATTTGGGTGGTGCGCGGCCAGACCGACCTGCTCGACACCGTGCGCGCACTGACGCTGCCGAGCGGTGCGCTGTACACCTTCGTCGCGATGGAAACCAAGCTGTCGCGCCAGGTGCGCCGGGTGCTGCTGGATACGCACAAGGTCGATGAAGCGTTCCTCAAGGCCGTCGGCTACTGGCGCGCCGAGGGCAGTGAGGAAGAATGAGTCATCCGTGGGGTTTGATGCTTTTATCCAACCCCACCACCGCCAGAGCAATCAGCACGAACCCCGCCAGGATCCCCCCGGCATTCACGAACACCTGTGGATAACCGAGGGTGCCGACGTCGAAAAACGGGTACTGGTATTGCCCGAGCAAATCCCCGCGCAGCAGCACATAGGCGAAGTACACCAACGGGTACAACACCCACAGGCCAATGTGTTTGCACTGCAACGTGCCCTTGGGCACACAGCGCCACCAGTAGACGACAAACAGCAGCGGCATCACGTCGTGCAGCAATTCGTCGGCGATGAACTGGAACCCTTCGGGCTGCCACAGGTGCCGCAGCAACAGGTTATAGGCCAGGCTCACCAGCACGATGCTGGCGACAATCGCGCTGCTGACCCTGGGCGCCAGGAAAAACCGCTTCGCCGCTGAATCACGATCAACCACGGCGTAGCTCAGCACCACCACCACCAGGGTGTTGGTCAACACGGTGAAGAAGCTGAAGAAGTTGACCAGCCCGCCCAACAGGCTGGCGCCCGTCGACCAGCGCGAATAGAAAATCAGGTATTGCTGAATCGCCAACCCCACCCAACCGGCCAGGGCCGCCGCCGTCACACAGCGTTTCATGGGCTCAGTCCAACGGGCGTTTGGTACGCATCAGTTTCACGTACAGCCCTTCGACTTTCTCCCGCGCCCACGGGGTTTTGCGCAGGAACGTCAGGCTCGACTTGATGCTCGGGTCGCTCTTGAAACAGCGGACATCGATGCGCTCGGCCAGACCGCTCCATTCGTAGTGTTCCACCAGGGTGGTGAGGACGTGTTGCAGAGTCACGCCGTGAAGCGGGTCGTTGCTTGTCGCGGTCATGCCAGGCCTTTTGCAAAAAGAGGAAATACAGCCGCGCACCTTAGCCGACGGGGCGAACAGGTGGAAGCACCGCATTGAATATAGCCCCTGGGGAAAAGTTGCCCTTTTCAGGGCAAAAGGAGATGTTATATTGTAACGATAGTTATCAACCGTAAGCTGTTCGTTACCGTTTGCCGCCTTCTCTTTTTATCGTTTGCCAAGGAATGTCCGATGTCCCTCTCCTCTGCCTGGCGCTTGTCGCCCCTCGCCGCCGCCCTGCTGATCTGCTCCGAAGCCCATGCGCTGGAACTGCAACCCCAAGTCATCACCGCCAACCCCCTGGGCAGCGCGCAACTGGCTTCGCCGACCACCGTGCTGGAAGGCGATGAGCTGACCCTGCAGCAAAAAGGCAGCCTCGGCGAAACCCTGAACAAGCAACCGGGCGTGTCGTCGTCCTACTTCGGCCCGGGCGCCAGCCGACCGATCATCCGCGGCCAGGATGGCGACCGCATTCGCCTGCTGCGCAACGGCGTGGGCGCGCTGGATGCGTCGTCGCTGTCCTACGACCACGCCGTGCCGCTGGACCCGGTCAACGTCGACCGCATCGAAATCGTGCGCGGCCCGGCGGCCCTGTTGTACGGCGGCAGCGCCATCGGCGGGGTGGTCAACACCTTCGACAATCGCATCCCCACCGAAGCCATCGAAGGCATCCACGGCGCCGGCGAATTACGCTACGGCGGCGCCGACACCACGCGCAGCAGCGCGGGCAAACTCGAAGCCGGCAACGGCACCTTCGCCCTGCACCTGGACGCGAATGCGCGGGAATTCAACGACCTCAAAATCCCGGGCCAAGCCCGCAGCCGCCACGCCCCGGAAGCCGAAGACGGCCCCGGCAAAAACGGCCGCCTGAGCAACAGCGACGGGCGCCAGGACGGCGGTGCGCTGGGCGGTTCCTACACCTGGGACGACGGTTATGCCGGGCTGTCCTACAGCACCTACGACAGCAACTACGGCTCACCCGCCGAACAGGCTGTGCGAATCCGCATGAAGCAGGACCACTACGCGTTTGCCTCCGAGGTACGCAACCTGCAAGGCCCGTTCACCTCGGTGAAACTCGACGCCGGCTACACCGACTACGAGCACCGCGAAATCGAAGGCGGCGAAACCGGCACAATCTTCAAGAACAAAGGCTATGAAGCCCGGGTTGAAGCGCGCCACCAGCCGCTCGGCCCGTTCGACGGCGTGGTCGGCGCACAAGTGACCCGCAACGAGTTCTCAGCCCTCGGCGAAGAAGCCTTCGTGCCGCAGACCGACACCAACGCCGGCGCGCTGTTCATCCTCGAAGAAATGCAGGCCACCGAGCGCCTGAAACTCAGCCTCGGCGGGCGCCTGGAGCACACCAGCGTCGACCCGGACAGCAAAGGCAACGCGCGCTTCGCCAATGCCGACAAGACCAACGACTTCACCGCCGGCAGCCTGTCGTCCGGCGCGGTGTACACCCTCACGCCGATCTGGTCGCTGGCCGCAACCCTGGGCTACACCGAGCGCGCGCCGACCTTCTACGAGCTATACGCCAACGGCGCTCACGTCGCCACCGGCACTTACGAGTTGGGCAACGCCAACCTGAAGAAAGAAAAAGCCGTATCCAGCGACCTCGCACTGCGCTTTGACAACGGCACGCACAAGGGCAGCTTCGGCGTGTTCTACAGCCGTTTCTCCAACTACATCGGCCTGCTGGGCACAGGTCGCACATTGAACGACGAAGGTGAAGAAGACGCCGGCGGCATCCCCGAATACGAATACTCGGGAGTGCGCGCCCGTTTCGCCGGCTTTGAAGCCCAGGATCACTGGAAGCTCGGCGAAGGCGCCTACGGCAAGTTCGCACTGGAACTGTCGGGCGACTACACCCGCGCCACCAACCTCGACACCGGCGAAGCCCTGCCGCGCATCGCACCGCTGCGCCTGAACAGCGGCTTGCTGTGGGAACTGGACCGCTGGCAAGCGCGCATCGACATCGAACACGCCGCCGGACAAGGCCGTGTGCCCTCCAACGAAAGCGGCACCGACGGCTACACCACACTGGGCGCCAGCGCCGGCTATCGCTTCAACGTCGGCGGCAGCCAGTGGCTGGCATTCGTCAATGGCGAAAACCTGACCAACCAAACCGTGCGCTACGCCAGCTCGATCCTGCGCGACATCGCCCCGGCAGCAGGCAGAAGCGTACAAGTGGGCCTGCGCACCACCTTCTAACTATCCAAAAAGAACCGCCCCACGATGCAAAGCGAGGCTCTTGACCTGCTTTTGATCCAAAGCACCCCACAATGCGAAGCGAGGCTCTTGATCCGCTTTTGATCCAAAGCACTCCACAATGCGAAGCGAGGCTCTTGATCTTGATCTTGATCTGAGGCGCCCCGTTAAACCACGCTGGCCGAACGCAGGCTTGAATCCGTGGGTAACCCGGCAGGACGCCG
>NZ_JALJRR010000025.1:0-96270 GCF_024519615.1 Pseudomonas sp. Pse79
ACGCGCAGCGGTAGTTCAGTCGGTTAGAATACCGGCCTGTCACGCCGGGGGTCGCGGGTTCGAGTCCCGTCCGCTGCGCCATATTTTCCAGGTTCGATTCGTCGGGCTTGAGGTTGAACAGCCAAGGCTGATCAGCCAGATGTTTAAAGACGGTCGAGGGTTTACGCTCGGCCGGTCAAGCGATACGCAGCGGTAGTTCAGTCGGTTAGAATACCGGCCTGTCACGCCGGGGGTCGCGGGTTCGAGTCCCGTCCGCTGCGCCATATCTGCTTCAAGGCCCACTGAACGCCTTGCAGCACAAAGAAAGCCGTTGGCTGCCTTTGATCCGATAGCAAAGACCCTGGTCGAGAGACCGGGGTTTTTTGTGTCTGCGATTCAGCATTGATCAGCGCGTGTCGGCAAGCTACCTCAGCCTCTGTGGACGCAAGCTTGCCGGTGATGGCGTCGGCTGAGTGCGCCGTGCCAGCATCCCAGGCAAGCCTTCCCATCAGAACCCCAGCTTATCCCGTAGCCCGTAATACCAGGCGCCCATCGCGGCAAACGGCGTGCGCAACAGTTGCCCGCCGGGGAACGGGTAGTGCGGCAGGTCGGCAAACGCGTCAAAACGCTCTGCCTGGCCTCGAAGGGCCTCTGCCAGTACCTTGCCCGCCAGGTGCGTGTACGTCACGCCGTGGCCGCTGCAGCCTTGGGAGTAATAGATGTTGTCGCCCAGGCGACCGACTTGCGGCAAGCGCGACAGGGTCAGCAGGAAATTGCCGGTCCAGGCGTAGTCAATCTTCACATCCTTGAGTTGCGGGAAGGCCTTGAGCATCTTCGGGCGGATGATTGCTTCGATATTGGCCGGGTCCCGCGCGCCATAGACCACGCCACCGCCGAAGATCAGGCGTTTGTCACTGGTCAGGCGGTAGTAGTCGAGCAGGTAGTTGCAATCTTCGACGCAGTAGTCCTGTGGCAATAGCGTTTTGGCCAGTTCGTCCCCCAGCGGTGCGGTGGTGATCACCTGCGTGCCGCACGGCATCGATTTGGCCGCCAATTCCGGCACCAGGTTCCCCAGGTAGGCATTGCCGGCGACGATGATGAACTTCGCCCTGACCTTGCCCTCGGCGGTGTGTACTACTGGGGTGGCGCCGCGCTCGATGCGCAATGCGGCTGACTGCTCATAAATCGTGCCGCCGAGGGACTCTACGGCTGCTGCTTCGCCCAGCGCCAGGTTGAGCGGGTGGATATGTCCGCCGCTCATGTCCAGCAGGCCGCCGACGTAATTGTCACAGGCCACCACCTCGCGGATGCGCCGCTCGTCCAGCAACTCCAGCTGCGTATGGCCATAACGCTCCCACAAGCGCTTCTGCGACTCCAGGTGACCCATGTGCTTGCTGTTCAGCGCGGCGAATACTCCACCGTCCTTCAGATCGCACTGAATCTGGTACTTGGCGATCCGCTCACGAATGATCCTGCCGCCCTCGAACGCCATCTGTCCCAGCAACTGCGCCTGCTTCGGCCCGACGCTGCGCTCGATCACATCGATATCGCGGCTGTAGCTGTTGACGATCTGCCCGCCGTTGCGGCCAGACGCGCCAAACCCTACCTTGGCCGCCTCCAGGACTGTCACGCGAAAACCGTTCTCCAGCAGAAACAGCGCGCTGGAGAGCCCGGTGTAGCCAGCACCGATCACGCACACATCGGTTTCGACTTCACCTTGCAGCACTGGGCGAGGCGGAGCCGCATTCGCCGACGCGGCGTAATACGACTGGGGGTAGGGGGTGTTCGCCATCCTGGAACCTCTGTTTTATATTTTTTACGAGTGCCCCGATCCTACCTGAGTTGAAAATCGCCTGCCAGTCGCCCGAAAAATACGGGTGTGCGGGCCGAAAATAAAAAATTCGCATATTCATAGGGTTAGCTGCAAAAAAGATGTTGACAGCCCTCCGGAATTCCGTAGAATGCCGCCTCACAGCAGGCACGTAGCTCAGTTGGTTAGAGCACCACCTTGACATGGTGGGGGTCGTTGGTTCGAGTCCAATCGCGCCTACCAAACAAAATCCGCTCTGCTGGGCGGTCTGGAAGGGCTCACCGAAAGGTGGGCCCTTTTTTGTTGCCTGAAATTTGCGCGCAGTTTCGCCACGCCCCGTTCGCGGCGGACGGTGAAGCGGGCGATCAGAAGAAAAGCTGAGCCACCGCTAGCAGACAGATGATCTGGACGAGCATCTGGCCGAGAATTTCGCCATTGAACGTTTCCATATGCGTTTGTCCGGCGTACATAGTGGCTAGCCTCTTTGTCGGCAATCTTGCCCTGAACGATGCACAGAACGTGCGGTTGCTTTGTTGAGTGTAGTGGCTGAATGAGAATCTTCACGCCGGGCCGACACAAGGCGATTGCTCACACGGTTTGTCGGTCTGCAGCGACAATTCTCCTGCCTTGGAAAAAACCACTCGAAACACGTCGCCCCGCCCTGGGCTCTGCCGCTGTAGCGCCGGGGATGCGTCGCGTGAGCGCTGTTGGCGTTTACAAGCGTCGAGGTGATCCGTAGATTGCCTCGAGTCTATTTTTGTCGTCGCCTGCGAGGAAGCCACACCGTGCCCATCCCCGGTTCAGCCGTATTTACCCAGCGTTATCGCGCCTTCCTGTTCGATATGGATGGCACCTTGCTCAACTCCATTGCGGCTGCCGAACGGGTGTGGAGTATCTGGGCTGAACGTCATGGCCTGGATGTGGCGGCGTTCCTGACCACCATTCATGGCGCGCGGGCGATCGATACGATCAGGCGTCAGGCGTTGCCTGGGGTCGATCCTGAGGCTGAGGCGCAATGGATCACCGAGGCCGAGCTGAATGATGTCGAGGGTGTCGTGGCGATTCCCGGTGCCGTTGCGTTCTTGAATGATGTGCCCAGCGATCAATGGGCGTTGGTGACGTCCGCTCCCAGGGAGTTGGCGCTGCGGCGCCTGCAGGCGGCGGGCATCAGTCCGCCGGCGGTGTGGGTGACGGCCGAGGATGTCGCCAATGGCAAGCCGGATCCCGCCTGCTATAGGCTGGGTGCGCAACGTCTGGGTGTCGCGGCCCAGGACTGCCTGGTATTCGAAGATGCGACGGTGGGGATCCGAGCGGGGGAGGCGGCGGGCGCGGATGTGATGGTCGTGACCTCGACGCACCTGACACCCATGGTGACTGCGCATGCCTGGATCGACGGGTATGAGCAGTTTCAGGTGCGGCGCGACGCTGAAGGCCTGCTGCGCGTCGAGCGCCGAATGGAGTGAGAGGAGCAGGGCGCGCGTTCTATCGGCCGTGGCCTTCTTCACACGTGCCTGGGGCGCCGGGCGTGTGCAAAGGATAATTTTTCACGCCCTGGCGCGACAGCACCATCTCTCTGAGTATCTCATTGGCAAGTCGGGCAATCGCTTCTTCGCCACGATAGTGTGCGCGCACGATGCCGGTGATTGCGAAGTGGTCGGTGTTCGGGCCGCTGAGAATGGCTGAGAGGGTGCCGTCAGCATGTAATGTGCAGACGACCTTATAGCTGGGCAAGCGCGATGCCAGTGCAGATTCGATTTGGGATTTGCTCAGGGTGTCCATCTGCTTCAACGCCTTTCAGCCGACCGTGCAAGGCCAAGCATAGGTGCTGCTGCAGGGCTGTAAATACCGGCGATCTGATAGCCAGGCATCAGCCGTCAGTGGGTAGTTCTCCGGTGTTCGCCGGGAGCTGCGCGCTGGCACATTTTGCGCTGGACGGTTTTCTGGATCGGCTTGAGGCAGAACACAAACAGGTAGCCGCCGAGCAACAGCGTCAAGTCCAGCCATGACGGTACATCGGTGACGTAGATGTCTTTGATTTCGAACCTCAAGCCGCATTCCAATCCTGCAAAGACGAGCCCGATGAACAGGGCGATCATCCAGGAACGGGCGGCAAAAGGTCGCTTCGTGCTAGGCCTCATCGATGTGCTCCTGAGTGCACTCGTATGGCGGAAGAGGTTCTCACGAGGTTCGGCTGCAAATCATGTAACAAGTTCCGGGCGTAATGACAGTTTCATCTTTTTAGCGACGATGAAAGGACCGGATACGCTGAGCGCGACAAGAACGCGAGCAGGCCAATAGGGTTTTCGCCAGCCGTGACCGTGAACGAAAAGGCTGGCTACTGAAGGTGCTTCAAGGCGTCTGGTTTTTGTCCGGCGCCGTCAGGCCGGCCTGGATGCGCTGGTAGATTTCCTCGCGATGCACGGCAACATCCTTCGGTGCATTGATGCCGATTCGTACTTGCTGGCCGCTGACGCCCAGGATGGTGATCGTAATGTCATCACCGATGTTTATGCTTTCACCAACTTTACGGGTGAGTATCAGCATGGACTTCTCCTTGATTACTTTTAAGGACACATGTTTCAGACAGGGCAGGTGTCGGATGTGTGTAGCTTACTGCTAAGCGCTTCCCTGTGACTGCCTCTTTTAGGACGCATAGAGGCGACATTAATTCCCATGGCGTCATCATACAGGTCTGCGATACATGATTCGCATTGTTTAACCCAACGTTTATGACGGCCAGAATAGACAGTGGATGATAAAGTTGCCTCTTTATCCTTAAAGGAGCAGGGCAGTGCGTAAAGTAGCGATGGCAATGGCGGTGTTGGCATTGGCCGGTTGCGGTGAAGGCAAGCGTGTCGAAGAGCCCAGGGCCAAGCCCGCCGTGACTGAAAGCCAGCCGCAAACCGGTGCGATTGTCGCTCAGGAGTGGGACCTGCGCGTGGGTCCGCCGGATCACAAGCTGCAGGCGATCACCGACCTGACCGCCTGGTTGCTGGAGCATGGTTTCAATTTTTATATCGTGAAGGAAGACGGCAAGGATGTGGTGCTGTTGGGGCCATTCCAAGCCAGAGCCGAGGCTGAAGCCAAGCAGGCCTTGCTGACGGAAAAACTTGCCCGTGCCAAGAAAAACGACACCGAGTCGCAGATCATCGAACACAAGGTCGCGCAGTAACCGGCCGATTGGGCGGGAAAATACCGATTTTTCCCGCTCGGTTTCAGTTGCAGGCTTTCAGATTCACCGAGCCGACGAACTCGTTGCCGCGCCCCATCACGCAGGCTACCGTCTGATTGCGTTGGCGCTCCCAGGTCTGCACCGGATAGGTCTTGTTCCAGGCTTCGTACAGTTGGCGATCCTGTTTCGACAGGCGCAAGCCGTATTGTTTACTCATGTAAAAATACGTCCGTGCGATCATCCCGCGAATGGACGGACGCGGCATCACCTTCTTGGCCTTGAAGTCGACCTGGGTCAGGCATGAACCGTACTGCCCGCTTTGCACCGGCAGCCAGCCAAAACTGAAGTTGTTCCGGTCGCCATTGACCTCGCCGATGCTCGGCACGAGGTTGTGCAGGTCGGCTTCGGCGCGTTTGAACACATCGTCATACCGCGTACAGTTCTTGCGCCCGCCATTCTGCCAGCACTGGCGCTGATGCCCGATCTGCCAGGCCGGCACGATATGTTCCCACTCGATGCGCGCGGCGCGGCTGGCGTTTTTGCGTGGGATGTAGCCGCAGGCTTTCAGGTCTACGCGGTTGCCCGTGTATTTGCAGCCGCAATAGAACTCGGTGGATTGTGGTGCGTAGAGTTTCCAGGCGATTTTCTTGGCTTCGCTGAACGTTCGGGGCGCTTGGGCGTGGGCGGCGATGGCAAAAAACAGGCACAAAAACACAGCAGTAAAACGGACACTCATTGAATCAATCTTCCTTCGGCACAACCCAGAAAATCTGCACGCCACCGTCGTCCCGGTAGGCGAGTGTAACGTTGTCGTTCTCCGCAATTTCCTCCAGCAGACGTTGCCATTCGTCCTCCGGTTCATCTGGCAGGCGGAAGATCAAGGCTGCCTTGGCTTTCTGGGCGTTGGTCGAATTGATGATCTTTTGCACACGAAGGGCCAGGCGTTCGTAAGCATCAGGCGGGGTTGGCGCTGCGGAAGAGGACTTTGCCACGGAGTATTCCTTAGTAAGCTGTACGTGCATACAGTATTTAACTGTAGGCGATTTCGCAACTGCTTAAAATTCAACAAGCTCGTCTGACAGTGATTCAAGCGAATTGATCTAGGGCGGGGAGATATGTAGCGAGGGTTTTGCGGGGAAGCAGGGGCGGGCGAATCCGCCCCTGCACAGGTGTTACCAGGAATCAGTATTCCCAGAACATCCGTTGCAGCTCTTTGCTGTCCTGGGTCTTGGTCAGGCCAACCATCGCCAGAATCCGCGCTTTCTGTGGGTTCAGGTCGTGGGCAGCCACCCAGTCGTACTTGTCGTCAGGCTGTTCGGCGTTGCGCAGCACGAAACCGCCGGCATTCACGTGGGACGAGCGAATGATCTGCACGCCTTGCTTGCGCAGTTCCTGCAGGGCCGGGACGACCTTGGAGGACACCGAACCGTTGCCGGTGCCTGCAAAGATGATGGCTTTGGCGCCGGCCTGGGCCAGGGCTTTGGCGGCAGTGTCGCTTACGTTGCCGTAGCCGTAGGCAATTTCGACGTCGGGCAGGCTCTTGATGGTCTTGATGTCGAACTCGGAGTCCATGGTGTGACGCTTGGCCGGCAGGCGGAACCAGTAGGATTTGCCTTCAACCACCATGCCCAACGGGCCCCATGGGCTCTTGAACGCTTCGGTCTTGATGTTGACCATCTTGCTCACGTCGCGACCCGACTGGATCTCGTCGTTCATGGTCACCAGCACGCCCTTGCCGCGGGCATCCTTGCTGCCGGCGACGGCGACGGCGTTGTACAGGTTGAGCATGCCGTCTGCCGACATGGCGGTACCTGGGCGCATCGAGCCGACAACAATGATGGGTTTGTCGGTTTTTTCCACCAGGTTCAGGAAGTAAGCGGTTTCTTCCAGGGTATCGGTGCCGTGGGTGATCACGATGCCGTCGACGTCCTTGCTGTCAGCCAGTTCGGCGACGCGGCGACCCAGTTGCAGCAGGTTTTCGTTATTGATGCTTTCGGAGGCAATTTGCATGACTTGCTCGCCGCGCACATTGGCGATCTGGCTAAGCTCGGGAACACCGGCGATCAATTGCTCGATGCCGACTTTGGCTGCCTGGTAGGTGGCGCTGTTAGCGGTGCTGGCGCCAGCGCCGGCAATGGTGCCGCCGGTGGCGAGGATCACCACGTTGGAGAGTTTGGCTTTGGTTTCGACTTCTTTTGCCTGAGCGGCAACGGGGAACAGCAGCAGGAGGGCGAGTGCGCCCGGAACAAAGGTCTTCAGTGCAGATTTCATTATTTTTCTCTCTGGTTTTTGATGAGTGCGGTAGCAAGTTCATCTAGAGCGCTCGGGCGGTTCTGAACGCCTCGAGGTGCAGGAAGGGAGCAGGATTTGTACCAGCCTGAACGCCTTCGTGTTTATTATCTAAGATGTTGATTTAAAACAAATTAAAATTATCTTTAAGAAGGTTTGTCCATGCACTTGTCCGGCTTTCCGAACAAAGCGTGGCTGTTGCGTTCGGTTGTCCGAAAATAATGACGGGATAGTCGCCGGAGGCGTATGACATCGGCGGCACTGCCTGTCGTTTTAGAGAACGATCCGGCGACGGTGATGTTTAATAACCCCGCGAGACAGGCTGGAACGCAGGCGCTAGAGGGCTTGGGTGGAGGGCGGTTTTCTTCCGTTGACAAATCCTGGCAAGGTTCTCATAGTTTGTTTAACGCAAACGTTTGCGAGATGTTTCGCGGGTGCGCCCTGAACGTCTTGAAAGCTCGTATCAGTCACCCGGGTGGGTGGGCTGCCGAAGTGTTCTTCGGTGCAAGCGTTGCTCCCAATAATCATAAGATCGGAGTGAACCCATGAAGCTGCCATTCGCTGGACGTCTTCTTGCTGTCGCTGTGCTTGCCGCCGCATCTGCTGCTCTGCCTCTCTCTTCTGCATTCGCCGCCGACACCGCCGCCAAACCCAAGGTCGGCCTGGTGATGAAATCCCTTGCCAATGAGTTCTTCGTCACCATGCAAGAGGGCGCGAAGGACTACCAGAAGTCCCACGCCGCTGATTTCGACATGATCACCAACGGTATCAAGAACGAAACCGATACCAGCGCGCAGATCGATATCGTCAACCAGATGATCCTCGCCAAAGTGAACGCCATCGTCATCGCACCGGCTGACTCCAAGGCACTGGTCACCGTGCTGAAAAAAGCCTCCGATGCCGGCATCAAGGTCGTCAACATCGATAACCGCCTGGACCCGGGCGTGCTGAAAAGCAAAAACCTCGATATTCCCTTCGTCGGCCCGGACAACCGCAAAGGCTCCAAGCTGGTGGGTGATTACCTGGCCAAGCAACTGGCCGCGGGTGACAAGGTCGGCATCATCGAAGGCGTACCGACCACTACCAACGCGCAGCAGCGCACCGCAGGCTACAAGGATGCGATGGACGCGGCCGGCATGAAGATCGTCTCCACCCAATCGGGCAACTGGGAAATCGACCAGGGCCAGAAGGTCGCCTCTGCGATGCTGAGCGAATACCCCGACCTCAAGGCGCTGTTGGCCGGTAACGACAACATGGCCCTGGGCGCCGTCTCGGCCGTGCGTGCGGCAGGCAAAGCCGGCAAGGTTCTGGTCGTAGGCTACGACAACATCGCTGCGATCAAGCCGATGCTGCAGGACGGCCGTGTCCTGGCGACCGCCGACCAGGCCGCCGCACAGCAGGCCGTGTTCGGTATCCAGAACGCGCTCAAGCTGGTCAAGGGTGAGAAGGTCGACGCTCAAGACGGCGTGATCGAAACCCCGGTCGAACTCGTCCTCAAGAAGTAATCCCGGCTGCACCCAACAGCGTCCGCTCACCCTGAGCGGACGCCTGGAGATTTTCCTATGTCATCTTCCGCCCCGAACGCTGTCCTCTCGGTCAGCGGTATCGGTAAGACCTATGCCCAGCCGGTTCTGTCCGACATCACCTTGACGCTCAATCGCGGGGAAGTGCTGGCGCTGACCGGTGAAAACGGCGCAGGCAAAAGTACCTTGTCGAAGATTATCGGCGGGCTGGTCACACCGACCGCCGGGCACATGCAATTCAACGGTCAGGACTACCGCCCCGGCAGTCGCACCCAGGCCGAAGAGCTGGGCGTGCGGATGGTCATGCAGGAACTCAACCTGCTGCCGACGCTGACCGTGGCCGAAAACCTGTTCCTGGACAACTTGCCCAGCCACTGTGGCTGGATCAGCCGCAAGCAGCTGCGTAGCGCGGCGATCGAAGCGATGGCGCAGGTCGGCCTGGATGCGATCGACCCGGACACCCTGGTCGGCAGCCTGGGTATCGGCCATCAGCAAATGGTCGAGATCGCCCGCAACCTGATCGGCGACTGCCATGTGCTGATTCTCGACGAGCCCACGGCTATGTTGACCGCCCGTGAAGTCGAGATGCTGTTTGAGCAAATCACCCGCCTGCAGGCCCGGGGCGTGGCGATCATTTATATTTCACACCGGCTCGAAGAGTTGGCCCGTGTCGCCCAACGCATTGCAGTACTGCGTGACGGCAAACTGGTCTGCGTCGAGCCGATGGCCAATTACAACAGCGAGCAACTGGTGACCTTGATGGTCGGCCGCGAGCTGGGCGAGCACATTGATCTGGGGCCCCGTACCATCGGCGGCCCGGCCTTGACGGTGAAAGGGCTGACCCGTGCGGACAAGGTCCGCGACGTCTCCTTTGAAGTGCGTGCCGGCGAGATCTATGGCATCTCCGGCCTGATCGGCGCCGGCCGCACGGAATTGCTGCGCCTGATCTTCGGTGCCGACCTGGCCGACAGCGGCACCATTGCCCTGGGGTCGCCGGCCCAAGTGGTGAGCATTCGCTCGCCGGTCGACGCAGTGGGCCACGGCATCGCCCTGATCACCGAAGACCGCAAGGGCGAAGGCCTGCTGCTGACGCAATCCATCAGCGCGAATATCGCCTTGGGCAACATGCCGGAAATTTCCGGCGGCGGTGTGGTAAATAGTCGCGACGAAACCGCCCTGGCCAAGCGTCAGATCGATGCCATGCGTATCCGCAGTTCCAGTCCGGCGCAGTTGGTGTCCGAATTGTCCGGCGGTAACCAGCAGAAAGTCGTGATTGGCCGCTGGCTGGAGCGCGACTGCTCGGTGATGCTGTTCGATGAGCCGACCCGTGGCATCGACGTGGGGGCCAAGTTCGACATTTACGCCTTGCTCGGCGAGTTGACCCGCCAGGGCAAAGCGCTGGTGGTGGTGTCCAGCGACCTGCGCGAGCTGATGTTGATCTGTGACCGCATCGGCGTGCTCTCTGCCGGGCGGTTGATCGAGACCTTCGAGCGCGACCGCTGGACCCAGGATGAATTGCTTGCTGCCGCCTTCGCCGGCTATCAGAAACGTGACGCGCTGCTCAACGATACAGTGCTTAGGAATGCCCAATGAAAACAACAACTTCCCCCGGTAAAGCGGGCGGCAACTTTTACGGCCTGGGCACCTACCTGGGGCTGGCGGGTGCGTTGCTGGCGATGATTGCGCTGTTTTCGGTGCTCAGCGATCACTTCTTGTCCTACGACACCTTCAGCACCCTGGCCAACCAGATCCCGGACCTGATGGTGCTGGCGGTGGGCATGACCTTCATCCTGATCATCGGCGGTATCGACCTGTCGGTGGGCTCGGTGCTGGCCCTGGCGGCGTCGGCGGTCAGCGTGGCGATTCTCGGCTGGGGTTGGAGCGTGTTGCCGGCCGCCGTGCTCGGCATGGGCTGCGCCGCGCTGGCCGGCACCATCACCGGCTCGATCACCGTGGCCTGGCGGATTCCGTCGTTTATCGTGTCCCTTGGCGTACTGGAAATGGCACGCGGCGTGGCGTACCAGATGACCGGCTCGCGCACGGCTTATATCGGTGACTCCTTTGCCTGGCTGTCCAATCCGATCGCCTTCGGGATTTCGCCTTCGTTCATCATCGCTTTGCTGGTGATCGTCGTCGCCCAACTGGTGTTGACTCGCACGGTATTCGGCCGTTACTTGATCGGTATCGGTACCAATGAAGAAGCCGTGCGTCTGGCCGGGATCAATCCCAAACCTTACAAGATCCTGGTGTTCAGCCTGATGGGCCTGCTGGCGGGTGTTGCGGCGCTGTTCCAGATATCGCGCCTGGAGGCGGCAGACCCGAACGCCGGGTCCGGCCTGGAACTGCAAGTGATCGCGGCCGTGGTGATCGGCGGCACCAGCCTGATGGGCGGGCGCGGCTCGGTGATCAGTACGTTCTTCGGTGTGTTGATTATTTCGGTATTGGCGGCTGGCCTGGCGCAGATCGGTGCCACCGAACCCACCAAGCGCATCATCACCGGTGCCGTGATTGTGATTGCCGTGGTCCTCGATACCTACCGCAGCCAACGCGCCAGTCGGCGGGGCTGAACCATGGCGACGATTAAGGATGTGGCAGCACTTGCAGGTATTTCCTACACCACCGTGTCGCATGTGGTGAACAAGACGCGCCCGGTCAGCGAGCCGGTGCGCCTCAAGGTGGAAGCGGCGATCAAGCAACTGGACTATGTGCCCAGCGCCGTGGCGCGTTCGCTCAAGGCCAAGACCACCGCCACCATCGGCCTGCTTGTGCCCAACAGCCTCAACCCGTATTTCGCCGAGCTGGCCCGGGGGATCGAGGATTACTGCGAGCGTAATGGCTATTGCGTGATCCTCTGCAACTCCGACGACAACGCCGAAAAGCAACGCAGCTATTTGCGAGTGTTGCTGGAGAAGCGCGTCGATGGCTTGATCGTGACCTCGGTGGGCGGCGACGACAGCGGCCTGGCCGCGGGCTTGAGCGCGGTCCGCACGCCCATGGTGATTGTCGACCGGGCGTTGGACGGTATTGATGTCGACCTGGTGCGTATAGATCACGAGCAGGGCGCCTACCTGGCGACCCGGCATTTACTTGAACTGGGCCATCGGGACATCGCCTGCATCGGCGGCCCCGGCCATACCCGCGTGGCACAAATGCGTCTGGCGGGGTATCACCGCGCTTTGCGCGAGGCGGGTATCGACGTTGCCGCCAATCGCACCCTGGAAAGCGACTTCACCAGCACCGGCGGTTATGCCGCGGCAGTGAAGTTGCTGTCGGAAAACCCGCCGAGCGCGATTTTCGCCAGCAACGACATGATCGGTTTCGGCGTGTTGCGTGCGGCAGCCGAGCGCAACATCCGCGTGCCGAGCGAATTGTCGGTGATCGGCTTCGATGACATCCAAATGAGCCGCTACGTGTACCCGGCGCTGACCACGGTCGGGCAGTCGATCGTGCAATTGGGCGAGACGGCGGCCGAGTTGTTACTGCGACGAATTGCGACCCCCCAACTGCCGATCGATCAACGCATCGTGACGCCGAGTATTGTCTTGCGTGAGTCGACGGCGCCACTTGCCGGTGTATTCGCCCAATACCGCTGAACCGAATTGATGAGTACTGATGTATGCCAGCAAAAGTAGTGGTAGTAGGCAGCTTGAACATGGACCTGGTCACCCGCGCCAGCCGGTTGCCGCGCGCCGGTGAAACCCTGATCGGCCAATCGTTTTCCACCGTCCCCGGTGGCAAGGGCGCGAACCAGGCCGTCGCATCGGCGCGGCTGGGGGCTGAGGTGGCGATGATCGGCTGCATCGGCTCTGACGCCTACGGCATCCAATTGCGCGATGCGTTGCTGGCCGAAGGCATCGATTGCCAGGCTGTGAGCCGTGTCGACGGTTCCAGCGGTGTGGCGTTGATTGTGGTGGACGACAGCAGCCAGAACGCGATCGTGATCGTTGCCGGCAGTAACGGTGAGCTGACGCCCGCTTCGTTGCAGGCGGCTGATGCGGTGTTGCAGGCCGCCGACGTAATCGTCTGTCAGCTTGAAGTGCCGCTGGAGACCGTCGGGTATGCGCTCAAGCGCGGGCGTGAACTGGGCAAGACGGTGATCCTCAATCCGGCCCCGGCCAGCGGTCCTTTGCCGGCGCAGTGGTATGCCTCGATCGATTACCTGATCCCCAACGAGAGCGAAGCCACCGCCCTGAGCGGCGTGGCGGTGGACTCCCTGGACAGCGCCAAGCTCGCCGCGGCGCAGTTGATCAAGGCCGGCGCCGCTAAAGTGATCATCACCCTCGGCGCTCAGGGCGCGCTGTTCAGCGATGGCAACCGTGTTGAGCACCTGGCAGCGCCCAACGTCAAGGCGGTGGACACCACGGCTGCCGGCGACACGTTCGTCGGCGGTTTTGCCGCAGCGCTGGCCCATGGCAAAAGCGAAGCCGAGGCGATTCGTTTTGGTCAGGTGGCGGCCGCGCTGTCAGTCACCCGCGCCGGCGCGCAACCCTCTATTCCTACGCTGCACGACGTTCAAGGTTTTGTGCCCTCATGAAAAAGACACCGCTGCTCAATATCGCCCTGTCACGCCTGATCGCCTCCCTCGGGCATGGCGACATCCTGGTTATCGGTGATGCGGGCCTGCCCGTGCCGCCGGGCGTCGAGTTGATCGACTTGGCCCTGACCCAGGGCATTCCCGACTTCATCAGCACCTTGCGCATTGTGCTCAGCGAAATGCAGGTGGAAAGCCACGTGCTGGCCGAAGAAATCCTGCTCAAGCAACCGCCGGCGCTCAGCGCGCTCAATGCCCTGACCGACCAGGCGGCGCTCGGCGAGCGGCGTCTGCTCAGTCATGACGCATTCAAGCAACTGAGCCGCAGCGCGCGTGCCATTGTCCGCACGGGCGAGTGCCAGCCTTATTGCAATATCGCACTGGTGTCCGGCGTCACGTTCTAGAGTTCCCCAACAACAAGGAGTGTTTCATGCCGCGTAATCTTCCAACCCTGAGAAATCTGTTCCGGAGTGTTTTGCTTTTGTCCGCACTCACCGCAGTGAGCGCCCAAGCGGCGGAAAAAATCGACCTGATCATCGACACCGACCCTGGTGCCGACGATGTAGTGGCCTTGCTGTTTGCCATGGCCTCCCCCGAGGAGTTGAACATTCGGGCGCTGACCACCGTCGCCGGCAATGTGCGCCTGGACAAGACCTCGCGTAACGCGCGCCTGGCTCGTGAGTGGGCAGGGCGAGAGGACATCCCGGTGTACGCGGGCGCGCCGAAACCGCTGCTGCGCACGCCGATCTACGCCGAAAATATCCATGGCAAGGAAGGCATCTCCGGTGTCGCCGTACATGAGCCGAAAAAGGCCCTGGCCGAAGGCAATGCCGTTGATTACCTGATCAAGACCCTGAGCACCGCCAAGCCGCACAGCATCACCATCGCCATGCTTGGCCCGCAGACCAACCTGGCGCTGGCGCTGACCCAGGCGCCTGAGATCACCCAGGGCATCAAGGAAGTGGTGGTGATGGGCGGCGCGCACTTCAACGGCGGCAATATCACGCCGGTGGCCGAGTTCAACCTGTTCGCCGACCCGGTCGCGGCCGAGATTGTGCTCAAGAGCGGCGTCAAGCTGACCTATCTGCCGTTGGACGTGACCCACAAGGTGCTGACCAGTGAAGCGCGCCTGAAGAAGATCGCCGACATCAACAACAACGCGAGCAAAGTCGTCGGCGATATTCTCAATGAATACGTTAAAGGCGATATGGAGCACTACGGCATTCCTGGCGGCCCGGTGCATGACGCCACAGTCATCGCGTATCTGCTCAAGCCTTCGTTGTTCAGCGGGCGTCAGGCCAATATGGTGGTGGACAGCCGCGAAGGGCCGACCTTTGGCCAGACCATCGTCGATTGGTATGACGGCCTGAAGCAGGAAAAGAATGTGTTCTGGGTTGAGAATGGCGACGCCCAGGGCTTTTTCGATCTGTTGACCGAGCGCCTGGCGCGCCTGAAGTAAGGTGATTGCCGGTCGGCGCTCGCCGGCCGGTGCTTAATCGCGCCCGGGGTTGTGTGCGCCCATGTGATCGGCCGGGTATTTCTCGAAAACCTGGCCAATGAACGCTTGCGCGGCCTGGGTGCCCAACTCCTTGACCAGCAGGTCGATACCGATGATCGCCAATTCTTCCGGGCTTCCGGGGCTGTAGGAACTCTGCCCTTGGGGCCACTTGGCTTTGATGTCGGCTTGGAGCGTTACGGTGGTCATGGGTGTCTCACGAGCTGGAAGTACGGGGTGATGCGCTAAAACGCGGTTCTTACGTCGGCAGTTAAGCATTTTGTACGGCGTTTGGCACTGCTACTTATGCATGAGGTATTTCGAAATGAGGCAAGCAGTGTGCGACACTGTCAGCCTGTTTTAATGACCGGGGAACACCGCGTGCAGATCGACTTGAACAACCCCGAGAACCTGACACTGGCCGCCGTGCGCCAACTGCTTGCCAGTGCCAGTGACGATGAACACACTCAATTGCGAGTCACCAGGGCAGGTATTGCCTACATCTCCTGCGGCAAGGCCGTCGGCGGCGTCGATATCGATGGGTTGCTGTTTCGCCTGGAAACATGGGCCAAGGGCTCCGGTTACGTCGGAAACGTGGCCGCCAGCGATGAGGTCTGGGTCACACAGATTTTCAATGCCTTGAAACAGAACTGGCCAAAGCCACCGTTTGACTACATCGACATCTACTGAATTCGTTCATATCTGGTGACGATTGATCGGGCGAATGCCTGCCCTGAGTCAGGCAGACTTGCCAGCAGGCGATTTACGTCTTGAAACCAATCCGCCTGATCGCTGTCGCACGATCTCTGTCCATTTTTTATCATAGGAGGCTTCATGCCTTGGAAGCTCGCATCATTCGGTACTTTGTTGGCGGCACTCGCGTTGGCGGGTTGCAGCACCCCGGGTACCTCTGAGCCAGCCAAAGATGCCGCCGTGACCGATGCCGGTCATAGCCGCTGTGAGGCGAAGGCCGCCGAGTTCACGATCGGCCAGAAAGCCTCGCCCCAGTTGCTGGAGCAAGCGCGTACCCGTGCCGGTGCGCAGAACGCCCGAATTCTCAAGCCTAACGATATGATCACCCTGGAATACCGCTCCGACCGCCTTAACCTCAACACCGACGACAACCTGGTGATCACCCGGGTCAATTGCGGCTGATAGCCACAGGCTTTTGCAGCGCCCATAAAAAACCCCGTCACATGGACGGGGTTTTTTTAGCTCAGCGGAGAATTACTCGCCGCGAACCTGTGCAGCTTGCATACCCTTTTGGCCTTTCTCAGCCACGAAGGAAACGGTTTGGCCTTCTTTCAGGCTTTTGAAACCGTCGCTTTCGATAGCTTTGAAGTGTACGAACAGGTCGTCACCGCCACCTTGAGGAGTGATGAAGCCGAAGCCTTTTTCATCGTTGAACCATTTAACGGTGCCGGTTTGGCGATTAGACATGGTGTATCTCCAAGAAACATATATTTTCAGTAGTGCTGTGCTGCTCAGGCCAACTGGGCACACAGGGCTATCATAGTCGAAATGTTCGGCTTGGGAGCCCCCCCAAGGCACTGTTTGCTAATCAATAGCCCCGGCTTTAGTCCTTCGGTTGGCTGAAAGCCCCGATCTACGGGGCTTTCGCACGAAATATCAGCTGGTAAAAAAAGCCGTAAAAGCTGCGTATTTTGTGCGAAATGGCAGTTTTAAGAGGGCTTTTACCGAAAAACTGCCATCCGAATTGCAGCGATTCTTACTTTTTCTTCACGACTTTGCAGGACGAAATAGCCGCGACTGCTTTGTTTTTAAGCGCCTGGCTCGCGTTCTGGTTGGTCATGAGTTCCTTGATTTCCGCGGTGCTCAATTCAGCATTGATCTTGTCGGCGCCGCATTCGCAGTGTGCTTTGGCGGTTTTGATGTCCACGTTCTGGCTGGCGGCTGAACTGCAGTCTTTGACGAATGCGTCCCTGGCGCCCGCAGGCCAGTTCGAAGGAGCGGCGGCCTGTGCGCCGAGGGAGAGAAGGGTAAGGGATGCTGCAAGCGCGAAGGTCGAGGAAAAACGCATCATTAAATGCTCCTAAAGTCGTGAGGACGAATGGCGATTCTCGGCGGATTTGACGGGGGACGTACAGCTCAAGTTCACTTTTGCCGCTATAAAAGCGGGAATTTGTTATTGGCTGTGGCGCCGTGGGCGCGATGACCGTTCATCTGTGCTAGCATCGTGTGCTTGGCTATTTCCGGGCGCGCCAAATGCCGCCTTGCCATGTTTCTTTTTCGTCCACTCCAGTCACTCTGGTTCGATCACCGGTTGGCCGAAAGGCTCCTGCCGCTGTAAGGCAGGCGTTCATCACTGAACGGCCTGGTATTGGATCTTGTACTGGCTCATCCCAACCCACGTGACCTTTGGTAGGGGTCACCACTAGGAGAGGAGGCGCCATGCCAACTATTACTCTTCCCGATGGCAGTCAACGTTCATTCGATCATTCGGTTTCCGTAGCCGAGGTCGCCGCATCCATTGGTGCCGGCCTGGCCAAGGCCACCGTGGCCGGCAAGGTCGACGGCAAGCTGGTTGACGCCAGCGACCTGATCACCGCCGATGCCAGCCTGCAAATCATCACGCCCAAGGATCAAGAGGGGCTGGAGATCATTCGCCACTCTTGCGCACACCTGATTGGCCACGCGGTCAAGCAGCTGTACCCGACGGCGAAAATGGTGATCGGCCCGGTCATCGACGATGGCTTCTATTACGACATCGCCTACGAGCGTCCTTTTACTCCGGACGATCTGGCCGCGATCGAACAGCGCATGCACGCGCTGATCGAAAAAGATTACGACGTGATCAAGAAAGTCACGCCGCGCGCCGAAGTGATCGACGTGTTCACTGCCCGTGGCGAAGACTACAAGCTGCGCCTGGTGGAAGACATGCCGGACGAACAGGCCATGGGCCTGTACTACCACGAAGAATACGTCGACATGTGCCGTGGCCCGCACGTGCCGAACACGCGTTTCCTCAAATCGTTCAAGTTGACCAAGCTGTCCGGCGCCTACTGGCGCGGCGACGCGAAGAACGAGCAACTGCAGCGGATCTACGGCACGGCCTGGGCTGACAAGAAGCAGCTGGCCGCCTACGTCCAGCGCATCGAAGAAGCCGAGAAACGCGACCACCGCAAGATCGGCAAGCGCCTGAACCTGTTCCACCTCCAGGAAGAAGCGCCGGGCATGGTGTTCTGGCACCCGAACGGCTGGACCCTGTATCAGGTGCTCGAGCAGTACATGCGCAAGGTTCAGCGCGAAAACGGCTACCTGGAGATCAAGACTCCCCAGGTCGTTGACCGCAGCCTGTGGGAGAAATCCGGGCACTGGGCCAACTACGCCGACAACATGTTCACTACCCAGTCGGAAAACCGCGACTACGCCATCAAGCCGATGAACTGCCCTTGCCACGTGCAGGTGTTCAACCAAGGCCTGAAGAGCTACCGCGAGTTGCCGATGCGCCTGGCCGAGTTCGGTGCCTGCCACCGCAACGAGCCGTCGGGTGCGCTGCACGGCATCATGCGCGTGCGCGGCTTCACTCAGGACGACGCCCACATCTTCTGCACCGAAGAGCAGATGCAGGCCGAATCCGCTGCGTTCATCAAGCTGACCATGGACGTTTATCGCGATTTCGGCTTTACCGAAGTCGAAATGAAGCTGTCCACTCGTCCGGAAAAACGCGTCGGTTCCGATGAATTGTGGGATCGCGCCGAAGCCGCACTGGCCGCTGCGCTAGACAGCGCGGGCCTTGCGTATGATCTGCAGCCGGGTGAGGGCGCCTTCTACGGTCCGAAAATCGAGTTTTCGCTGAAAGATTGTCTTGGTCGTGTCTGGCAATGTGGTACTTTGCAGCTCGATTTTAACCTGCCGATCCGTCTGGGAGCCGAATACGTCTCCGAAGACAACAGCCGTAAACACCCGGTTATGCTGCACCGGGCGATCCTCGGCTCGTTCGAACGGTTCGTCGGTATCCTGATCGAGCACTACGAGGGCGCATTCCCCGCGTGGTTGGCTCCGACCCAGGCAGTGATCATGAATATCACTGATAAACAGGCCGATTTTGCTGCTGAAGTTGAAAAAACTCTCAACGAAAGCGGATTTCGTGCCAAGTCCGACTTGAGAAATGAAAAGATCGGCTTTAAAATCCGCGAGCATACTTTGCTCAAGGTTCCCTATCTTTTGGTTATCGGAGATCGGGAAGTCGAGATGCAGACTGTCGCTGTGCGTACTCGTGAAGGTGCTGACCTGGGCTCGATGCCCGTCGCCCAGTTCGCTGAGTTCCTCGCGCAAGCGGTTTCCCGGCGTGGTCGCCCAGATTCGGAGTAATTATTATTAAGCGTGAAATGAGACAAGATAAACGAGCTGCACCGAAAGCCCCGATCAACGAGAATATCTCGGCACGCGAGGTTCGGTTAATTGGCGCTGACGGCGAGCAGATTGGCATCGTCTCGATTGATGAAGCGCTTCGTATCGCTGAAGAGTCCAAACTGGACCTGGTGGAAATTTCCGCCGACGCAGTCCCACCTGTTTGCCGGGTGATGGACTACGGCAAGTCGATCTTCGAAAAGAAGAAGCAGATTGCTGCGGCGAAGAAGAACCAGAAGCAGATTCAAGTAAAAGAAATCAAGTTTCGTCCAGGGACGGAGGAAGGGGATTACCAGGTAAAACTGCGCAACCTGGTACGTTTCCTGAGTGATGGGGACAGGGCCAAGGTATCCTTGCGATTCCGCGGCCGTGAGATGGCCCACCAGGAGCTGGGGATGGAACTCCTCAAGCGGGTTGAAGCTGACCTGCTCGAGTACGGTTCGGTCGAACAGCATCCTAAGATGGAAGGACGCCAACTGATCATGGTCATCGCCCCGAAAAAGAAGAAGTAATCAATAGGGCACGGCAGGCCTTCTGATTATGTTTATCAACTGAATGCGGAGTATCCGAACATGCCAAAGATGAAGACTAAAAGTGGTGCTGCTAAGCGGTTTCTGAAAACTGCTAACGGTATCAAGCACAAGCACGCTTTCAAGAGCCACATCCTGACCAAAATGTCGACCAAGCGTAAGCGTCAACTGCGCGGTAGCAGCTTGCTGCATCCGTCTGACGTGGCAAAAGTCGAGCGCATGCTGCGCCTTCGTTAATTTTTGGATCAAGAATAGAGGAAGTAACTCATGGCTCGTGTAAAGCGTGGCGTCATTGCCCGTAAACGTCACAAAAAAATTCTGAAACTTGCTAAAGGCTACTACGGCGCGCGTTCACGCGTATTCCGTGTCGCCAAGCAAGCGGTAATCAAGGCAGGCCAATACGCCTACCGTGACCGTCGTCAGAAAAAACGTCAGTTCCGCGCTCTGTGGATCGCTCGTATCAACGCTGGTGCTCGTGTTAACGGTCTGTCCTACAGCCGTTTCATCGCTGGCCTGAAAAAAGCGTCCATCGAGATCGACCGTAAGGTTCTGGCTGATCTGGCAGTGAACGAAAAAGCGGCGTTTGCTGCGATTGTCGAGAAAGCTAAAGCCACCTTGGCTTAAGTACCCCCGACAGTCACCCTGGGCTACTCCTGTGGCCCAAGGTGTTAAACGTCATAAATAGGGGAAGAGCCTTCAAGCTCTTCCCCTATTTTGTATCTGGAGTCTGTACATGGAAAACCTGGACGCGCTCGTCGCTCAAGCTCTTGAGGCTGTGCAAAGCGCTGAAGATATCAATGCCCTGGAGCAAATCCGGGTTCACTACCTTGGCAAAAAGGGTGAATTGACTCAGGTGATGAAGACCCTGGGGAATTTGCCGGCTGAAGAGCGTCCGCAAGTCGGTGCGCTGATCAACGTCGCCAAGGAGCGTGTCACAGAGGTTCTCAATGCGCGCAAGGCGTCGCTCGAGGAGGCCGAACTTTCGGCCAAGCTCGCCGCCGAGTCCATTGACGTAACCTTGCCTGGCCGTGGCCAGGCCTCGGGCGGTCTGCATCCGATCACCCGGACTCTGGAACGTATCGAGCAGTTCTTCACCCATATCGGCTACGGCATCGCCGAAGGCCCTGAGGTCGAAGACGACTATCACAACTTCGAGGCGCTCAACATCCCAGGCCATCACCCGGCCCGGTCGATGCACGACACCTTCTATTTCAACGCGAACATGTTGTTGCGCACCCATACCTCGCCGGTACAGGTCCGCACCATGGAAGCGAACAAGCCGCCGATCCGCATCGTCTGCCCAGGCCGTGTGTACCGCAGCGACTCCGATATTACCCACTCGCCGATGTTCCACCAGGTCGAAGGCCTGCTGGTCGATCGCGATATCAATTTCGCCGACCTCAAAGGCACCATCGAAGAGTTCCTGCGGGTGTTCTTCGAGAAAGAGCTGGCGGTGCGTTTCCGTCCATCGTTCTTCCCGTTCACCGAGCCTTCCGCCGAAGTCGACATGGAATGCGTGATGTGCAGCGGTAAAGGCTGCCGCGTCTGCAAGCAGACCGGCTGGCTGGAAGTGATGGGCTGCGGCATGGTTCACCCCAACGTGCTGCGCATGTCCGGGATCGACCCGGAAGAGTTCTCGGGCTTTGCCTTCGGCATGGGCGTTGAGCGTCTGGCCATGCTGCGTTACGGCGTGAACGACTTGCGTCTGTTCTTCGACAACGACTTGCGGTTCCTCGCGCAATTTCGCTAGTCGTAACGAATCTTTAGGAGAGCAGGATGAAATTCAGTGAACAATGGCTGCGTGGCTGGGTAAGCCCGCAGGTAAGCCGCGACGAGCTGGTTGCTCGTCTGTCGATGGCCGGTCTTGAGGTCGATAGCGTTACTCCGGCCGCCGGCGTATTCAGCGGTGTGGTCGTGGGTGAGGTGCTGAGCACCGAGCAGCACCCCGATGCCGACAAATTGCGTGTGTGTCAGGTCAGCAATGGCGCGCAGACGTTCCAGGTCGTGTGCGGAGCGCCTAATGTGCGCCCGGGCCTGAAGATCCCGTTCGCCATGATCGGCGCCGAACTGCCGGGCGACTTCAAGATCAAGAAAGCCAAGCTGCGTGGCGTTGAGTCCAACGGCATGCTGTGCTCCCAGGCGGAACTGCAGGTGGGCGAGGGCAATGATGGCCTGATGGAGCTGCCGGCCGACGCGCCCGTGGGCCAGGACATTCGTGTCTACCTGGAACTGGAAGACGCCAGCATCGAGGTCGACCTGACCCCGAACCGCGGCGACTGCCTGTCCCTGGCGGGCCTGGCGCGTGAAGTAGGCGCGCTGTACGACGCGCCCGTCACCCGGCCGGTGGTAGCCGCAGTTGCTGCGGTGCATGATGAAGTGCGCTCGATCGAAGTACTGGCACCCAACGCGTGCCCGCGTTACCTGGGGCGTGTGATCCGCAACGTCGACCTGTCCAAACCAACGCCGCTGTGGATGGTTGAGCGCCTGCGTCGCGCCGACGTGCGCAGCATCGACGCTGCCGTCGATATCACCAACTATGTGATGATTGAACTCGGCCAGCCGTTGCACGCGTTCGATCTCGCCGAAATCAATGGCGGCATCCGTGTGCGGATGGCGGAAGAAGGCGAGAAGCTGGTTCTGCTCGACGGCCAGGAAGTCAGCCTGCGTGCCGACACCCTGGTGATCGCCGACCATTCCCGCGCCCTGGCGATTGCCGGCGTGATGGGTGGCGAACACAGCGGTGTGTCCGCAACCACGCGTGACATCTTTCTTGAGAGCGCATTCTTCGACCAGATCGCCATCGCCGGCAAGGCCCGTTCCTACGGCCTGCACACCGATGCGTCGCACCGCTACGAGCGTGGCGTGGACTGGAAACTGGCGCGTGAAGCCATGGAGCGCGCCACTGGCCTGCTGCTGGAAATCACCGGTGGCGAAGCGGGCCCGATCACTGAAACCGTCAGCGAACAATACCTGCCGTCGATTGCACCGATCACCCTGCGCGCCAAAAGCGTTGAGCAAATGCTCGGCCTGGTGATCGAGCCAGCGGAAATCGAGCGTCTGCTTTCGGCCCTCGGCCTGGGCATTGCCGCCGGTGAAGCCGGACAGTGGCGCGTTGAGGTGCCAAGCCATCGCTTCGATATCAGTCTCGAAGTCGACCTGATCGAAGAACTGGCCCGTCTCTACGGCTACAACCGTCTGCCGGTTCGCTACCCGCAAGCGCGCCTGGCGCCGCAACCCAAGGCCGAAGCGCGCGCGCACCTGCCTGAGCTGCGCCGTCTGCTGGTTGCCCGTGGCTATCAGGAAGCGGTGACCTACAGCTTCATCGATCCTAAGCAGTTCGAACTGTTCA
This sequence comes from Pseudomonas sp. Pse79, assembly GCF_024519615.1. Lineage (NCBI taxonomy): Bacteria > Pseudomonadati > Pseudomonadota > Gammaproteobacteria > Pseudomonadales > Pseudomonadaceae > Pseudomonas > Pseudomonas sp. Pse79. The sequence continues at coordinate 23,053 of NZ_JALJRR010000025.1, forward strand.
ACCCAGGCGTCGAGCCGCTGTTGTTGGCCAACCCGATCTCCAACGACATGGCTGCCATGCGTTCGTCGTTGTGGCCAGGCCTGGTGAAAGCACTTTCCCACAACCTGAACCGCCAGCAAGACCGCGTGCGTATGTTCGAAAGCGGCCTGCGTTTCGTCGGCCAGCTGGATGGCTTGAAGCAAGAGCCGATGCTTGCCGGTGTTGTTTGCGGTAGCCGCTTGCCGGAAGGCTGGGCCCAAGGCCGTGATGCAGTGGACTTCTTCGACGTTAAAGCGGACGTGGAAGCCGTATTGGGGTTTGCCGGAGCACTGAACGACTTCTCGTTCGTGCCAGGCAGCCACCCAGCGTTGCACCCGGGCCAGACGGCGCGCATCGAGCGCGAAGGTCGACTGGTGGGCTTCGTCGGTGCCCTTCACCCGGAACTGTCGAAAACCCTCGGTCTCGACCGTCCGGTCTTCGTTTTCGAACTGGTCCTGGCCGAAGTCGCTTTGGGCAAGATGCCGAAATTCAGCGAGCTGTCGCGCTTCCCGGAAGTGCGTCGCGACCTGGCGCTGATCGCCGATCGTGAAGTGTCCGCCACGGCCGTTCTGGATGTCATCCGTGAAAATGCAGGCGAATGGCTGACGGACCTCAGGCTATTTGACGTCTATCAGGGTAAAGGCATTGATCCGCATAGAAAAAGCCTTGCAGTTGGCTTGACCTGGCAGCATCCATCGCGCACTCTTAATGACGATGAGGTGAATACCACGACACAAAATATCCTCACCTCGCTCGAACAAAGGTTGAACGCCACGTTAAGGAAGTGACGTATGGGGGCTTTGACGAAAGCTGAGATGGCGGAACGTCTGTACGAAGAGTTGGGTCTGAACAAACGCGAGGCCAAGGAATTGGTCGAGTTGTTCTTTGAAGAAATCAGACACGCTCTGGAAGACAATGAACAGGTCAAATTGTCCGGTTTCGGCAATTTTGACCTGCGAGACAAACGCCAGCGGCCTGGCCGCAATCCAAAAACGGGAGAAGAAATCCCGATCACGGCTCGCCGTGTGGTCACCTTTCGTCCAGGGCAGAAGTTGAAGGCCCGAGTTGAGGCTTATGCTGGAACCAAGTCATAACGACGAGCTACCCGTCATCCCAGGCAAACGCTACTTCACCATCGGTGAAGTCAGCGAGCTTTGTGCGGTAAAACCGCATGTGCTGCGCTATTGGGAGCAGGAGTTTCCTCAACTCAACCCCGTCAAACGCACCGGGAACCGTCGGTATTATCAGCGCCAGGATGTGCTGATGATCCGACAGATCCGTGCATTGCTGTACGACCAGGGGTTCACCATCAGCGGCGCGCGCCAGCGCATGTCCGGTGATGAAGCCAAAGACGACACCACCCAATACAAGCAACTGATCCGCCAAATGATCTCCGAACTCGAAGATGTGCTGGTGGTTCTGAAAAAATGATTCAGGCTTTTAAAATACTTCCACATTTCAAAAGCTTGCGGTATATTCCTGATCGCTTCATTGCGAAGCGAACCCAGTAACACGCCTAGTCGGGGCGTAGCGCAGTCCGGTAGCGCACTAGCATGGGGTGCTAGGGGTCGAGTGTTCGAATCACTCCGTCCCGACCATATTTTTCAATGACTTAGCCCAATCTGAAAAGATTGGGCTTTTTCATGTCTCAAAAATACTCCCACATTTACTCCCACGGATTGTTTGGGTCTCGGTAAATATGCCGCTTGAGCGGCGTTCGACTCTCGTGCCCTTGGGCAGTGGTATTAGTGCAAGAGTTTGAAGGTGCGAAGTCGCTTGTTAAAGTGAAGCGAGCTACTAGCGATGGCTATAGGCAGTGCGGAGCTCACTGTTGCTAGTGAAATGGTCCGGGAATCGCTCAGGCTCCGGTACAGTCGTCGGATATACATGGTGTCATCGGGAGAGGTGCGTGTTGATGGGGGCTATGAAGTTCCTGATGATGAAAGCACCAATTATGCCCTATGCCCTCCCATCGGGCCGGTGCGCGATTTCGGCGGTTTGGTCATAGGTGGGGTCGTCAGCCTGCTGGGGAGGCAGCGTGATGGACTGAATGAAGAGTTCGGAAAGATAGCCGATGGTCTGTCTTATTTCTGAAAGCGGTAGAGGTTTGCTCACCGGATCCGCATTGAGGTCTGCATGTCTGGCTGTAGGGCCTGAGGAAATGTTGTTGCAGGTTTGTTTTAGACGAGAAAGTTTGTTGTTGGATATGGCCCGGGGCAACTCTGGGGCGACTGACTGAATGAGTTCGTAAATTTTATACAACCCTTCGTAGGACTCTGCATTTGGTTGTCCCCAGTAATCCAGCAAGGTGGCCAATATCGAGAGTTTGACCGCACTGATCCTGGAGAAATCAATCGATGCGGGCTCCGTCGGACCAAATCCGCTGAGCTTGGTGACTTTAAGAGCCACTCGCAGTGGAATGGCCAGAGACCTGTTGTTTTGCGCGTCGTATTCGACGTGGTGAGTCATTTCGATCAGGCCGGGATGTCCGGCGCTGACAGCAATACCGTTCATTCTGACAATTGCCTGAATGGCCATATCGAGTTGCTTTTCGAAATCTTCTTCGTGTTGTTCGTCGGGTAAGAATACCTCCCACTCGAGGTGCTCAGTCGACAGGCTCAATGACCACCAAGGCGTGATCTGAGGCAGGCACTCTAAGGAGGAGCGTGGCCCTTTGACGAGAAACGCCCAATTGCATATCTTCATGCGACACATACCTACTTGAGCTTAAGAGCTCACTGAAAAGGTTAAGAGTTTTCGACGTTGGGCTAATTTACCAGCGAATACCCGTATCGGGGCATAGGCTGGAGATGTCTACGATGCTGGGGGCTGAACGAGCCCCATGAAAGACAGGACACCGTTTCCCCCTTACGATAAGGGATAGGCAAACGGGTATGTTTATGACTAACAGCAATGATAAGGGTGGCGAGCTGCTCGGCCAGGAGCGCCGACGCCGCTGGAGCACCGACCAGAAGCTGGCCATGGTTCGCGAGAGCCTTGAACCGGGACAAAGTGTGTCCGTGGTGGCCCGACGCAACGGCATCAACGCCAACCAGCTGTTTCTTTGGCGCAAGCTGTATCAGGACGGAAGTCTATCGGCGGTCAGTGCGGGCGAGGCCGTTGTACCGGCGTCGGAACTGAGCGATGCGCTCAAGCAGATCCGAGAATTGCAGCGGATGCTGGGCAAGAAGACGATGGAAGCCGAAGTCCTAAAAGAGGCCGTGGAGATCGCCCGGTCGCGAAAATGGATTGCGCACTCACCCTTGTTGCCGGGGGACGACCAGTGAAACTGGTCAGCGAATGTCTCGGTGTGTCGCGCTCGCAATTAACGGTTCGGATCAAGCAATCGGTATCGCCTAAAGTACGGCGACGTCGGCTCGTGAACGATACGGAGTTGGTCGCCGAGATTAAGGAGCAGGTCAGCGAGTTACCGAGCTATGGCTACCGCCGTGTTTGGGGGTTGCTGCGCCGCGAGCGTGAAGTTCAGTCACTGGCTCCGATCAATGTGAAGCGGGTTTACCGCGTCATGCGCGATCACAATCTGCTGTTAGAACGCCGCATCAAGCAGCCTGGCGTGCAGCGCCGGCATGAAGGCCGAATTGCCGTTACTACCAGCGATACGCGCTGGTGCTCGGACGGCTTCGAGTTTCGCTGCGACGACGGTGCGAAGTTGAGCGTGACTTTTGCCCTGGACTGCTGTGACCGCGAAGCCATCGGCTGGGTCGCCAGCCCGACGGGCTACAGCGGTGACGACATCCGAGACTTGATGTTGGAAAGCGTGGAGAAGCGATTTGGGGATCAACTACCGAGCACGCCGGTGCAGTGGTTGAGCGATAACGGCTCGGCTTATATCGCCGAGCAGACGCGTCTGTTTGCTCGCCAGATCGGCTTGCAGCCGGTGACCACACCGGTACGCAGCCCGCAAAGTAACGGCATGGCAGAGAGCTTTGTGAAGACGATCAAGCGTGATTACGTGGCGCACATGCCCAAACCGAATCGAGAAACCGCGCTGCGCAATCTGACGATTGCCTTCGAGCATTACAACGAGCAGCATCCGCACAGCGCCTTGAAATATCGGTCGCCGAGAGAGTTTAGGCGTTTGGCAGCAGCATCAATTTAACGGGGAGTTGGTGTCCGGTCTGGTAGGGGCAAGTCCAGGGGCAGTCCATTGAGCTCGCAAGGTGTCTAGAGAGTCCGAGGCGATTCAGTCCAGTTGTCGTATCTGGGGCGGGCCGACAGTCAGCTCACACTCAATGGTCATCGGATCGAGTTTGACGAAATCAACCTGCGTCTCGCGGCTTTGCTGGGGCCGGTGGAGGTGTTCACGGTCATGGCCCATCCGCCGTGTGCTGTTGCGCACCATCAGGGAGTGATTCAGTGCCTATCGGGCCGCTTGTTTAAGGACGCGTCATGACTCAACGGTTACTTCAACTTGATCAAGTGTCGTACAACCTGCCCGACGGGCGCGTTCTGTTCGATCAATTGACCCACACCTTCAGTACCAGGGCCACGGGCATCGTGGGCGCCAATGGCTGTGGCAAGTCGTTGCTTGGCCGACTCCTGACGGGGGAGCAACTGCCCACCAGCGGCATCGTTCGTCGCGAAGGGCAGGTTTACGCCGTGGCGCAGTTACTGGAGCCCGAGCGTTATCCTAGCGTTGCTGCACTGGCCGGTGTTGACCATATTCTGGCAACGCTGGATCGCATTGCCTTGGGCAGCGTTGACGATGACGACCATTCGCTAGCGGTTGACCAATGGGATTGCGCCACACGCCTTCAGGCGGAGCTGGAGAAGATCGGTCTGGGCCGTTTGAATGCAGACTCCCGTACCGACGCCCTCAGTGGAGGCGAGCGGCAGCGTGTGGCGCTGCTGGGGGCGTGGTTGTCTCGGGCCGACTGGCTCATTCTGGATGAACCCAGCAACCACCTAGATATCGATCAGCAACACAAGCTTGCGCAGCAGATTGATCGCTGGCCCAACGGCCTGGTGTTGATCAGCCACGACCGCGGACTTCTGGAGCACGTGAACGAAATTGTCGAGCTTTCGCCCATGGGGCTGTCGGTTTATGGCGGTAACTACAGTCAGTATGCTGCGGCACGCGAGCAGGAGCAGCAGTCGTTCCAGTCGGCATTGCAGGGGGAGCGGGCGCAGGCCAAGCGTGAGCAACGTGAGATGGTCGTGCAGATGGAGCGTCAGCAACGGCGCAATGCCCGCGGTGACCGCCAGGCCCGTGACGGCAATCAGACCAAGCTGATCACCAACGCCCAGAAAGAGCGAAGTGAAAACAGTCAGGGAAAATTGCGCCTCAATCAACTGGTAGCCCGGGAACAGCAGCAACAACGGATTGCTGAGGCCCGTGCGCGGTGTGCGCCGGACGTTCAACGAATGATGTTGTCCCCGGAAAGCGTAGTGCCCAATGGCAAGTTGATTGTGCAACTCAACGACGTGATTCTCCCGTTCGGTTACGCGGCACCGATCAATCTGACGCTGACCGGGCCTATGCGCATGGCGATCTTGGGCGCCAACGGCAGCGGCAAATCGACCTTGTTGCGAGTGATCGCCGGCCAACTGCCGGTACACGAAGGCGAAGTCATCCGCAGTTGCCATGTTGGCTGGCTGGATCAACACGCCGGATTGCAGTACCCCGAACGCACGGCAGTGCAATGGCTCTACGGGAGTAATCCGGAGTTGCCCGAGGCCGAGGCGCGGACCCGCCTGGCTCAAATGGGAATTGATGCGAATCGTGCGATGCTCAAGACCTGCCAGCTAAGCGGTGGCGAACGGCTGAAAATAGCCTTGGCTACGCAGCTGTATGCACAACGCCCTCCGCAATTGCTGTTGCTGGACGAGCCGGATAACCATCTGGATCTGCCCAGCAGAATCGCGCTGGAGCAGATGCTGATTCAGTACCAAGGGGCATTGATCGTGGTGTCCCACGACGAAGTTTTCTTACAGGGTATTCGTCTGGACAGCGAATTTCATCTCAAAAGCTAGGGATGCTCCGATCAACTTGCCGCGTTGCGGCGGCAAGTCGAAACTTTCCCGACACTCATCGCTATCAGCCGAAACGGCCCGATATATATCGTGTTTTGCGGGCGCTTTCGCCCATACCCATCAGTCTTTTTCGAGCCTTCCACAAGTTTGACAGAGCGAACAGCGTAGTCAACTGAGCTGTGTTTTTCACCAGACCGCGAAAGCGCACTTTCACGTCGCCAAATTGCCGCTTTATCACCCGAAATGGATGCTCAACCTTGGCTCGTGTCTGAGCTTTGCAGTACTCAATCTTGCGCTTGGCTTTGTAAAGCACACTGAGTTTATTCAACTTGTAATAGGTGCTGCGGCGCGCCGCGATTTGCCAGATCACCTCACGACTTTCATGTTCTTCACGCTTCTCGATACCGGTGTATCCAGCGTCCGCGTACACCGCATTTTCTTCGCCATGCAACAGCTCGGCCACCGTGTAAGCAGCCAGATCCCATCGGAAGTTGTATTTGGCCTTTGGATCATCGGCGAGTCAGTTTACTGGGCGCATGGCGATTCCTCGTCCTCGAATCAAGCGGGGGCGCTCACCGAGCCTGGGTATCTCTTGCGCAAGACGCAACGCGACGTTGCGTCCTGACCATATTCTCTCAAGATGCAGTGCCGCCTATGTTGTTGACCTGGAAAACATCAATGCGCGTGACCTTTTCTGAAGAGTCACCGCTGTCGAACCTCAGGAGTCTATGGCATGGGCGTTTCTACAAGAGATACAGCAGCGACGATACAAAAAGCGTCGATGACAAAGGGGCTCGTGCTTCTGTTTGCTTTTTGTTGCGGTGCCATCGTGGCCAACATCTATTACGCTCAACCGATTATCAGCTTGATCGCCCCGGATATCGGCATGTCGAGTGGAAGCGCGAGTTTCATCGTTTCGCTGACTCAGATTGGTTATGCGCTCGGATTGTTTTTCCTGGTGCCCTTGGCGGATCTGGTAGAAAACCGTCGGCTGATGATCGCGACAATTGTGATTACGATCTTCAGCCTGGTAGCCGCCGGTTTGTCCAAGCAGCCAAGTGTATTTCTAGCGGTGTCGGCACTCATCGGTTTCAGCTCAGTCTCCGTGCAGATGCTTATCCCGTTGGCGGCACATCTGACACCGGAAGAATCTCGCGGTCGGGTAGTTGGCGGGATTATGGGTGGCTTGCTGCTAGGGATTCTGCTTGCGCGGCCGCTGTCGAGTCTGGTTGCCGATCATTTGGGCTGGCGGGCGGTGTTTATCGGGGCCGCCGCCTTGATGCTCGTTATCTCCATCGTGATTGGCATGACCATGCCTAAATGGCAACCGACCCATCGCGCGTCGTATGGTCAATTGCTGATGTCCCTGGGACAACTGTTTTGTCACGAGCCCGTGCTGCGTCAGCGCGCGCTTTATCAAGGGCTGATGTTTGCGGCGTTCAGTTTGTTCTGGACCGCTGTGCCGTTGATATTGAGTCGTGAGTTCGGCCTCACGCAAAGTCAGATTGCGATTTTCTCTCTGGTCGGCGCCATCGGTGCAATTGCCGCACCTATCAGTGGTCGACTCGCTGATGCAGGACATACTCGACGAGCGTCGCAGTTGGCCATGGTGCTGGGGGTATTGAGTTTCCTACCGGCCTTCATCAATCCCTTTTACGGTGTGATTGGATTAGCGGTCACCGGTATAGCGCTGGATTTTGCAGTACAAATGAACATGGTGCTGGGTCAGCGAGCCGTCTACGCCTTGGGCATTGCTAACAGAGGCCGTCTGAATGCGTTGTACATGATCAGTATCTTTATCGGTGGTGCAATCGGTTCTTCGGTGGCCAGTTCGCTTTATGAACATGCCGGCTGGTTGGCGATTGCTGCGGTGGGAAGCGGATTGTCACTGGTCGCTTTGGTCGTCTTCTCGGTGGTTTCTCGTCGGACCCGAACTGGCGCAATGCTCAAGATGAACAACGGGTGAGTCAAGGAGTGTCATGGACAAGCTGCTCGCATTGAAGATGTTCGTCCAGGCTGTGGATTCGAAGGGCTTTTCTTCTGCCGCTCGACAGTTAGGCCTGGCGACGTCTTCTGTGACTCGGATGATCGATGGGCTTGAGGCGGAACTAGGCGCTGTCCTGCTTAATCGATCCACGCGTCAAATCTCATTATCAGATGCCGGGGCCGCCTACTACTTGAAAGCGCGGGAGGTGCTGAATGCTGTCGCCGAGGCGGATGCCTCGGTCACTGACCGCGGGGAACTCCCTGCGGGCCATCTTCGTATTTCCGTGCCCGTAGCGCTGGGGCGCCGTCTGATTGCGCCGCATATTGCCTCGCTGTTGAAGCGATACCCTCAACTTGTGTTGGACATGACGCTCTCCGATGACATCGTCGAACTACTGGGGGAACGCGTTGATCTGGCGATCCGATTGGGATCGGCAGCAGCCATGGATGGTGTCGTCAGTCGTCCCGTCGGTCATTTCAGACGCCGGGTTGTGGCCAGTGCCGAGTACCTGAATGCACATGGTTTTCCTGAACATCCCATGGACCTCATGCAACACGAGTGTCTGCGTTTTAGTTACGGCCCAAAGCAGCAGGTGTGGACTTTCTTAAAGGAAGGTGAGGAGACTCGAGTACCGATTGAGGGGCGCTTCAAAAGCAACAATGCGGAGGTTTTACGTGAGGTTGCGCTGGCGGGTGGCGGGGTGGCTCTGTTACCTGACTGGCTCGTCAACGACGATATTGGCAGCGGTGATTTGACGTCATTGTTCGAGTCCTTTGTTATCAATCCGAACGATGCCAGTTCGGCCATTTCTGCGTTGTATCTTCCCAATCATCGTGGCTCCAAACGCGTCAATGCGTTTATCGATTTCATCAGCGAATTGCTCGGGCCTGAAGGCTTGGCCGAGCGCTGATCGCCTCATTGCTGTTTTCGCATGTTTGATCCACGACGTAACGAACCTCTTTCGCCGTGTGGCACGGCAGATCCCGGAGATTTGAATGAGCACTGCGACATTGCATTACGTCTACGACCCGTTCTGTGGCTGGTGCTATGGGGCGGCGCCGATGATCACGGCGGCCACCGCTATTCCTGGCCTGGAAATTCAGGCCCATGGCGTGGGCATGCTCTCGGGGGACAAAAGCAAGTTGATGTCGGGTGAGTGGCGCGATTTTGTTCGTCCTCACGAAGCCCGGATTACGGCATTCAGCAAACAGACCTTCGCGGACGCCTATGTTCAAGGCGTACTGGAACATGAAAATGTCCAGTTGGACTCTTCACCACCGATTGCAGCGATGTTGACCGCTCAACAGCTGTCCGGACGTGGCATCGAAATGCTCAAACGCCTGCAAACTGCCTACTACCAAGAAGGTCAGGCCATTGCTGACCGAGGGGTAATCGCCGGCATTGCCAATGAGCTTGGGTTTGAACCCGAATCGTTTATGGCAACTTTTGATTTGATCACAGCAGACTCATTGCAAGACCACATCAAGCGCAGCAACGAGATGCTTGAAGCTCTGAATGCGCGCGGCTTTCCGGCATTTGCGCTGGAGATCGACGGCCAAATGGAAGTGTTGGCCATGGGGCATTATTTAAGCCGACCTGCGTTGTTCAAGAAGGATATTGAAAGTCGTCTGGCCAAATAGGTGTGGTTCATAGCCAGTGCATTCTTTTGTTTTGTATGATGCCTTAATGAAGCTCCAGCGAGGCGTTATGCAAGACTCAAAAGATAGAGACGAGTACGAGTCGGGAAAATCAGCGAAATCAGCAGACCCCGTCAAATCGACGACTCGACGCCTTTCGCCTGAGGTCAGGGAAAAGCAAATCGTGCAGAAAGCTATCGAGCATTTTGCGACGTGCGGATTCTCGGGCAGTACCCGTGAGCTGGCGCGACAACTGGATATTACCCAACCGTTACTCTATCGATATTTCCCCAGCAAAGAGGCACTGATAGACCGCGTGTACGACGAGGTATATCAGTGGGATTCCTCGTGGGAGGCGATGATCAAGGATCGCTCCGAACCCCTTCAGTCTCGCCTGGTTCATTTCTACACCTCATACGCTCGTGTGATTCTGCGGCGAGAGTGGATTCGTATCTTCGTATTCGCCGGGCTGACACGTGAAGGCATCAATGATCGGTATCTGGCTAAATTGCGTGAGCGGGTCTTCATCCCTGTCATTGCAGAAATCCGCCAGACTCATGGATTGGCGCCATCCTCAGGTGACACGATCAATGAAAAAGAGCTCGAGCTGATCTGGAGTCTGCATGCCAGCATTTTCTATATCGGTGTTCGCAAATGGATTTACGATCTTCCAGTGACTGAGGACATAGATGCGCTGATCGAGCAAATGGTCGATGCGTTCCTTAACGGCAGTCCCCACGTACTGCAGCAAGTCGATAACGATTTGGGTAAGAAGCCTCGCTTGAATTGATCGGTTTCGATTTCCTGTTTGTTGCCTCCTGATCGCCTATTTTGCCCTGCTTTTTTGTCGACCACTCATCACCTGTTTCAGCCTTCAACTGAGCGGGTGAAGAGGGGTGTCCGCGCACCATCCTGCTCTGAAAAGCTCTTTCCCAACGCCTGAAGCCCGTTCGCTGTTGGCGACGCCACCGCGTGGTTCAAGCCTGTCCTCAAAAATTTGATCCGCCACCTATTTACTTCAATTTCAGCTGGTCGTATTGTTTATCAACTGATAAATAAATACAAAAAAACTGTTGGAGGCACCATGCAAGTCGTGAAGCTCGCTCACTACTCGATCCGGTCGTTCGACCTGGAAAAGTCCAGTCGATTCTATGAAAGGGTCCTCGGTTTTACTCCAGGCTACCGGCCGCCATTCGATTTTCCTGGCGTTTGGTTGTACATGGGCGGTGATGAGAAGGACTTCGGCACGGTCCACATTATCGGGATTGATCCTTCCAATCCTGAAGGCCTGAAAAAATACCTGGGCGATAAAGAAATCCCGCTGACAGGCACTGGGACGGTTGATCACATTGCTTTTTTGGTCACCGGCCTGGTCGAGTTCTGGGACGTCTTCAAAGCCGAAGGGATTGCGTGGCGCGATCGCACCGTGCCGAGCCTAGGCCTGCATCAAGTGTTCATCGAAGATCCGTCTGGTGTCACCATCGAGCTCAATTTCCCGGCCTCCGAGATCGATGCTGTGGGTTCTTACGCCTCCCATGCCTCTGCAACGGTGGGAGAGCAGCCATGATGAACGCCTCGAACAAGCCCCGCGCCATAGTCGTGGGCGGCTCGCTGGGCGGCCTGTTTGCAGCAAATATGCTGTTGCGCAACGGTTGGGACGTTGAGGTCTTCGAACGCGTTCCGGATGAACTCGCTGGACGAGGCGCAGGGATCGTTACACACCCTGAGTTGTTCGAAGCGATGGCCGCAGCGGGAATTCCCCTCGACGCATCGGTAGGTATCGATGTGCTGTCGCGCGTCACTTTGGCCCAGGACGGCGAAGCCGTACTTGAGAATGCGCTTCCACAAACGTTGACCGCATGGGGGAAGATGTACCAGGTGCTTCGCTGCGCATTCCCAGACTCACGGTATCGCTGCGGTGGCAGTGTGGTGTCGGTCGAAAGTACTGAAACCCATGCCAGCGTGACATTGGCCGATGGGACGACTCATCAAGCAGACGTCATTGTTGCGGCTGATGGGTTTCGGTCGACGATTCGCCAACATTTTTTACCCGATGTGCATCTGCAATATGCCGGCTATATCGCCTGGCGCGGGTTAGTCGATGAAAGTGCTCTGTCTGACGCTGCCCACGCCGCACTTTTCGATAAATTCGCGTTTTGTTTGCCCCCGCATGAGCAGATCCTGGGGTATCCAGTTGCCGGGCATTCCAACAGCACCCTTGTCGGCGAGCGCCGTTACAACTTCGTGTGGTACCGCACCAGCGGTGACGATGACTTGAAGGATTTGCTGCGTGATGAAAGCGGTAAACAGTTTGAAGGCGGGATTCCTCCGGCGCTGATACGCCGTGATGTGCTCGACACTATGTACAAGTCCGCAGAGACATTACTGGCCCCGCAGTTTGCCGAAGTCGTTAAGAAAGCTGCTCAGCCGTTATTCCAGCCAATTTACGACCTGGAAGTACCGAAGATGAATTTTGGCCGTGTTGCATTGCTCGGCGACGCGGCATTCGTGGCGCGTCCCCATTGTGGGATGGGCGTTACCAAGGCCGCCGGTGATGCGTTGGCAATCGTGGACGCACTTGCGCGACATGCAACGGTTGAAGAGGCATTGGCGGACTACAGCGAGCAGCGCTGTCGTTTCGGCGCGTCGATTGTTCAGCACGCCAGGCATCTTGGCGCGTATATGCAGGCGCAACTGAAAAGCGAGGAAGAGCGTGACATGGCGGAGTTGTACCGGACTCCGGAAGCCGTGATGCGTGAGACTGCAGTGCCCGTGAAGTTTTAACTCAGCCACAAGCCATTTGCTGGAGATCACCATGGAACATGCATATCCGCAAGACGGTGGCCCGACCATGTCCGCTGAACAGGTTGACGACACTATTCAAAACCCGATTCTCGAAAATACGGAGTTTCGTGCTTTGGTAAAACAGCGCCGACTATTTTCGTGGAGCATGACGGCGCTTATGCTCGCCGTCTATTTTGGTTTTATTCTTTCCCTGGCCTTTATACCTGCCCGTTTGGGTACGCCTATCACAGAAGGGCAGCCGATGACGTGGGGCGTGCCAATCGGTTTTGGAATGCTCGCTTTCACGACTCTCCTCGTTGCTGTCTATGTCTGGCGCACTAACACCTGCTACGACCCTAAAATAAAAACAATTATCAGGAGCTTCAACAAATGAAGCGTCTACTTATTACAATCGCCGCCATGCTTGCTTCGGTAACGGTATACGCGGCCGATATCCCTGGCGCCGTACAAAAACATAATCCCATTGCCATCGGCATGTTTTTGGCCTTCGTTATTTTCACGCTGTTCGTCACCCGGTGGGCGGCACGCAAAAACAATAGCGTCGCGGATCACTATGCCGCAGGAGGAAAAATCACCGGCTTCCAGAATGGCTGGGCTATCGCTGGCGACTACATGTCTGCGGCGTCTTTGCTGGGCATCTCCGCCTTGGTTTTCACCAGTGGATTTGATGGGCTGATTTACTCGATCGGCTTCCTTGCCAGTTGGCCGATCATTCTGTTTCTGATTGCGGAGCCACTGCGAAACCTGGGGCGCTACACCCTGGCAGATGTACTGTCCTATCGGTTGAAACCGCGGCCCATACGGGCATTTTCAGCCTCCAGTTCCATTGTGATCGTGTTGCTTTACCTGGTTTCTCAACTGGTAGGTGCCGGAAAACTAGTGGAGTTGCTGTTTGGTTTCGATTACACCGCAGCAGTGCTTCTAGTGGGCACGCTAATGGTGATTTATGTTTTCTTTGGTGGGATGTTAGCAACCACCTGGATTCAGATTATCAAGGCCGTATTACTGCTGACCGGCTGCGTCTTCATGGCTTTCATGGTGCTGTCCCAATTCGGATTCAGCCTGAACCAGCTGTTTACTCAAGCGACCCAGGTGCATCCTTCCCATGTCGTAATCATGAGTCCAGGCGGTCTGATCAGCGACCCGGTGTCTGCGATTTCCCTAGGCCTGGCATTAGTCTTCGGCACGGCAGGCCTTCCACATATTCTCATGCGGTTTTTCACTGTCGGTAACGTTAAGGCCGCACGCCAAAGTATTCTTTATGCCACCGGTCTTGTCGGCATAGGGTATGCCCTGATCGTAATCATCGGCTTCGGCACTATCGCCTTGGTTGCCAGCAATCCGGCCTATCACGATGCATCAGGGGGAATATCAGGCGGCGTTAATATGGTTGCGATTCACCTCGCACACAACGTAGGCGGTAATGTGTTCCTAGGGTTTATGTGTGCTGTGTCGTTCTCGACGATATTGGCGGTGGTGGCTGGGCTCACCCTTGCAGGCTCGTCTGCTGTTTCGCATGACCTCTATGCACATGCCTTGCGCCGGGGCACCGCCAGCGACCGTGAAGAGATGCGCGTCTCTCGCGTTACAACCATCGTGTTGGGGGTGTTGTCGATTCTATTGGCCATTGCTTTTGAAAAACAGAACATCGCATTTATTGTGAGCTTAACGTTCTCCATCGCCGCAAGTTCCAACTTCCCCGTGCTGCTATTGTCGATTTACTGGAAGGGCCTGACGACACGTGGCGCCGTGATTGGCGGATCGCTGGGGCTGGTATCAGCCATTACCCTATGCATTCTTAGCCCGACCGTGTGGGTCAAGATCCTCCATAATCCGCAAGCCTGGTTCCCATACGAATATCCGGCCTTGTTTTCCATGGCCGTAGCATTTGTCGGTATCTTTTGGTTCTCTATTACCGATCGCTCGGTCAGTGCCATAGGTGAGCGCAATCGATTCGAAAATCAGTTGGTCGATTCTGAACTGGGTACGCCGGCAACATGGAGAGCGCTGCTGAAGGCTGATTGATTCGGGTTATTAGTGTTCGCGTTAACTAGTTGCTGCATGAGCTCCAGGCGCTCACGAGCGTGCGCCTGGCTACCGATTCAGACGTTTCGCCGGAATCGGGTGGCTTACTTTTGGCTGAAGGGCATAACGTCGACACCGCCCGGATCGGTCATGACCCCAGCGCATCCTGCCAGCCACGTCGTGCCAGGGGCAGATCGAGCAAACGCTTGCCGGTGGCATCGTTGATGGCATTGCCCAGTGCTGCGGCCATGGGGCCCTGGACGATTTCTGCGGCACCCAGAAATGGCTGATCCGGCTGATCAATCATGTGGACCTCGACCTGTTGCGGTAAATCCGGAAAACGCATGATCGGATAGCCGCTCCAGTCGAAGCTGTGCATGCCGCTGGCGTCATAGAGGATTCGTTCATAGAGCGTCCAACTCGCGGACTGCACGATGCCCCCCTGGATCTGATTGAGCAGCCCGTCGGGGCTGACAATTTGCCCCACGTCGACGGCGGCGACTACGCGATCGATCATCACTTGCCCGGTCTGGCGCTGCACATGCAACTGCACGGCGATCGCGCAGTAACCCATGATGTTTTTGTAGCGGGCAAAGGCGAAGCCGATTCCGCTGCCGGGTCCCGTTGCTTTGTGCGGCCAGCGGAACTCAGCGGCCACGCGCTCCACCACCGCCCGTGCTCGCGGATCGCTCAAGTGATTCAGGCGAAATTGCACCGGGTCGATGGTGGCCCTAGCCGCCAGTTCATCGACGGTGCTTTCGATGGCGAAGATGTTGATGTGGGCACCGAGCGAACGCATGGCCGAGGTCCTGAATGGCATGGTCAGCACAAAGTTCATGTCGACCTTCAGGTTGGGTATCTCATACAACGGAACGGCATTACGGTCGCCGTCACCTTCGGGCTGAGCAATCGGCACCGAAGGTGCCGGGGTGAAGGGATTGGCCAACAGCCACGCCGGCAACAGGCGCCCGGCATTGACGATACGTTCGTTGTGCGGGGTGCTCCAGAGCTCGTATTTCCAGTCGCGAAGACGCCCACTGTCGTCCAGCCCCGCTTCCACCTCGGCAAGCATGGCCGAGCTGTACGGCTCCCAGAGGTTTTCCTGTTCGCGCATCCATTGCACCCGAATCGGCTTGCCGGGAATGGCCATGGCAATCAGCGCGGCATCGGCGGCGGCGTCATCGGCGCCATTGTGGCCATAGCAACCGGAACCTTCAGCGTGGATGCAACGCACCTGAGCCACTGGCAGGCCGACCATCTCGGCGATACCCGCGCGCAGAGGGTAGACACCTTGGGTATGGGTCCAGACGGTCAATGTTCCATCCTTGAACCAGGCCACTGCGCAGGAGGGCCCGATGGAGCCGTGCATCAGGTATTGCTTGGTCACCCGGGCCTTGTAAGCACGCGGCAGCGGTTGCGGGAGGTCACCCTTGGCGCTCACCGGATAGCGCCGCGCCGGTAATTCGGTGAGGAGTTGATGGATGTGTGTCGAGTCAGGCAGCGGGTTACCTTCTGTCCAGCGGGCCTTGGCGTAGCCTTCGCGCATCGCTTTGACCGCCAGCCATTCATCGGTGGCGACCACGGCGAGGTAGCTGCCATTGCGGACCAGTTTCACCTCGCCGGGAAGTTGCCTGAGGGCGGCCTCGTCGATCTCCAGAAGCTGACTGCCGCGCCGGGGCGGGCGTATCACCCGGGCGTGCAGCATATCGGGCAGCCGCATGTCCTGCACATAGGCCGCACCGCCACTGACTTTGGCCGGGATGTCCAGCCGAGGCAACGATTTGCCGATCAGGGTGAAAGTGCCAGCGGGCTTGAAGGGCGAGTTGGCCGACGCAAAGCGATGCAGTTGAACCCCCACCACTGCCTGTGCGTAGGTCATGCTGCGGCCTTGTGTATCGTAGATCACCGCATCCCGCGTGGTCAGGCTGTCGATGCTGCGCTGCCATTGCCGTGCTGCGGACTCGAGTAACAACTGCCGCACCTGGGCCGCGGCGTTGAACAGTGCAGTGCCGCTGTCGACGATCGTATGGCTGCCGGCGGTGTAACCTTCATTGGGTGTCAGTGCGGTGTCGGCAGTGAGAAAACGGATGAGCCCAGGTGACACTTCAAGGCGTTCGGCGGCGATCTGCAGGAGCGCAGTTTTAACACCCGTGCCCAGCTCCACTTTGCCGGTGTAGACGGTGATGCCATCTTTCGCATCGATGCGGATCCAGGCGTCCAGATAGGGCGTGGCCCGCAGGCTGCCGGGCAGATCAGGCGCCAGGATTGTCGTACCCAAGGTGTCCACCTCGGTGTCAGCGAAGGCCCGGGGAATACCTGGAAGCATCGCGAACCCCATCACCAAAGCCCCGTTTATCACGAAGGCGCGGCGGCTCAGATTGACGTTTTGCGTGGGGGTTTTCATACCTTGCCTCCCTGCGCGACAACCGACTTGATCGCGGCGAAGATCCGCACGTGGGTGCCGCAGCGGCATAAATTCGGTGCCATGTGGCGGCGGATCGTTTCATCGTCCGGATGAGGGTTGGCCTCCAGCAGCGCCTGCGCCCTCACGATCATTCCCGCGATGCAATAACCACACTGGGCGGCCTGTTCATCGATAAAGGCTTTCTGCAACGGCCCCGGTTGGTCGACGCTGCCCAGGCTCTCGACGGTGCGTACCGATTTGCCCGCCAGTGCGCCGCACGGCGTCAGGCAGGAAAACACCGGCTTGTCGTTCACTAACACGGTGCACGCGCCGCACTGACCCAGGCCGCAGCCGTATTTGGCGCCATTGAGCCCCACCTGGTTGCGCAAGGCATATAGCAGGGGCATGTCGTCCGCGATGTCCAGTTCGTGAGTCTTGCCGTTGATGTCAAGTGTGATCACGGTTGCTGCTCCTGAGCCCGAATACTTTTGATTGTCTTGTCGAGATCCGTCCAGGGTCGGTTTGCACAGCTTTCATTGCGCAAGTACTCGGCAAGTGCGGCCACATGGGTGTCGTCCAGGTTGTGGGCGAAAGCAGGCATGTAGTGGCTGGAAGCGGCGCTGGACATCGGGATGCCCTGCAGGATGGTCTGGATCAAATTGCGTGGCGAGTCCGCCCTCACCGCCGAGGTGTTCGCCAGTGCCGGCCGCGATTCAATGACGCGCATCGGCGCCGCGCGGCCATGGCAACTCGCGCAGGCCCCCTCGAACAACGCGGCGCCCCGCAGCGCCGTGGCGCTGGGCTTGACCCCAGAGGTGCAGGGCGGCGATGGGGCATCCGATGAAGTTTTCTTGAGGTCAAGAATGTACTGCGCGATGGCATGCGCGTCTTCCGCCGGCAATTGCGCGATGCTCAGGCTGACCGGCAACATCGGGCCCGCCGCTGCGCCATGTCCTTCGGCGACCTCGCCCGTCAGATAGGCGACCAACTGGGCTTCATTCCAGGGGTGTTGTGCCTCGGTCATTCCGCGCAGGGCGGGAGCTGTCCAGCCGTCGACGACGCCACCGTTGAACAGTTCGCTGCCTTTCTCCCCACCAATCAGATTCAGGGGCGAATGGCACGACGAACAGTGCCCCGCGCCCTCGACCAGATAACGTCCGCGGTTCCATTGTGCTGATCGGTTGGGAAGTGCTTTCAGCGGATCCCCATGCAGGAACAGTAAGTTCCAGAAAGACACCAGCGGACGGAAGTTCATGGGGAAGACCATATGATTTTCCGGTGCGGTGTATTTGATCGGGTCCACGCTCATCAGGAAAGCATAGGCGTCGGCAATATCGGCATCGCTCAGCTTCCGGTAATGCACGTAGGGGAAGGCCGGATAGAGAAAGTGGCCGTCACGCGCGATGCCTTCACGCATGGCCCGTTCAAAGGCGTCCAGCGACCACTGACCGATACCGGACTGCGGGTCCGGGGTGATGTTGGTGGTGAAGAGGGTTCCGAAGGGCGTTACCAGCGGCAACCCACCGGCCATGTAGGCGCCCCCTGGCCGTGTGTGACAGACCGCACAGTCGCCCGCTTCGACCACGCGGCGGCCTCTGTCCAGCGTCTCGCGATCAGCATTCAGGTGTTGGCTGACAGTGGCAATTTCCGGCCTCCACATCATCCAGAACGCAAAGCCTAACCCCGCGACGCCGATTGCCAGAACGGCACCGATGATCGTCTTGCGCTTCATCGCCTTACCTCTCGAGCTGAATTAACGACAGATTTTTCAATCCGCCGCGTGCGATGGGCGGCGATTTTCCATGTCGTGAGCTTAGAGAGGGCGCTTGTGATGGAGTACCCCATCAAGGCGCAACGCTACATTGCGCCAGGCGCAACGGCGGCAGAATTAACAACCGTTAACTCGCGCAGGGTGCGCCGATGTCCAAAGATAGGCGCTCAAGGAGCGTAATGACGGAAGGGGTTTCATGGACAAGCTGCTCGCACTGAAAATATTCATCCAGTCAGTAGATTCCAAGGGCTTTTCGTCTGCCGCCAGGCAACTCAATCTGGCGACCTCTTCAGTCACCAGAATGATCGACAGGCTTGAGGATGACCTGGGTGCCGTGCTGCTGAATCGATCTACCCGGCGAGTCACGTTGACCGATGCCGGTAGTGTGTACTACCTGAAAAGCCGGGATATTCTGAGCGCCATGGCTGACGCCGACGAGTCAGTTTCGGACCGCGGTGAAGTGCCCGCGGGACAGTTGCGTATCTCCGTGCCCGTGGCGTTTGGACAGCGTCTTATTGCCCCTCATATCGGCGCGCTTTTAGCGCGCTATCCCCTGCTCGTACTGGATATGACGCTATCGGACGACATCGTCGATCTGCTCGGCGAACGCATCGATCTATCGATCCGGCTGGGGTCGCCAGCGGCGATGGAAACGCTGGTCAGCCGCTGCATCGGCAACTTTCGCCGCCGCGTAGTCGCCAGCGCCGAGTACCTGAACGCTCGAGGATTTCCCGACGGGCCCATGGACCTCATGCAGCACGAGTGCATGCGCTTCAACTATGGCGCGCCACAGCAGTTCTGGACATTTACAGAGCAGGGCCAAGAGCTGCGCGTGCCCGTCGAAGGGCAATTCAAGAGCAACAATGCCGAGGTCCTGCGCGAAGTGGTGCTGGCCGGGTGCGGGGTGGCGCTGTTACCCGATTGGTTGGTCAATGATGACGTCGACAGTGGTCGACTCACTGCCTTGTTCGACGCTTTTGTCGTCAATCCGAACAGCGCCAGTTCAGCGATCTCGGCTTTGTACCTGCCCAATCATCGCGGCTCGAAACGTATCAATGCGTTCATTGATTTCCTCACCGAATTGCTCAAGTCGCAAACACAGCCGACGACGTGATCGGTGCATCGTTGCGTTTTGCGAAAAGCAACGTTGTGCAGCAGGTGGATTCTCTGTCGGCGCTCCGGCACCTACCTTGGGGGGGTGAAACATTCAACCACGGAGACCGTCATGAGTTTGCATTCATCCAAAATTCAGGTGACTTACGACTTCATCTGCCCATGGTGCTGGATCGGTGAGGAAAATCTTGAACGCGCGCTGGCCGCTTCGGGTTTTTCAACGGACCGCCCAATCAGTTTCCTGCCTTATCAGTTGAACCCGGACATGCCGGTTCGAGGCATGGATCGCAAAGCCTATCGCTCTGGCAAGTTCGGCAGCTGGGCGCGTAGCCAGGCCATGGACGCACAGGTCACCCACGCCGGTAAGGCCGTCGGCCTTGAGTTCGATTATGAGCGCGTCGAAAAAACCCCCAACACCCTGGCCGCGCATCGGTTGGTATGGCGCGAGCAACAGGCGGGTCGAGACGCTTCCTTGCTGGTCAAGGCCATTTTCAAGGCGTACTTCAGCGAAGGGCGGGATATCGGCGACCTCACTGTGCTGGCCGACATCGCTGCCGAAACCGGGCTGGACCGAGAGGTCATTGTCGACTTTCTCAAGGCCGATGAAGGCACCGCTGAAGTCTTGAAGCTCGAAGCCCAAACCAAGGCGTCCGGTGTGCGCTCGGTGCCGAGTATCCAGATCGCGGATGACGTGATCAGTGGCGCGCAGCCCATCGAAATAATGATCCAGATACTGAAGCGAAGCCAAGCCGCCTGAGGCGGTTTTTCAATCCCAATCCATTCAGGACATCATCATGACTCATCACTTGTTCAGCCCTATCAAACTCGGCCAATTCACCCTCGATCACCGCGTCGTCATGGCGCCTCTGACTCGCTCGCGAGCGGGGCAACCTGGCAACGTACCGACATCGATGAACGTCGAGTACTACCGTCAGCGTGCCAGTGCTGCATTGATCATTACCGAGGCTACACAGATTTCGCAGCAGGGCCAGGGTTACGCCTGGACGCCCGGCATCCATAGCGACGAGCAGATTCAGGGCTGGAAGGCTGTCAGCGAAGCCGTGCACGCAGAAGGCGGGCGCATTTTCCTGCAGCTCTGGCATGTGGGGCGAGTGTCGCACCCGGTGTTCCAGCCTAACGGCGGCTTGCCGGTGGCACCGACCGCGCAGCCAGTGCCCGGCAAGACCTTCATCCTGAATGAAGAGGGCGAGGGCGTATGGGGTGATGTACCTGTCCCTCAGGCGCTGGACATTCCTGGGATCGAAGCGATCGTTGGTGACTTCCGCAGGGCCGCTCGCAACGCGATTCTGGCCGGTATGGATGGTGTGGAAATTCACGCGGGCAACGGCTACCTGCTCGACCAATTCATCAACAGCGCCAGCAATCAGCGAAGTGATCGCTACGGGGGAAGTATCGAAAACCGTGCGCGGTTGCTGCTTGAAGTCGTGGAAGCCGTGACCGCAGAAGTAGGTGCCGAACGTGTTGCTGTCCGCCTGACACCGATGGGACGTTTCATGGGAATGGGCGATGACACCCCGGAACAAACCTTTGGCTACATCGCATCCCGGCTCAATCACTGGAATCTCGCTTACCTGCACCTGGTAGAACCGATGATGGTCGGCACAGTGCTCGATGAAAGTAACGATCCACGCTGGGACGCGATCATCAAGCAACTGCGTACTGACTTCCACGGCGTTCTGATGTTGGCGGGTGGCTACTCCGGCGAAACGGCCGAACAGGCCATTGCGCAGGGCCGTGCAGACCTCATTGCGTTTGGTCGACCGTTCATTGCCAACCCCGACTTACCGGCTCGCTTGCGTGGTCGCAACGAACTCAACGTGGCTGACGGCAACAGCTTTTTTGGCGGCGACGCCAAGGGGTACATCGACTATCCGGTGTTGGCATAACGCAACGGTAAACCGCAGCTGCGGGAATCACCCTGCAACGAGGAGAAAGGTAATGAAGAGTTCAGGCGTTCCAAAGGCCTTGGTCATTGGTGGTTCCCTGGGCGGGCTGTTCGCCGCCACGGCGTTACGCGCGATTGGTTGGCAGGTCGATATTTACGAGCGATCCCCTGCGGCGATGGATAGTCGTGGCGGGGGCATCGTTCTGCAAGCGGACGTTCTGCACCATTTTCGTTATGCGGGCATTCATCCGGCAGGAGCGCTCGGCGTCCGGTCCCATGATCGTCTCTATCTGGATCGAGAGGGTAGCGTCGTGCATAAAGAGCCGATGCCGCAAACCCAGACGTCCTGGAACACACTGTACAGCTCATTATTTTCTGCATTTGCTGCTGAGCATTATCACCGTGGCAAGACGTTGGTGGATCTGACTCAGAATGAACACCGGGTGACTGCGATTTTTGCCGACGGCAGCACTGCCGAGGCAGACCTGCTGATTGGCGCTGATGGCTCGGGTTCAACCGTGCGAAGCGTGGTGTTGCCTGGAACAGTACCCAGCTATTCGGGGTATGTGGTGTGGCGCGGGCTGGTCGATGAAGAGCACCTTCCAGACTTCGCCAAAATGCAGCTTTACGAGGACTTTGTTTTTCAACAAGACCCTGAATCGCTGATGCTGGAATACATGGTGCCGAGCGTGAATGGCTCCGTTAATCCGGGCGAGCGTCGGTTCAATTGGCTGTGGTATTTGAAAGCTGCACAAGGGGCGGAACTGGACGCTGTGCTCACTGACAGCGATGGCCGTCGGCGTAGTCACTCCATTCCACCCGGAGCCTTGGCCGCTGGGCAGGATGCTTACATACGGGGAATGGGGGAGCGGCAGGCGAACCCGGCTTTTCGGGAACTGATTCGCCAGACCCAAGATATTTTTGTGCAAGCGATCCTTGATCTCAAAGTTCCTCAGATGGTGTTTGGCCGTGTGCTGTTGACTGGCGACGCCGCTTTTGTGCCGCGTCCTCATACCGCCGGAAGCACGGCCAAGGCAGCCCGCAATGCACTGGCCCTGGCGCAAGCAATCGACGACATCGGCGACCTCGATAAAGCCCTGCTTGCCTGGCAGCACCAACAACTTGCAGAAGGCATGCGTATGGCGGATTGGGGGGTGAGTATGGGCAATCGGATTATGGGGATCGCCCAAGCCTGATGGAGCGGCTCACATCGGACTTATTGGCGAGAGCCTTGCGTTGGCGGGATGAAAGTGGGCTGTGATCGTTGGGCTGTTGCAGTCTTTCTAGACTGAATATAAAAAGAGGAGATTAGCTTCAGATCGAAGCGGTCTCCTCTTTTTTAGCACCTGTAAACTTTGAAGTTTTAACCATTCTGGCAAGCGCCACCGAGTATTTTGTATTGCAGGTCGTGCGTTATACCCTTGTGATCCACATACACCATGTGCGCGTCCACTGGGCCACAAGCGTTGTTTGTGTCCTCTGCAGTAGTGATGTCGATGACCTTGGCGATATCCAGGTGTTCGGAATAATTGTACCGCTCAGGTTCAGGGGCAGAGGCATTGTTGTTGGCGCCATCATGGGCTGAAGCGTATACGCTAAACATCATCAGTGAGGCGAGCATTGCATATTTCATCAGGGTGTCTTCCAGTAAGAATGAGAGAGGGGACAAGATCTCTTTGTTTGCTTCTGGAGCTGATTATGCTGTCGCCAGGTTGTTTGTAGAAATGCTCAGGCGGGATACTGATTATTACCGAAAATGATGTTTATCCATGTTTGTCTACAGATGGGCCAATATAATTTAATGGGTGTAGTGCTTGCTGTCGGCAATGCGGGTCGGTTGGTTTTTATAGTCTTTTGACTGATTTATTTAAAGTCGTATGGGCCCATGGTTATGATTGATCAGTATTTGTTTATTCGGTTCGATCATCTTGGCTGGGATCCCGAGCGAACGGCAGAGACGATTTGGTGAAGTCTTGAACGGTTCGCAAAAAAAAGGCCGGTCAAACCGGCCAAAGGGAAATCGAGAGTTTCGCCAACGCTATACGGGGAGTTTCAGGATTCTGGCCGCGTTGGCGCCGAGTACTGCCGCTTTCTCGCGCGGACCCAAGCCTACGCTTTCGACAAAACGCACCGGCTGTTCATAGCCCATGTCGAAGCAGTAGTCGCTGCCCAGGACCAGATGGTCGATACCGACGTTGGCGATCAAATAGTCCAGCACCGGCCCGGAGTGCGACACGGTGTCGTAGCTGAATCGCGTCAAGTAGCTGCTCGGCTTCTGGGCCAGGCGTCGTGTCTCAGGGCGTGAGGTCCACCCGGCATCGAGACGTCCCACGAGTATTGGCAAAGCCCCACCGGCGTGAGGCAATGACACATGCAGTTGAGGGTATTGATCCAATACTCCGCCGAGGATCAGGTGTGACGCCGCGATAGCGGTATCGAACGGGTTGCCCAGCAAGTTGCTCAAGTAGTAGTTGCTCAGACGGTTGCCGCCGACCGTTTGTTGCGGGTGCAGGAATACTGGGAGTCCGAGCTGTTCTATACGGGCAAAGACGGGCGCGAAGCGCGGATTGTCCAGGTCCAGGCCGTTGATGTTTGTGCCCATGTACACCCCACGAACCCCAGGCAATTCGGCGGCGCGTTCCAGCTCGGCGATGGCATCGTCAGCCTCTAGCATCGGCAACGTGGCCAGCACCACAAAACGTTGTGGGTGTTGGCGATGGACCATCGACGCAGCATCGTTCCAGGCACGTGCCAGGCGGGCATTGAGTTGTCGATCTGCCCAGTACACCATTGGCACGCTAAGGGACAGCGCCTGTACGTCGACGCCGGAACGGTCCATATCGAGCAAACGCGCCTGCACGTCGATGAATTTCAACGGCAATGGCCCCAATCCTCCGGCCGGGGTGGCGAAGCTGAAAGTAGTTTCCTGGCGGGTATAGCTTGCACCGAACGTTTTGCCCTCACTTCCCAGGAGGTGTAAGAACTCTTCAGGGTAGTAATGTGCGTGGATGTCCACCGATCGCACCGGGACATCGGCACCCTTCTTGATCGGTGCCGCCGAGGCGGGTGATAAACGGGTAACCAGCAGACCGCCGGCGGTAGCTGCCATGATGCCCAGCAGTTGGCGACGGGTCTTTGAAAGACAGCAGGGGCATTGCATCGTCGATCTCCTTTTTATTGTTGTCTTGACGGGTTCAAGTGCGCGCCTTTGTGCTTGCACGGGTTCAGAGCGACCGGTTCTCGCCGTGGCATGTACCCGCTCCGAGACGTCGCTCTATTAATCGGTCGATCATTTGATCAATTTTGATTATCATCCGATCAATAGGGGGATCGCAAGCCTCCTTAACCAATCAAGCCATTGAGCACAGCCATGCAAGACTCCCATTGCCTGGTCATGCACAGTCGCTACCTTTACCTTTCGATCTCGGAATCCGTGCATGGACAAGTTGCTGGCGCTGAAAATGTTTGTCGAAACGGTGCGCTGTGGGGGTTACTCATCTGCGGCGCGTAAGCTCGGCATCTCCACATCGTCTGTGACACGGCAGGTCGCGGGGCTGGAAAGTGAGTTGGGCGCCAGCCTGCTCAACCGCACCACGCGCAATACGAGCGTCACGGTGGCGGGGCAGCACTATTTCGATAAAGTCGTGGCGATCCTTGAGGCCATCGATGGCGCGGATGCCGTCGTTGCCGACCGTGGCAGCGAAGCTCAGGGGCGTTTGCGGGTCAGTGTCCCGGTGGAATTCGGCCGGCGAATCATCGCCCCGCACTTGGGGCGGTTGCTTGAACGCCATCCCGGTCTGGAAATCAGTCTCTCGCTGAGCGACGAGGTCAGTGACCTGCTCAGCGAACAAATCGATGTGTCAGTACGTCTTGGTTCATCGGTTGTCAGTGATGACATCGTCAGCAAGCGGCTGGGCTATTTCCAGCGTTGGGTGGTGGCGAGTCCCGAATACCTGACACGAACCGGACTGCCGCGACACCCTCGCGACTTGCTCGAGCACCCGTGCTTGCGTTTCGATTACCACACCGGCCACCACGACTGGACATTCCTGGGCGATGAGGACGTCATCCGCGTGAACGTGCAGGGACGGCTGCAAAGCAACAATGCCGACATTCTGCGCGAGGCTGCCTTGGCCGGTGGCGGGGTGACGCTATTGGCCGATTGGCTGGTACGTGAGGACGTCAGTGCAGGTCGGCTGACGCGGGTGCTGGAGCAATATGAAGTCAACCCAGGCAGTGCAAGCACCTGCATCAATGCGCTGTATCTGCCCAACCACCGTGGTTCCAGCCGCATCAGTGTATTCATCGCGTTTCTTCAGGAAATACTCGCGCCCTAAGCACGTCCTGCGCATCAGGCAAGATCGCGTTGCGCGTCGCTTTTGATCGAATTGACTGCCAGCCAATACCCGCGCGGCGTGCGAATACCCTCTTCCTCACCCGCAGGCCCACAACGTGTCCGGTTAGGGTAAAGGCAATGGAGCGATTTCGATGAACACACAAGAGAATGTCCAGACCGTGAAGATTTTTTTGCAGCCATGGGCCGCGGTGATAAGCCAGGGTTACTAAAAATCACGAGGGCACAATTTCCGAGCATTGTTGTGCTGGCTTCTTCTTCCTGAACGGTTGTTGCCAAGCGAGCTGTGCTTGGACTTCCGCCACGGCATCGAGGACTTTCTGTGCCCAGCGCTCATCCTCCGGATGCACGACAACAACGCGAAAACCGTGATCACGCCCTTCAGTCCGCACGCCTTCGGAATCGTCGACATGTAAGTCGATATCGAATGCCGGCGGAAATTTCGAGGGCGCGTTCGACAGGCCATGCACCGTCAGGGCACGGTTATGCAGCATGCTGTTGACCACCCCGTCGACGCGGATGCCGTACAGCAATAGCCAACGCCTGATGTAGGACGGAGTGCGACCGGACGAGGTGTAGACCCAAATACTGCAGCCCTGGCGACGTAACTCTTGGGTCAGGGAGCGTGTACCGATACGCAGTGGTTCACCCAGCCAACGATGCACACAGGCCGGCAGCCGGCTTGGCTCGACCGCGCAGTGGTGGAGTTGGCAGGCCAGGGTGTCATCGATATCGAACGAAATGCGTATGCGCTGACGCCTGAATCCGTGCATCGGGACGGCGCGCCGCATGGCGTGCCATACCCGGCTGCCGGAAGCTCGGCATTTAGCGAGCGTGGGATACCGGCTCATCGATGACCCTCCTGGTAAAGGGGCGAGGCCTTGTCGTTGAGAAGAAATTTCATTGAATCAGATGCCTGATCTTCCAGGAAGGCTGCATACTTTTTCTTGATCTTGGGCAATTCATACAACGCCTTGACGCCATGCTTGGCGGAGTTGCGTATGACCGATGACGGGTTGAAGTAGCCCTCGGCGTTTTTCAGCGTCAGCACGAATGGAGGCAAACCTGCGCGCATGAGCAAATAGCTGACGATGAGCGACCCACTGCGGTTATTGCCTTCAATAAACAACTGCGGCTTGCTGAGGATTCGCACGTAGACACCGGCTGCACGTTTCCAGACGGATTCGCTGCGATACGCACAGTACCAATTGAACAAGTCTTTTATCCCCCCCTCGACGTTGTTGAAGAAGTGTTCCTCGGTCGCCGCCAGATGTTGAGCGTATTCTCGTCGGCGTACCGGGTCCCGGCCACAGAGCACGGTGGCGTTGATCTCCAGCATCAGGTTCAGTTGCTGAAGGTCGAACAGGTCTACGCCGCTTGCGACATAGCTGTCAATCAACGCATAACCTTCAAGTACATTGTGCAGCACTTCGTCGGTCAAGGGGTCGCGCGGCTCGGTAAAGTGCCTGCTGAGCTCGGAAAAGCGGCTCTGCACCTCGCGTAGCGCGCGTTCGATTGCAGGTAGATCAAGACGACGGGGTGCAGGCATTGGCAATCCTGGGAAACGGTAGATAAGCAGGTAAAACGACCGGATGCCCGCTAAAGCACCTTTGGCACTATAGCGGTATGCGGTCTTGACTGGACGTTTGCTGTTTAGCTGAACTTGCCGCTGATGTAATCCCCGGTCATTTGTTCGCGCGGGTTATCGAAAATCTGCGCCGTTGGGCCCATCTCAACCAAATAACCGGTGCGCGTGCCCTGGGAAATATCAACCGAGAAAAACGCTGTCGTGTCCGCAACACGGATGGCTTGTTGCATATTGTGGGTGACCAGGGCGATGGTGTAATCCTTCTTCAGCTCAACCATCAACTCCTCGACCCGGCGCGTCGCGATCGGGTCGAGTGCCGAACAGGGCTCATCCAGCAACAGCACTTCAGGTTCGGTCGCGATGGCGCGAGCGATACAAAGCCGTTGTTGCTGGCCGCCGGAGAGTGACAGGCCGCTGACCTTGAGCTTGTCCTTGACCTCATCCCACAGCGCCGCGCCTTGCAGGGCGTGCTTTACACGGTCTCCCAGGTCGCCTTTGTAGCGATTGAGGCGCAGGCCAAACGCAACGTTGTCGAAAATGCTCATCGAAAATGGGTTCGGCTGCTGAAAAACCATACCGATGTAACGTCGCACGACCACCGGGTCAACGCCCTTGCCATAGACGTCTTGCCCAAGGAAATGCACGTGCCCTTCAAACCGAAAGCCTTTCACCAGATCGTTCATCCGATTGAGGCTACGCAGCACGGTACTTTTGCCGCAGCCAGAAGGGCCGATGAAACCGGTGATCTTGTTTTTTTCGATCGGCACATGGCTGTCACGTACCGCCATGAAGTTGCCGTAGAAAATTTTGTCCAGCTTGCAGTCCATGACGACAGGCGCCTGGGTGACAAACGGAGCGGCTATTTGCGCAGTTGATACGTTCAAAATTCAGATGCTCCCGTTCTCAATACTTGGGCTTGCCGAAAATGCGGCTGACAATATTCACGACCAATACGATCATCACCAGCACCAGCGAGGCTGCCCATGCGAGCTCGAGTTGGTTGTCGAAGGGCATACCGGAGAAGTTGTAAATCAGCACGGCAAGCGATGCCGTCGGATTCATGACTGCCAGGCTGCCGTCGTGAAAAATCCAGTAGTTGCTGAACAGCGCGGTAAACAACAACGGCGCGGTTTCGCCCGCGGCGCGGGCCACGGCGAGCATGACGCCCGTCAGGATTGCCGGCATGCCGGTAGGCAAGACGATTTTCCAGATGACCTGCGAGCGGGTACAGCCCATGCCGTAGGCCGCATCCTTCATGATTTTAGGCACCATCCTCATCGACTCTTCAGCCGTCAGCACGACGATGGGCAACATCAGTACCGCCAGTGCCACGCCACCCGCCGGTGCTGAATAGGTACCGGTGGTCATCACCACCAGCGCGTAGGCAAACACCCCGGCCAGAATGGATGGCAGGCCCGTAAGCATCTTGGCGGCAAAGCGCGCGGCGTTTGCCAGCTTGCTGTCTGGCCCCAGTTCCGCCAGAAAGATGGCCGCCATGATGCCGACCGGCACCGCGATTGCCGCCGCGATACCGACCATGACGAAGGTGCCTGCCATCGCGTTGCCGAAGCCACCGCCGGTCTCGAAACCGGTTGGCGGCAGTTCGGTGAATACCTCCAGGCTCAGGCGTGCCCCTCCGCGCGTGATCAGCATGTAGAGCACGGAAATCAGCGGCACGCTGGCCAGTAGAGCACCACCCCAGACCAGTGTGGTCAACACCAGGCTGCGCAGGGCGCGGCCTTCAAACTTGCGCTGCAGGCTTGGTAAAGCGGCTGTAGAGGAAGTGATGTCAGTCATCATTTAGTACCACGTTGGGCATAGACCATGATCATGGAACCGATGACGTTCACCAGGAGCGTGATAAACATCAGTACCAGTGCGGCGTACATCAATACTTCGATTTCGTTCGGCCCGGCTTCGGGGAAGTTCAGCGCCAACAAGGCCGCTAGCGTATTGGCCGGGGCAAACAGAGAAAGCGAGATGTTGTTCGCGTTGCCCACCAGCATGGCCAGCGCCATGGTTTCCCCCAGCGCGCGACCCAGGCCGAGGACCAGGGAACCGAAAATACCGGTGGCGGCGGATGGCACCATCACCTTCAGAATCGCTTCCCAATGGGTCGTCCCCATGCCGTAGGCGGCTTGCTTGGTTTTCATCGGGACACCGGTGAGGGCGTCCTGCGACACGGCCGCAATGGTCGGCAGAATCATGATGGCCAGTACCAACGCCGCAGGAAGCAGCCCCGGCCCGCTCAAGGTCGTGCCAAAAAAAGGTATCCAGCCCAGTTCGCTGTTCAGCCACGCCGTAAGCGGGCGAATCGTCGGGATCACCACGTAAATTCCCCACAGGCCATAAACGACGCTGGGGATGGCCGCGAGTAATTCGACGATGGTTCGAAACACGGCTGCCAGCTTCGCCGGCAGGAAATCCTGGGTCAGGAAAATCGCCATGCTGACGCCGAAAAAGCCTGCGATCAGCAGTGCGATCAGGGCGCTGTAGAGCGTGCCCCAAATGGCCGGCAAAATGCCGTACTTGCCTTGGTTAACGTCCCAGACGCTGCCGAGAAGCACATCAAAACCGTGCTTTTCCATGCCTGGAAGGGCCTTGCGTCCCACCTCGAATACCAAGGCGAAGACCAACGCCAGAATCAGAATCACCCCTATTCGTGCGAGCGCACGGAAGGTGCGATCAACCAGGAAATCCTTTGCAGAGGGTGGCTGGCAGGCAGAATCCTGGTTAACCGGTACGACAAAAGGTGTGCTCATAGGCTAACTCCGGAACAAGGGGGAAACGCTCCCGGTATGGCTGAGCGCGCATACCGAGAGAGGCCTCACGTGCGTTACTGGATGTTGGCGGACGCTTTGCGAACCTCATCGACAACCGATTTCGGCAGCGGGATGTAACCCATCGAGTCGGCGATTTTCTGCCCTTCGGTCAGGCTGTATTCGACCATTTCGCGCATCGCCTTGGCCTTGGCCGGGTTCTCGTTGTGCTTGCGGAAGATCATCCAGGTGTAGGACGTGATCGGGTAGGACTTGGCGCCGTCCGGATCCGGCAGCCAGGCCACCAGGCTTTCCGGCATTTTCACAGCCGCGAGGGCCTCGGCACCGCTTTCTGCGTTAGGGACAACGTACTTGCCGGCCTTGTTCTGCAGTTGGGCAAAGTCAACCTTGGCCAGCTTGGCGAAACCGTATTCGATGTAGCCGATAGCGCCCGGAGTCTGGCGCACGGTCGCTGTCACACCATCGTTCTTCGGCGATTTGATGAATTTGTCGCTGGCAGGCCAGTTGACGGTGTTGCCTTCACCCAAATCTTTCTGGAACTGTGGGTTGATCGTCGCCAGATGCTTTGTGAATACCGCAGTGGTACCGCTGGAGTCTGCACGCACGACCACGGTGATCGGCATATCAGGCAGTTTCAGGCCCGGGTTGGCTGCAACGATTTTCGGGTCGTTCCACTTGGTGATCTTGCCCAAGAAGATGTTGGAGTAAACGTCGCGTGGCAATTTAAGTTCTTTAGGATTGCCCGGCAGGTTAAAAGCCAACACGATTTCACCTGCCGTCATCGGCAGCAACTGCACGCCTTCGGCAACCTTGGCGATATCTTCGTCTTTCATTGCCGAGTCACTGGCGGCGAAATCGACGGTTTTGTTCAGGAAGTCCTGCACACCGGCGCCACTGCCCTTGGATTGATAATCCACAGTGACACCTGCGGTTTTCTTACTGAAATCCTTGAACCAGGTCAGGTAGATCGGTGCCGGGAAACTAGCGCCTGAGCCGCTCAGACGAACGCTTTCCTCAGCAAAAGCCATGGAACTTGCACAAAGAGAAACCGCAACGGCGAGTGCAGCAGACTTCATCAAATTTTTCATCGAAGGAACTCATTGTGATAACGGGCTCCCGAACTCTGCAGCACTTTCGTTAAGCTTTTATGAAAGTTGAATGGCGGGTCGCGCCAACCGCGCCAGGCGCTAGGGGCTGGCCGTTGTGCATTAGGTCGTCCAGCCTTTGCGAAACGTCGAGGTCAGGTCATTACCGTGAAGGTAAAACCAGTACCACCAGAACCCTGCAGCCGTTCGAGGCATCAGTCAGCGCACTGAGACTCTCCGGTGCGGGTCTTGAGTTCCTGAAAGACATGCAAGGCAACGCGGGAGAGAAAAACAGGGGGGCCGGTTTCTTGTCCCTGGGTGCCTTTGACGGTTTCGCTGGGGCGACGTACAGGATGACGGTTGATCGGTGCGTTACCAGCCCTTGCCGGGCGGTGAGGCGCATTGATCGCAGGGGCCGTCCATCAACGCCTTGGCGCTGGCGGACGGCGCCTGGGGTTACGCCGCAGTGGCGTTGGCACGGGTGTCGCTGGCGGTGTCACGAAACAACCGGGGCGACATGCCGAATGTCGCTTTGAAGTGCCGGCTGAAATGCGAGCTGCTGCCATAGCCCCAGGCATAGGCGATCTCGGTGAGGGAGCGATGGGCCTGTTCATGGTTGCGCAGGTCCTCGGCGCAACGGGACAGCCGACGCTGCCAGATGTACTCGCTGACACTGCACCCCAGCTCGTCCTGAAATGCCCGATGCAAGCTGCGCACTGAGCATTGCTCGGCGTTGGCGATGCGCTCGATGCTGAGGTCGCGGTCGGCCAGGTGACGCTCGATATACGCCTTGAGGCGATTCTGTTTGAAAAAGCGGAAGTCATGGTCGAGTTGCTTTTCATCTTGTTTGTTCTTCAGTGCATTGTTCAGCAACCCGGTGATGCTGTCGCCGATCAGCCCGGCCGATTGGCTGTTGAGCAGGGGATATTGGTGATAAGCGTCGCTGATCAAGTGCATCAGCATGCGCCCCAGCCCGTTGCGGCCATTCAAGTGCATGTCGCCGGTCTGCGTCAGTTGCCCGGCGGGGCCCTGGAATAGCAGGATAAAGTGCTCGCAGCCCTGGGTGCTGGTGACGCTGAGGGGTTTGCCGCAGTCGACCAGGAGCATTTCGTCCGGCGCGACGGTGCTGTTTTGCTGGCCTTGCTCGAAATGACTGACACCAGCGACCTGCAGTATCAACATGCGCGGTGTGTCGACGACATCAAGCGCCTTGCTCAGGTGGCGTGAATAGCGATGGGCACTGGCGGTCATGCGGCAGAAACGCAACTGGCCCAAGTCGCCGTATTCCAGGCGGCCCTGGAAGTTGCCGTTGTGCAACGGGTCGATGTTGGTGGACTCCAGGCGCTTTATATACTCCGGCGTGCGGCCCAGGTGATCGCTCATGAACTCTTTCCATTTCATCAGCCGATCAGAGCGAACGACTTGATCGGTGGATACGCAGGCTAGGTTATTCATTGTTTCGCCTTTTGTTTTTTTGTTTTGGGCTGGCGGGCAAGGTGTGAGCCTTGCCCGCTCCTGACAGACGATCAGAACGGGTAGTGATGGCCCCCGGCTTGCCAGGTGACCCAATGGGCTCGGGTAAACTCATCCAAGGCATAGTGGCCGTTGAAGCGTCCAAGACCGGAATTCTTTTCGCCGCCGAACGGCGCATTGGGCTGGTCATCGACGGTGATGTCGTTGATATGGGTCATGCCCGCTACGATGCCCCGGGCAAAGCTCAGGCCGCGTGCCATGTCACGGGTAAACACCGCGCTGGACAGACCGTACTCGCTTGCATTGGCCAACTCCAGGGCATGGGCCTGATTCTGCGCAATCATCAGCGGCAGCAACGGGCCGAACGTTTCATCGCGGGCCAAGGCCTGCTCGGGGCCCACTTCACCGAAGACATGGGCCGGTAGCACCAGCCCGCGCGCCTGGCCGCCACACAGTTGCTTGAGACCGGCACGCTCGGCGGCGTCGATCTTTCCAAGCAGGCCATCAAGCTGACTCTGGTTGACCACCGGCCCGATTACCGTATCGGCCTTGGCCGGGTCACCGGTCTTGAGATTGCGCACGCGCTCGACCACCAGCGCCGCGAAGTCGGCATACAGCGCACGATCAACAATGACCCGGTTGACGCTCATGCAGATCTGGCCCTGATGCAGGAAGCGCCCGACCACGGCGGCATGCGCCGCTATCTCGATGTCCGCATCCTCCAGCACCACCAGCGGTGCGTTACCGCCCAGCTCCAGGGCCACGCGCTTGATGTGCTTGCCGCCAGTGGCGATGCGTCCCACGTTGCGTCCCACGTCGGTGGAGCCGGTGAAGGAGATCAGGCTCGGTATCGGGTGTTCGACGAACGCATCGCCGATCTCTGCACCCGCGCCGACCACCACGTTCAGCGAGCCCGCCGGGAACCCGGCCTCTTCGAACAGATGGGCAATCAACAGGCCGCCGGTAACCGCCGTATCGCTGGCGGGCTTGAGCACCACGGTATTGCCCAGCGCAAGGGCCGGCACCACCGAGCGCATGCTCAGGTACAGCGGGAAGTTCCACGGGCTGATCACACCGACCACCCCCAGCGGCTCGCGAAACACGAAACTCTGTTCGCCAGGCTTGTAGCTGGTCAGGATCCGGCCTTCAACCTGCATCGGCAGTGTTGCGCATTCGCGAACCAGGTTGAGGGTGAACTGCCATTCCATGCCAGCTTTGATACGGGTACTGCCGGACTCGCGGATCAGCCAGTCGATGATTTCTTCGCTGCGGTTCTGGATGACCTGGGCGAGTTTTTCCAGTTGCGCACTGCGCTGGGTCGGGTGCAGCGCTGCCCAGTCGGTTTGCGCGCGTTGGGCGGCCTGGTAGGCGTCATCCAGGTCGGCCACCGAGGCCAGGGGCATTTCCAGCAAGGGTTCGCCGTTGAAGGGGTTGCGGTCGTCCAGGCGTCGTGCAGAACGACCCGCACGCCAGGTGCCGTTGATGTATTGGTCGCCGTTGATGGCGTAGGCCGCGAGTATTGGAGTTGTCATAGTCTTACCTTAGAGGCAGGTAGCCGCGTCGATTGAGGGTGGTGAGGGCAGACCCTTTAGGTTGAGCGTATTCAGCTTCGGATCCAGGCGCGTCCCCAGGCGTTGAGGGTGTATTCCTCCTGCGGCCAGACGCCAGGCGGGCGGGAGGCTTCGGTGATCTCCAGCTCGGCCGAGAATTCCAGGCGGTTGCGATCGGCATCGACCACCATGAAGAACAGGTTGTTGCCTGGGCCATGTCGTCCCGGGCCGAAGAACAAGGTGATCCGCTCCTTGGCGAAGCGGTCGCCCCAGTCGCGGATGTCATTCCATTCGTTGGTTTCGTAACAGTGGTGATCCCACTCGTTTTTCGATCCGCGGAAGAACGCCAGCGAATGGTGTTCATCGTCCGAACGCAGGAAGCAGGTGGTGAGCTGGCCGCTTTGCTCGTCGACGACATTGTCCGAGACGGTGAACCCCACTGTGTTGACGTAGAAGTCGATCATCGCTTCCAGCTCCGTGGTCTGGAACACCACGTGCTGCAGGCGCCCCGGCATGCCCTTGCGGTCGATGGTGGACGCGCCGCGAGACACGCCAAATAGGGTTTGCCGACCCTGGGGGTCACGGATTTGAAAGGCGCCCGCTTCCAGCAGCGGCGAGTCGAGCGCTTCGACCTGACAACCGTTGCCGAGCAGGCGCGCGCGCAGTTCACTCAAGTGCGCTTGGCTGCCCAGGTCATACGCCGCCGCGAGCAGGCCGCTATGGTCGGCGGGTGAAATCAGCATGGCCCGTTGGGGCCCCTGGAGCAGCCAGCTGCCGTCAGCCTGCGCCAGGCCGTCCATGTCCAGCAGGCGCTGATAGAAGTCGACCTGCTGCTGTGGAGCTTTGCTTGCCAGGTGCAGGTAACACAGGCGGGCGGGGGTGGAAGTCTGCAAGGTTTGCATAAACACCTCTGGGGCTGAAGGTTCAGGGGTAGACGGGCGCCATGCCCGGCTGATCCGCGCAGTTGTTCGTCAGGGTGATGCCGAACAGCGATTGCAATGCGTCGGCGACTGGGTCTTGCGTGGCCATCTCGAAGATGGCGGCGACATAGCGATCCGGACGCAGCAGCAGAAACTTCTGGCTGTCGCCGAGCAGGTCCTTGAGCGCATTCTCGCGGTCTTGCAGCACGGTGCAGCCGGGGATCGACGGTAGCGTCTGAACGTGCGCGGGCAGGATCAGGATGCGTTTGGCTTCCAGGTGGTCCCACAGACCGTGTCGCAGTTCATCGAGACGTGGATGGGGCAGGTCGCCATATTGGATCAGGGCGAAGCCGGCACCGATGGTCGTGTCCAGCAGGTGAGCGCGGCCTTGGGCATCGGTCAGCAATGGCTGAGGAAACATTTGCCCGCAGGCCAGTTTCCCGGCCTTGCCTTCGGGCAATACCAGGCCTTTGGTAAAGCGCGGTTTGGGCTTGAAGCGCATTTGCAGGAAATAATCGCGCAGCGGCGGCACCAGGCCGATGACCGCGAATGCCGCGCTGATCAGGCGAGCCCGCAGCACGGTGGCTGGCGCCATGACCACGCCAAGGTTCAGGGCCAGCTTGATCAAGGCCCAGGCATGGTCGCGCCGCTCGCTTTCGTAGGACAGCAGGGCGTTCGCCGCCATTTTGCCCTTGAGCACGGCGACCAGCTTCCAGCCCAGATTGTGGGCATCGCGAACGCCGCTGTTCATCCCTTGCCCCGCGTAGGGCGGGGTCAAATGCGCGGCATCGCCAGCGAGAAATACGCGGCCGACCTGCCAACGCTCGGCGATGCGGGCATGAAAGGTGTACACCGTCTTGCGCACGATGGACACCGGGGCATCGCCTTTGAACGGACGAAGCAGGGTGTGCAGGCATTCGGGGCTGAGCACCTGCGCATCGGTTTCGTCCGGCTTGAGCAGGAATTCAAAGCGCCGCGTGCGGTGTGGGCCGGGCACTTCCACCACGGGGCGGCGGGCATCGCAGTACACGCGGGTCTGCCAGAAGGGGTCGTCATCCTGGTCGGTATCGACCACCAGCCAGCGTGAGGAGAAGCTCGACCCCACCATCTCGATCCCCAGTTGCTTGCGCACCGGGCTGCGGCCGCCGTCGCAGGCGATCAGGTAGCTGGCCTTGACGTTGAGCAACTGGCCATCGGCATCCTTGATCAACGCGTGCACGCCATGCTGGTCTTGGGTGAACTCGAGCAGCTCGTGATTGAAGCGCGCGGTCAGGTTCGCAAAACGCTCAAGGCCGGTCTTCAGCGTGCTTTCGAACAGCGGCTGGCGGAAGGCGTTACGCTTGGGAAACCCATATAACCTGCCGGTCGGCTCGACCTTGCCGAAGCAACGCCCGCCCGCGCGGGTGAAGTAATGCACGCCATAACCGGGCACCACATCGCGCAACACGGCGTCATCCAGCCCGATGGCTTGCATGGTGCGCAAGGATTCATCGTCGATCGAGACGGCACGCGGTTCGGTCACGGTGCCGGGTTTGCGGTCGATGATCAGGCTGTCCACGTTGGCCTGGCCGAGGAGGTTGGCCAGGGTCAGTCCGGTAGGGCCTGCCCCGATGATCAAGACTTGGGTGCTGAAGCTGTTGAGGGTTGTCATTGTTATTCCCTTCCAAAGTTTTCAGTCTGGCTACGCGGGGCGGTGGGTGAGCGTCGCCATGCGCTGCGACAACGCCTGTGCGAGGGCCTGCATTTGTGCCCCTTGTTGCGCTTCCTGGGCGTTGTCGCGCTCCTGAATCGGACGCAGGCAACTGATGCTGCCGACCACCTTGCCGTCGTTGTCGAAGATCGGTGCCGCCAGGCCGTAGACGCCGGGGTCAATTTCAGCCGCGCTGGCGACATAGCCCTGGCGGCGCAGTTGCTGCAGTGAGCGGCGGAATTGTTCCCAGGTCTGTCCCAGATGGCTGGCGCGCACTTCATCGGGGTTTTCCAGAAACAGCTGACTGTGTTGGCGCGACGTCATGTTGGCGAGGATCGCCTTCGAGGTCGCGCCGAGGAACAGCGGCCTGGGTGAGCCGCGGGAGTAGCTGACCTCGCTGAACAAGTCGCCATGCTGGTGGATACACACCACCTGGTTCTTGAACAGCCGGCAGATCAGCCACACCTGTTGCTCGCTCCAACGCGGCAGGTCTTGTTCCAGGGCTTGCGCTGCGCGTACCAGCGGGTCGCTCAGGCGCAGTTGGCGGTCCCAGGTGATAATCCGTGCGCCCAACGCGTAGCGGCCGGCTTCGACCTGAAACAACAGGTTCGCCTCAGCCAGTTCGCGCACGTAGCGGTAGATGGTCGACCGCGTGTAACCCAGCGCAGCGCCCATCTCGTCGACCGCCCAGATCGGGCTGGTCTCGGTAAACAGATCCAGCACCCGCAGCATGCGCTCCAGGCTTGAGCCTTTGCTGTCGGCGTCCTGCTCCGGCAGGTGTTCTGATTCAGGTAATGGCTTCATGGCTTATTGTTCATCGGCGATGCTGTTGCGCAGGATGCCGATGCCCGATATCTCGACCTCGACGGTATCGCCGGGCTTCATCCATACCGGCGGTTCACGGAATGCGCCGACGCCACCGGTGGTGCCGCTGACAATCACATCGCCGGGCGCCAGTTCGGT
Source organism: Pseudomonas sp. Pse79 (assembly GCF_024519615.1). NCBI lineage: Bacteria > Pseudomonadati > Pseudomonadota > Gammaproteobacteria > Pseudomonadales > Pseudomonadaceae > Pseudomonas > Pseudomonas sp. Pse79. The sequence continues at coordinate 61,116 of NZ_JALJRR010000025.1, forward strand.
GAAGGTGGAGCAGTATTCGATCAGGTGGCGCACGTCGAAAATCATGTCGCTGGTGCGGGTGTGTTGCATCACTTGGCCGTTCAGGCGCGTGGTCAATTCCAGGTCCTGCGGGTCGCCGATCTCATCGCAAGTCACCAGCCAGGGACCGAAGCCGCCGGTGTCCGGGAAATTCTTGCCCGGCACGAACTGGATGGTGTGCTTCTGCCAGTCGCGGACGCTGCCATCGTTGTAGCAGGCATAACCGGCCACATACTCCAGCGCCTGCGAAGCCTTGACGTGGCGCGCGGTTTTGCCGATGACCACTGCAAGTTCGCCTTCGAAATCCAGCTTATGCGAAACCTTTGGGCGAATGATCGGTTGCAGGTGTGCAACCTGGCTGTCGGCGAAACGCGTGAAAATCATCGGGTAGGTCGGCATCTCCCGACCGGTTTCACGCACATGGGTGGCGTAGTTGATGCCAATGCACAGCACTTTGCCCGGGTTTGCGATCACTGGCAGGAACGTCACGTCCGCCAACGCTACGCGTGGCAGCGCGGCCAGGATGGTCGGCGTCAGTTCACCCAGGCGATTGATGGCGATGGCTTGCTTGAGGTCGGTGCCAAAGGTGGATTTGACCGATTCCAGGTCAATCACCTGAGCGCCCTCGACCACCCCGTAGGTGGTACGGCCTTGAACGATAAAGCTCGCGAATTTCATGAAGTGTCCTCTCGGAAAGGGGAGCGTGAGATGGGCTGCAATGGGCTCAATCTAGTCTTGCGAATTAATCCTGTAAAGTGGGATTTTTGTATAAATCCTGCATTTCGGAATAAATGTTATTTTTCTGTTCGGTGATCGGATTGCTGCCTGAAACGCCAAGCAGCCCGTGCCATTCCAGTATGGGATGGCTACGGGCGTGGCTATTGGAGGGGAGGGGAACGCTATGCCGATTTAGCGCGGTGCCCAGCAGCCGTGCAGCGACATCCGCATACGGAATGGGACTTTGATGCGGGCGATGGGGCCGGCCGCCATGTCAGTGGAGTCCAGCACCACCAGTTCACTGCGCCCTTCGACAATCAGGTTGAGCAGGCAGACCACGTAGCCATCGCCTTCCGCTGCCGCGGCGGAGCGTGGAATGAAAATGGGTTCCTGAAAGCACCCGCTGTCACCGGGAAACCACGCGTCGGTGACACCGGTTGTCAGGTTGATGTGAGCCAGCAGGTTGAAGAACTGAAACGGCATCGGGCCATTCGCCGAGTTATACGGCCGCTGCGGATCAAAGGCGAGCAGGAATCCGTGTTCATATTTGCGGCCTATGTAACGGTCATCGCAGCGGGGAAATTCACAGGGATAGTCCGTCAGCGCCTGCGGTTGCAGTTCGTCCTGTGCGCTGCTCAGGTCAAAGACCCAGCGCATCAGGCTGGCCGCCAGGGTTTCCGGCGGCGGTACGAAACCGTCCGCCTGGGGAAAGAAGTAAAAGACGTTGCCGCCGGTGACCGGCATGTCCACATAGACTTTACCGTCTTCGTCGAACGCGTTCAGGGTATGGCCCTGGAAGCCGTCCTTGGGCCCTTTGAACCAACGCACCTCGCGCGCGTCCCCGTGGCGCGGCACCACGGCAAACAGCTGGGGCAGTTCGGGCTGCCACTGGAAATGCTGGCCGCCTTGTTTCATGCGCTCGACGTCCACCGTCAGGGGGATCAGCGGGAACACCACATAATGCTCGGTGACCGCGAAGTCGTGGACCATGGCGGCGTAGGGCGCCTGGAACCAGATCTGGTGCAGCAGTTTGCCCTGCGGCGAAATTTCGAAATACGCCATGTCGGGTGTGCCGTCGCCTTTGGCTTCGTAGCTGAAGGCCAGCAGGTTTCCGGTCACCGGGTCGAGCTTGGGATGGGCGGTGAAGGTGGCTGAATCGATCTGCCCGTCGAAATTCCACTCGCCGAGGGTCTCCAGCGTCTGCGGGTCCAGTGCCCACGGCATGGCATCTTCCTTGAGTGCCAGCAGGACGTTGTTATGCGGGATCACCGAGGTGTTGGCCGTGGTGTTGTTTTTTGCCGCGAGCGCGTCGTTGGTGTAGGCATTGCGATAGACGCCGTTGAGCGAACGCCCTTCACGGCGCTGGGCGACCAGGCGATCGGTGAGCACATAGCGCCGACGCAACGAGACCTTGCCATCGGCAAAATAGAAGCCGCTGACCATGGCGTCGCCGTTGAAGAAGATATCCGTGCCCAGCATGGGCGGGTATTGCGGGTCCGGCGAGACTTGATAAAAGGTCCCGTGGATCGCCTCAGGCACAGCGCCTTCGATCTCCAGGTCGAACACGTCGGCTTCTACGCGGCTGGGGGTATACAGCGCGCCGGAAAACTCGGGGGTTTTGGGAAATGGAATATTCATCGCGTCATCTCATTGATCCAGTGGGTTCACGTCAGGGCAGGGTATTCAGGCAGATTGTGGCGACAGGGCCGGCGCGCGCGGTTTGAGGCCTCGACGAAAGCGCGCCACCACCAGGCACGAAATGATCAAGGCCACTCCATACGCCGAGGCTGCCAGCCACCCCACGGCCCGGAAATGCCCTTCGCCGACCACCAGCGCGGCACCGAACGGGCCCAGCCCTTGGCCGACAAAAATCGCCGCGTTGCCCAGGCCGGCCAATCGACCGGAAGGGTCCAGTTCGGCCGCCATCGACAGCAGGTAGGGCAGGCTGAAAAACCACACCATATGGATCAGGCACGCCGTGGCGGCGAACGCGACGGTGCTGTCGCCATAGACCATCACCAGGGTCGCCAGCAACGCGGTGCCAAAGCTCAGCAGTTGCGGAAACAGCAAACCCAGGCGGCGCCCCAACAGCCCGGAGAGCCCGGCTCCCAGGGCCCCTGCAAGGATGCTGCCGCCGAGGATGGCGCCGATCTGCTGGGGTTCCAGGCCAATACTTTTGCCAATTCGTTCCTGATACACCCACAGCGCGGAGTGCCCGAAAAACAACAGTGCAAACAACAGGATCAGCAGTACGGCAGTCAGCCCGAACGGCTGAGCCGCACCCTGGGCGATGCGATGGGCGTCAGGGTAGTGCCTGGGGATTTTCCAGCAACCCAGCGCCGCGAACAGGCTGGTGATGGCCAGCAAGGAAAACGCGCCCTGCACGCCAAACGCCTGCAAGAGCATGGGCATGGACGTCACCAGCAGCATGCCCCAGAGCAGGTTGCCGATATTGATCACGGCGAATGTCGCGTCTTTCGACCTGCGCAGCGCCGCAGTCGCATACACCACCGCCATGACCGCGCCACCGCTGGCGCCGCAGATGATCCTGAACACCATCAGCCAGGCCTGGCTGTGCAGTTGTGTGCTCGCCAGGTTGCCGGCGGCCAGGATCAGCAAGGCAACCAGCGCAAAGCGGCGGCGGTCGACCCGTGCCATGAACAGAGCACAGACGCCGCAGGCGATGGCCATCGCGATCAACTCGGCGGCGAAGATCGCGCCGATGGCATTGAGCGGCAGCCCCAGTTGATCAATCAACGCGCCGCCCAGGATCGGCTGGATCTGCAGCGTTCCCAGGGAAATGACCATCATCAGGCAAATAGCGCCCAGTGATTTCTTGCTGTCGATGGAGTCGAGCGCATTCATCGCATATCACCTCAGTCAGAACTTGTGAACGTAGCGGACCTGCACGGCGTAATCCGTCTTGCTGCGGTTTTCCACGCCGGTCTCTTTATAGGTATTGAGCCAAAAGGCCTGGTCTTCGGTCATTTTCCAGAAGAGGCCGGGGCCAATGCCCAGTACTTTTTCCCGAGAATTGCTCAGGCGGTCGCCGTTGACCTGGTCATCGGAAATCTGCCTGAAGTAATAGCCGTTGATCCCGACTGAAACCTTCGGGAACACCTCATACGAAGCCGTAAAGTTGGCCCACGCCGATTGACCCGATTGGGTGTCGTGTACCGGCCGCCCTTCAAAGAACTGCGCCGAACTGCTTGCCGGGTCGTTGTTCTTGAAGTTGTACAAGTAATTCAAGCGCCAACTCACTTCCCAGCGCGGCGCCGGCATCAGGGTCGCGGCCCAGTAGGGGTTGAAGGAGAAGTAATTGGAGCCGGGATTCAAGTCCTTGTGTTTGTCGTACTTGCCGGTGGGCAGGATCGTATCGAAGGCCACGCGCTGCACAAACACCGGCCGGCCTTCGGCGTTGACGATCGGATCGAACTGGATCTGCGGGCCGACAGTGACGTCGCCCAGGCCGACGCCGTTGTCCTTGAGCTTTACGCCGTTGTCGCCAAAGTCGCCGTCCAGAGAGACCACGGGCACCAAAAGGCTCCAGCCCAAGTGCGCGCCGCCGCCGATGGTGTCGGGCGAGTAATAGCTGAATTGGTTGATCAGGGTAATGACGTTGATCTTCGGGTTATCGAAGTTGCGGTTGTCCTTGCCGCCATTGTCACGAACGCTGCTGGATGTACTGAACTTCAGATAGGTCTGATGCGTTAGCCCGGGGGGGCCTGCGAACCCATCATAAAAGCTGGTACCGCCCAGGTTGATACCGCTGGGTTGGCTCACGGAGGGGGGAGGAGGGCCCTCTGCCGCAAAGACGGCAAGTGATACGAAGCTGAGTGTCAGGCACGCTGGCAAGGATTGTGTCAGTCTCATTGACGTCGCTCTATTATTGGAGTTGTGAGCTGGGGTAGCTTCCCCTGGCGCTTCAACTTTAATTCTCGAGCTTTCGGGTTGCTTGAACACAACGGTCAGAGTTGACTGAGAGCGTCACGTTGCGTGACGTGTGGCTTGGGTTTGAAGGCGGAATTCACTCGGGCTGCACTGGGCGTGCTTGCGGAAAAAGCGGCTGAAGTAACCGACATCGGAAAAGCCCATGCCATGGGCAATCTGCTTCACGCTTTGGGCCGAATGGGCCAGCTCGCGTTTGGCTTCGAGGATCAGCCGGGCGTTGATCAGGGTCATGGGGGTCATGCCGAGTTGTTCGTGGCACAGCCGGCCCAATGTGACGACGGTGACCCCCAGGAAACCGGCATAGTCATGCAGCGAAAGATGCTCGCGAAAGTGCCTGTTCACCAGCTCGCGAAAGGCAATGACCTGCTGGCTGCGTCGATCATGACGGTGTGCATGCAGGTCGTGGCTGTACTCGCTCAGGCGCAGCATCTGGATCACCAGCGCCAACAATAACGACATGCTGCACGCGATGTGTTCCCGACCGCGTCCGTGGTATTCGCCGTACAACGCCCGATACAGAGGCTCCAGCGGATCATCGGCCGGCGCCCAGTGCGGCAGGGCGACTACGCAGGGTTTCTGGATCTGCGGTAACAGGCCAGGGGAGAGCACTTGGACGATGCTTTCCAGCGGGTGTTGGACGGCGGTGATCACATGCCCTTCGACCCGGCCGTGCCAGGCGAAGCCATGCACGATCTGCTCAGGGATGAACAGCAGGCACGGGGCCTTGACCTCGACCCGCTGGTTGTCCAGCAGCACCTCGCCTTCGCCGCTTTGCAGGTACAGCATCTGCAACAACCCATCGTGGCGATGAGCGGCGATCTCCCAGTTATAGGCGCCGGAGCGCAGGGAGATTGACTCGACATGCAGGGAGTCGTGCCATATCGGCGCCGCCGCCTCGCCGTACAGGGCATAGCTGGGAATCTTGTTCATTATTCTTATGGTCTACAGGCACGTGTTTTCTACCTTAGCGAAGAATCCGCGCGTAGGGCAATTTGCCGCTGATTTGTCGTAAAAGTCTCTACGGTTGAAGGTTTTGTCCATTCTTGTGAGTCGTCCCACGCTTCTATGCTGAGCCTCGCCTGCTGCTTGCCATGCAGTGGGCGAACTGTCTTGAAATGCGTGTTGGAGATAACAATGAATAATAACGACCTGCCGAAAAACTGGCTGAACCTCGAGGCCAAAGTCTGTGTCCTCACTGGCGCGGCTGGCGGTATCGGCGCTGCGATCGCCGCCGCGCTGGTTAGCCAGAATGCCCATGTGGTGCTGCTCGATCGCGACGAACGGAAATGCCGTGAACTGGCCGCCGAGCTGGCGAAAAACAGTGAAGCGGATGTCTCGGTGTTGCACTGCGATATTGCCGATCCCTTTAGCGTGCAACAGGCCGCGGAGCAAGTGCAGGCGCTCCATGGGCGTTGCGATGTGCTGATCAACAACGCCAGCGTGCTGCAGGCCGGGGCACTTGAAACGCTGACCCTGGACGAATGGAACCAGGTGCTGTCGGTCAACCTGACGGGCTATCTGCTGTGTGCCCAGGCGTTCGGGCGCCTGATGCTGGCCCGACAAAGCGGCAGCATCGTGCATATCGCGTCAATCGCCGCGCATTACCCGCAAACCTTCAGCGGTGCCTACAGTACAGCCAAGGCCGGGGTCGCCATGCTTTCTCGGCAGATAGCGGCGGAGTGGGGGCCGCGGGGCATCCGCAGCAATACCATCTGCCCGGGCCTGATCCGCACGCCGCTGTCGGCAGCGTTCTACGCCGATCCCAAGGTCGAGCAAGAGCGCAAGGCGATGACCGCCAACCAGCGGATCGGCGAGCCGCAGGACATAGCCGATGCCGTCCTGTTCCTTGCGAGCCCGCGGGCAGGTTATGTCAACGCTGCCGAGTTGACCGTCGATGGAGGCCTGGAAAGTATGTTGATGGCGTTGATCCCTCGCCCCGGCTACGAATCACCCACGATCAGCCGCCAGGCCTGACCTCCGTTCGGCCGATGACGGTCGACTCCGAATCCCCCAGCGAACCCTCGCCTGTCGTGCGGTCGATGGCGACGACGGCTGCCGTTCGGCTGGCTTTTACCGAGTGAGACTGACTATGACGACGACAACAACCGCGGCGATCCGCCGGTGCGACGTACTGGTGATCGGCGCCGGTGCCGGTGGCCTGGCGACCGCCATTGCGGCGCGCAAGCAGGGGCTGGAAGTCATTGTGATTGAAAAGGATGCGTTCTTCGGCGGCACCACCGCCTTCTCGGGTGGGGTGCTGTGGATTCCCGGCAATGCCTTGTCCCAGGCCAACGGCATCCCGGACAGCCGCGAGGCCGCGCTGACCTATATGAAGCACGAAACGGGCGATTTCTACGATGCCGAGGCCGTCGATGCATTTCTCGATAACGCGCCGCGGATGATCGACTTTTTCCAGCGAGAGACCGAGGTCCAGTTCGTCCCCACCCTCTATCCGGACTATCACCCGGACGTGGCCGGTGGCGTCGATATTGGCCGTTCGATCCTCGCCGCGCCTTTCGACATCCGCAAGCTTGGGGCCGACATGGCACGCCTGCGGCCGCCGCTCAAAACCATCACGTTCATTGGGATGATGTTCAATTCGTCGAATGCCGACCTCAAGCATTTCTTCAATGCCACCAAATCCCTGACCTCATTCCTCTATGTCGCAAAGCGCTTGATGACGCATGCCAAGGAGTTGCTGCTTTACCGGCGCGGCATTCAGGTGACCAGCGGCAATGCCTTGGCCGCGCGGCTGGCGAAATCGGCACTGGACCTGGGGATTCCGATTCTGACGCAAACCAGTGCGCAGCAATTGTTGAAAAGCGCAGACCGGGTCAATGGCGTGGTCGCTCAGACCGCGGGCGGTGAAGTGCGGTTTGAAGCCCGCTACGGTGTGGTGCTGGCCAGCGGCGGGTTTTCCCATGATCTGCAACGGTTGAAGCAGGCCTATCCCCATGTGCGCCGCGGTGGCGAGCATTTCTCCCCGGTGCCGCAGACCAACACCGGAGATGGCGCACGCATGGCCGAGGCCTTGGGCGGCACCGTCGATATACGGCTCAAAGCGCCTGCTGCCTGGATGCCCGTCTCGAAAGTGCCGATGGGTAACGGCAGGTTCACCGCCTTCCCGCATCTGCTCGATCGCTACAAGCCCGGAGTGATCGGCGTGACCCGCAATGGCCAACGGTTCACCAACGAGTCCAACTCGTATCACGACGTGGGCGCGGCAATGATTGACGCCTGCGCCCACCAGGCTGAAACCGCCATGTGGTTGATCTGCGACCGCCGGACCATGGCCAAGTACGGGCTGGGTTATGCCAAGCCGGCACCGATGCCCCTCGCGCCATTGCTGCGCAACGGTTACCTGCACAGCGGCAGCACCCTGGCTGAATTGGCGCGCAACGCCGGGCTCGACGTGGCCGGCCTGGAACAGACCGTGCGTGACTACAATCGCACGGCGGGGCAGGGCGTGGATCAGCAGTTCGGCCGTGGCAGCACCACCTTCAACCGCTACCTCGCCGACCCGCAGAACCTGCCGAATCCGTGCGTGGCGCCGATTGGCGAAGGCCCTTACTACGCCCTCAAAGTGATCATGGGCGACCTCGGCACCTTCGATGGCATCAACACCAGCGTGCGCGGCGAAGTGCTCAACCAACAAGGCCAGGCGATCGATGGGCTTTACGCGGTGGGCAACGACCGGGCGAGCATCATGGGCGGCAACTATCCCGCTGCCGGGATCACGCTCGGGCCGATCATGACCTTCGCTTATCTCACCGGCCTGCACCTGGCTCGCGTGGCTGCAGAAAAAGCCTCGGGCACCCCCCAGCAGGAGGTGGCCTGATGATTCACAAACCGGTCATCGATCACCGCATCTACACCATCCGTCCACGCGGCATGAGCGAGTTCATCGAGGTATTCGATCGTCTGGCAATGCCGATTTTGCTGGAGCATCTGGGCGCGCCCCTGGGTTTTTATACCAGCAGCATCGGCCCATTGAACCAAGTCGTTCACCTCTGGGGCTACGACAGTCTCGATGACTTCGAGCGCCGCAGCCAGGCGCGGGATGGCGACCCCCGCTTCCCGGCCTACCTGCAAGCATCGGCGCATCTGATCCTGGCTCAGGAAACCCGGATTATCCGTCCGGTGCGGTTCAACAGTCTCGGCAGCGCTTGAGCCGCCGGTCGCGATCCTCGTTTCACCCCAATAAAAAAGCGGGCGCAGTGGTTGGGCGCCCCCACAACACAGAGGTGACTTTCATGCTGACAACTCAACCCATCGACATCCAGGCGCTGATCAACAGTCGCGCCATTGGCGGCTTTCAGAAGTGGGTCGTATTTCTCGGTTTCCTGATCATCGGCCTGGATGGCTTCGATGTGGCAATCATGGGCTTTATCGCACCGCAATTGAAAATGGACTGGGGCTTGAGCCACCAGCAGTTGGGCCCGGTGTTGAGTGCGGCGGTGATTGGCCTGGCTGTCGGTGCGCTGGTCGCGGGGCCGCTGGCCGACCGTTACGGACGCAAGATCGTGCTGGTGAGCAGTGTGTTCATGTTTGGTCTGTGGACGCTGGCGACGGCGTTTTCCCCGGACATCAATACCATGGTCGTACTGCGCTTCATGACGGGCTTGGGGCTCGGCGCGGCCATGCCGAATGCCAGCACCCTGGTGTCGGAGTACGCGCCGCAGCGCAGTCGTTCGTTCCTGATCACGGTGGCGTTTTGCGGGTTTTCCTTGGGCGCCGCGGCAGGCGGCTTTCTGTCAGCCTGGATGATTCCGGCCTTCGGCTGGAAAAGCATGCTGATCCTGGGCGGTGTCTTGCCCCTGCTGGTGGCGCCGCTGCTGTATTTCAAACTGCCTGAATCGGTGGCCTTCCTGGTCGCCAGGCAGGCGCCGAACGCGTCTATCCGCGCCATTGTGGAAAAACTCGCGCCGGGCGTCAGCGACGCGAAATCGACCTTCTGCCTGCCGGCTCATCCGCTGATGCGCGCTTCGGCGATGCAGATCGTATTGTCCCCGTCCTATCGCTTTGGCACGTTGATGTTGTGGAGCGGTTATGTCCTTGCGTTGTTTCTGGTCTACCTGTTCAGCGGCTGGTTACCGACCCTGGTGAAAGAAGGCGGCGGTTATAGCGTCGCGGACGCGGCCATCGTGACCGCAATGTTCCAGATCGGCGGACCCGCAGGCGCGCTGTGCGTCGGTTGGGTAATGGATCGCTGGAACAAATACCGGGTGCTGATGGCGGTGTTCATGTTGAGCGGTGCGGTGATCTATGCGATCGGCCAGGCCACGGGGCACTTTGTGCTGCTGTGCTCGATTGCCTGGATGGTGGGGTTTTGCCTCAATGGCGCGAGCGTCGGCATGAATGCGCTGGCCGCCACGTTCTACCCCACGCAGGCGCGAGCAACCGGCGCCAGTTGGATGAGCGGTATCGGTCGTGTTGGCGCGATCCTCAGCGCCTTTGCCGGCGCGCAGATGCTGAGTTGGGGCTGGACCTTCGCGCAAGTGTTTGCCGCGCTTGTGGTGCCTTCCGGTCTGGCGGCCCTGGCGATTTATGGGCTGGGCCGCAGCGCCAATAGGGTGTTTACCGATCGACCGGTGGTGTCTGTGCCACCGCGCCGGACGAATCTGTAAGCACCGATATTGGCGATCCGCCGCACCTAGACCTTGAAACGCTCCACCAGCCGTTCCAGCTCATGTCCCAGCCGCGCCAGTTCGTTACTCGACGCGGCGGTTTCCTCGCAGGTGTTGGCCGTCTGGTCGGAGATGTCGCGAACGTTGATCACGCTGCGATTGATCTCCTCGGTGACGGCGCTTTGCTGTTCCGCCGCCGTTGCAATCTGCTGATTCATGGCCTGAATGATCGAGACCTTGCTGGTGATGTTCTCCAGTGCGCTGACGGCACGGTGGGTGCATTCCACGCTGCTTTCGCTCAGCAACAGGCTGCTTTCCATGCCCGAGGCCACGGCTTGGGTGCCGCTTTGCACACCGGCGACCAGGCTCTCGATTTCTTCGGTGGAGCGCTGGGTGCGCAGGGCGAGGTTGCGCACTTCGTCGGCCACCACCGCAAAACCACGGCCGGCCTCTCCGGCGCGGGCGGCTTCAATCGCGGCGTTCAGCGCCAGCAGGTTGGTTTGCTGGGCGACGGCTTTGATCACGTCCAGGACACCGCCGATTTTATCGCTCTGTTCCTGGAGGTGGCGCACAGCGTCTGCCGACTGGTTGAGTTCTGTCGCCAGGCGCTGGATCTGCTCGATGGCTTCACCCACGATCTGCTCGCCCTCGCTGGCTTGCTGATCGGCGGCCGAGGCAGCGACGGAAGCTTCCTCGGCGTTGCGTGCGACGTTGTGGACGGTGGCAGTCATCTCGTTCATTGCGGTGGCGACATGATCCGTTTCGGCTTTCTGGGTGCTGATCCCCGAATTCGTTTGCTCGGTCACCGCCGACAGTTGTTCGGCCGCGCTGGCAACCTGAATGACGCCGGATCGAATGCCATCGATCAGCTCATGAAGGTTGAGCATCATCTGCTGAAGGCCCGACTGCAGTTGGCCCAGCTCATCGCGCCGGGTCACCGTCACATGCTCGGTCAAATCGCCCCGGGCAATGCGGTTCACCGCCTGGAGTGTGTGTTGCAGTGGATTGACGATTTGCCGTGTGATCACCCATGCGGCGAGCGCGCCCAGCAGCAGCGCCAGGGTCGCGACGAGGCTCAGCGAGGCCTTGGCGGACGCGGCATCGGTATCGCGTTTGGTGTTTTGCGATTCAATCAGCTTTTGTGTGGTGTCGAGCAACACGTCGCCCAACTGGCCCATCCGTTTAAACAAGGCCGCCTGGTCAATGTTGGGGGTGGCCAATTCATGCAGCAGTTGCCCGTACCCTTTGACTGCATTTTCCTGCTGTTGAATCAGGTTTTGATCCTGTGGGTCGACGAACGTATCCCCGATACTGTCCAAGTGGGCTGCGAGGCGATCCAGGGTTTGCTGCAGCGGTTGATAGGCATCCGGTTGGGTGTTCGTACCGATGCGCAAGCGAATGATCCGCAAGTCTTTGGTGTAATCGCTGACCTGAGCAATTTCCTCAACCTTGAGCCCGCGGTCGGTCAATGTCACCACTGCGTACCAGCCGGTCGCGGCCAGCAACAACGCAAGCCCCAGTACCAGGCCGAATCCCAAACTTAATTTAGCACTGACTCGGATATTGCTGATCCAGCCGAACATATGGACTCCAGTGAGTAACTCAGGTTGATTGATCCTTTATCATCTGAATGTCGACCATCCCTCCCAATGCTTTAGCACTAGTGTGACGGTCAGGCTGATCCAGATGGCAAATCGGGCCATGTATGAAAAATATCAGGATGCGAGGGAGATTGATTGGCGGTGCGACTGAAAGGATACAGCTCCACGTCTGTCGGGCGTTGGCGGAGTTGTCGGCTATTCAACTAAGGTGGCTTTTTCGACACGCGTAGTGCGGCGTTGTACTTTAGTCGAATATTCAGCTGGCCCGAGTTCTGGCGGGCGCTGTTTTCGGCGCGCGAACGACCGAAAAGAGTGCAGGGCCGTACTGATAAGCCTAGATCTTGATCGCTTTTTTCAGATAGGAAAACAGCTGGTCCTGGCAGGCCCTGTATTGATTTTCAAGGTGTTCCACTTCCCACATGCGAGCCAGCCATACCTCATCACAGGCCGCTTCCAAATGATTGACAGTTGTCATCCAGGCGGTTTGGGCGTTAGCCGTCGCTTGGAGTAATTGCAACAGCTCCTCATTTATCGGAAGGGTATTCGGTGAAGAGGGGATGGGCGACATTCAAAGTACCGGGGATCAATTTTAATAGTGGATGGTTTTTCTATTACACACTATAAAACGCTGTCCGCGAAAGGCAGTATTCGACTAATGGCTAACGGGTGAGGCGGTAAAGTTCAATTCCTTTGGGGCGCATATTCATGCGATTTATAATGTTGCGCGCGCACTTATAGTATTTTCTCGGATTAAGCCAGTGATTCGATTCAGTCGATAAGTTGGATATTTATTTAGCCTTTATCTAATAACGTGCCGCGCGGGTACTTGTATCTTGGCGGCCCGGGTGATCAACGGCTGCCACGATGGCCCGCCAATGCCCACGCCTGCCAGGCACGACCGAAGCGTGACGTTGAACCCTGACAGGCGTGTTTCACGCACGCCTGGAAAGTCGGGAATCCGCGCTCATGATCCAAGCGCTTTGACCAGCAGGGCCACCGCCACCAGCATCGACACGGCGGCAAATCCGCGTTGCAAGTGCGGGCCTGCCAGCCGCGCCGCGATCAGGCGCCCGCCGGCCATTCCAAACAAGGCGCCCACGGAGAACGGCAGGGCCACGGCCCACTGCAAATGCCCGGCCGCCGAACTGGCGGCCACGCCGGCCATCGACACCAGCGCAATCACCGCCAGCGACGTCGCCAACACCGACTGCGCGGTCAAATTGGTGTAGCGCTGCAGCGCCGGCACCATCACAAAGCCGCCACCCACGCCGAGCAACCCCGAAAGCCCGCCCGCGATCACGCCCGACACCGTGAGCGCCCAGGCGCACGGCGCCGTCCAGTTCAGCTTGCCGCGTTGGGCGTCCAATACACAGGGCGGCGGTTTGGTCGCGACGGCGGCCTTCGACGCCGGGGACGGCGGCAACGACCGTTTGAATACCCGGAACGCCACGTACATCAGCACGCAGGCAAACAGGATCGTCAACGGGCGATTCGGCGTGCGCTGCGCCAACCACAGGCCCAGCGGCGAGCAGATGATCCCGGCGGTGGCGATCAACAGCGCCGCCTTGTAGCGGACGGTGCCGTTTTTCAGGCCCATCACCGCGCCCAGCGTCGCGGCCAGACCCACCGCCAACAACCCGATGGGCCCGGCCTCGGCCATGCTCAAGCCCGCCCCAAACACCAGTAACGGCACCGCGAGTATGCCGCCGCCGGCGCCGGTCAGGGCCAGAATCACGCCGACTGTCAGCCCGAGCAGTAAGACGATGATCATCTCAGTCTCCTTGCGTTCAGCGCTGATTTCATTGGTCGGTCAACTCGGGTTTCGCCAGCCATTCGCGGCCCTTGAGCATACCCTTCCAATACAGCGGCGGAAGAATCCGCTCTTTGAGCAGCCACGCCAGCCGGGAAGGGCGGGTGCCGTCGATCAGCCATGACGGGAAGCTGGGGGCGACCTTGCCGCCATAGGTGAACTCCGCCAGGACGATCTTGCCGCGCTCCACCGTCAGCGGGCAGGAGCCGTAACCGTCGTACTGCGCGCAACCGTTGGCCTTGCCCATGGCCGCCAGCACGTTATGCGCCACCACCGGCGCCTGCTTGCGCGCAGCGGCCGCGGTCTTGGCGTTGCTCGTGTTGGCCGCGTCGCCCAGCGCATGGATATTGGCAAAGGTTTTGTGGCGCAGCGTGGCGGGGTCGACATCGATCCAGCCGGCCGCGTCAGCCAACGGGCTGACCCGAATGAAGTCCGGCGCGACCTGCGGTGGCACCACATGCAGCAAATCAAACTCACGGGTCAGCACACGAGGGCTGCCATCCGGGTTCACGCCGCTGAACGTGGCCGTCCGCGCCGGGCCATCGACGCGGGTGAGGGTGTTGCCGAAATTCAGGTCGATGCCGTAAGCGGTGACGTATTCCATCAGCGCGGGCACATAGTCGGGAACCCCGAACAGCACCGCGCCGGCGCTGTAGAACTCGATCTCGACGGCATCCAGCACACCGCTGCGTTTCCAGTGGTCGGCCGATAAGTACATGGCTTTTTGCGGCGCCCCGGCGCATTTGATCGGCATCGGCGGCTGCGTGAAAATCGCCCGGCCACCCCGCAGTTGCTGGACCTTTTCCCAGGTATAAGGCGCCAGGTGATACAGGTAATTGGAGGTCACGCCATTGCGGCCGAGGGTCTCCGACAACCCCTCGATGGCATGCCAATCGAGCTTCAGGCCGGGGCACACAATCAGTTGCTCGTATTTGACGACTCGGCAGCCATCCAGAATCACCGCATTTCGCTCGGGTTCGAAAGCCGCCACCGCCGCCTTGATCCAATGCACGCCGCGGGGCAGGGTGGTGCCCATGGTGTGCGCCGTTTGGCGCGCATCGAACACACCACCGCCGACCAGCGTCCAGCCGGGTTGGTAGTAATGCACATCGGCCGGGTCGACGATCGCAATGTCGAGCCCTGGCGCGCGGGCCAGCAGGCTGGAGGCGGTGGCGATACCCGCCGCGCCGGCACCGATGATGACCACGGTATGTTGTGCTTCGGCCACTTCGACCGGCGTGCGGCCCTGGTTCGCGATCCGCCGGATCACGCCTTTCATATCGAAGCCGGCTTTTTTGGCGCTTTCGACGATGTGCGGCAGGTCGTGCTGACCTGCTTGCGACAGCGCCCACATCGTTGTCGAGCGCATCCCGGACCGGCAATAAGCCAACACCGGTTTGGGCAGCGTTTCCAGCAACTCGCCGAAGGCAATTCCCTGCTCGTCGGTGACTTTGCCCGACTCGGCGGGAAGGTAGTGCGCTTCGATGCCGACCGCGTCGGCGGCGCGTTTGATTTCGGCAAACAACGGTTGGTCACTGCCTTCGCCATCGGGGCGGTTGCAGATGACGGCACGAAAGCCGGCGGCTTTCAGTTCGGCCAATTGGCTGGGGAAAATCTGTTCTGATACTGATAAAGCAGGCGCAAGGCGGCGGATATCCATAAGTGTCTCCGTTATGGGTATTTTTCTTATGATTTTTTTAGGGTGGGGGGAATGTCAGGCGACGTTGAGTGGGATTTTCAGGTAGCGAATCCCGTTCGATTCAGGCTCGGGCAAATGCCCGGCTCGCATGTTGACCTGGACCGAGGGCAGGATCAGGGTCGGCATGTCCATCGAGGCATCCCGCTTGGTACGCATCGCCACGAACTCCTCCTCACTGATGCCATTACGCACATGCACGTTCTGCTCGCGCTGTTCGGCAACGGTGCTGACGAATTGCACCTCGCGGCCGCCCGGCTGGTAGTCGTGGCACATATACAGCAATGTATCCGCCGGCAGGCTCAACACTTTGTTGATTGACTGGAACAGCGTGCGCGCATTGCCGCCGGGGAAGTCACAGCGGGCGGTGCCGTAGTCGGGCATGAATAGCGTGTCGCCGACGAAGGCCGCCGTTTCGCTGCCATCGCTGACGACATAAGTCATGCAGGCCGGCGTATGGCCGGGTGTATGCAGTGCGGTGCAGTGCAGCGTGCCAATGCTGAACGACTCGTCGTTGACGAACAGGTGATCGAACTGACTGCCATCGCGGGGCATATCGCTACCGGCATTGAACAGCGTGCCGAAGACCTTTTGTACCGTCGAAATCTGGCTGCCGATGCCGATCTTCCCGCCGAGCTTTTCTTTCAGGTAGGGCGCGGCGGTCAGGTGGTCGGCGTGGACGTGGGTCTCGAGAATCCACTCGACCTGCGCATTCAGCTCGCTCACCCGCGCGATCAGGCGGTCGGCGGACGTGGTGGCGGTGTGGCCGGATTTAGGGTCGTAATCCAATACGCTGTCGATGATCGCGCAGTGGAGGGTGGTCTCGTCCAGTACCAGATAGCTGACGGTGTTGGTGGCAGAGTCGAAGAAGCCTTCGACGTGAAGTTTGACGCGCATGAACTGTCTCCTTAGGGGGGGCTTTTTTTTCGAGCCGCTTAGACTAAGGACTGACATAGCAATAAGTTTGCCAGGCCATGGTTTTGCCGAAATAGCCTAATATCCAATTGATTTTATTGGGCTTTGTGTTTCTGTATAGGGGTATTCAGGCCTGTATCTGGGGGATTCTTCTGCCATTGGCAGTGCCTTGACAGAGGTGGCAGTGCCACAACAGGATGGAAAAATGGATTCCAGGAGCCATGATGAAGACTTTTCTGCCTACCCCAGCCAACGCCGTCCCACACCCGGATCAAGTGCAGTCGCTTGTTTCGTTTCTGGAACACGAACCCAATCCGATGATCGTGCTCGATCCGGACTACAACATCCTGGCAGCCAACACGGCCTATCAGCGCCAGTTCGGCAGCGCTGACAAACCCTTTATCGGTCATAAGTGTTATCAGATCTCACACCATTACGACGTCCCTTGTGACCAGGCGGGTGAGAATTGCCCGATGAAGAAGGCCCAGGAAAAGCGCGGGCCGGATCGTGTCTTGCACATCCACCACACGCCTCGGGGGCCTGAGCATGTCGACGTCGAATTACGGCCGATCCTCGACGAACATGGGGTGATCACCGCTTATGTTGAGCGCCTGACGCTGGTGCGCAGCGCCTCGGCGCGGCCGAGCAACGAAGGGCTGGTCGGCTGTTCACCGGCCTTCAACCTTGCCCTGTCGGAACTGCAGCGGGTGGCGCCGTCCATGCTGCCGGTGCTGCTCCTGGGCGAGTCGGGTACCGGCAAGGAGCTGTTCGCGCGCGCCGTCCATGAAACCAGCGAACGGGCCAGCGGGCCGTTTGTCGTGGTGGATTGCTCGGGCTTGACCGAAACACTCTTTGAGAGCGAGCTGTTCGGCCATGAAAAAGGCGCCTTCACCGGCGCCATCACCCGCAAGCCCGGCTTGGTCGAAACCGCCCAGGGCGGCACATTGTTCCTGGATGAGATTGGCGATGTGCCGTTGGCCATGCAGGTCAAACTGTTGCGCCTGATCGAATCGGGCACCTATCGCCGGGTCGGCAGTGTCGAGACCTTCCACGCCAATTTCAGGTTGATTGCCGCCACCCACAAGCCGCTGGAAAAAATGATGGAAAAAGGCGAGTTCAGGCAGGACCTGTACTACCGCATCAGCGCCTTCCCCATTCATTTGCCGCCCTTGCGCAACCGGGTAGAAGACATCGCCTTGCTGGTGAATTCATTCCTGCAACGGCGTGGTGCCGGCAAACGTCGACTGACCATCGATGCCGAAGCCCTGGCAGCCCTGCAGCAGTACTCATGGCCAGGCAATGTGCGTGAGTTACGCAACGTCCTGGAAAGAGCAAGCCTGTTCGCTGACGATGGGGTCATCCGCGCCATCCATTTACCCCAAGCCTCCGTGGCGCCGCCACCTCAGGCTGCGGTTGCGGTTTCGACGCCGTTCGACGGCAGCACGCTGGCGCAGGCCCTGGCCACATTCAAAGGCACCCGCAGCGAACTGGCCAAGCACCTGGGGATCAGCGACCGGACCTTGTACCGGCGCCTGAAGGAACAAGGCCTGGCCTAACCCTCTACGACTGCCAGTGACTGCCAAGCTGCCAGACTGGCAGCGCATTGACCAGCAGCGGTGCGCCAGGGCTACCGCTAAAAAACTCATAACCAATTGTTTTATAACGATAAAAATAGAAGATCTGGCTTTGGCATGCCCTGTGCTTAGTGCATAGACATGACTATTTCCGACAAACGCCTACTACGCCATCTACTCACCGCGGTGCTGATCAAGCTCGTGCTGCTGAGCGTGCTGTGGTGGCTGTTCATCCGGGATTCGCACGTCAGTGTCGACCCGAACATCGTCGGCAACCGTTTCGGTGTACCCACCTCGACTCAAGGGGCAAGCAAGTGATCTCAGAACAACTGGTGGATTTGTCACGGCTGCAGTTCGCAGCCACTGCGCTTTACCACTTTCTATTCGTACCGCTGACGGTTGGCATGGTGTGGCTACTGGTCATCATGGAAAGCGTCTATGTGATGACCGGGAACGTCATCTGGAAGGACATGACGCGCTTTTGGGGCAAGTTATTCGGCATCAACTTCGCCCTGGGGGTGACAACCGGTATCACCCTGGAATTTCAGTTCGGCACCAACTGGGCGTACTACTCGCACTACGTGGGCGACATCTTCGGTGCCCCGCTGGCCATCGAGGGCTTGATGGCGTTCTTTCTCGAATCGACCATGATCGGTCTGTTCTTTTTTGGCTGGGATCGCCTGAAGAAAGAGCACCACTTGCTGGTCACGTTGCTGATGGCCATCGGTACCAACCTGTCGGCGCTGTGGATTCTGATCGCCAATGGCTGGATGCAGAACCCGGTCGGCTCGGAATTCAGCTACATCACCATGCGTATGGAGATGGTTGATTTCTGGGCCGTGGTATTCAACCCGGTGGCTCAGGCCAAGTTTGTACACACGGTGTCTGCCGGTTATGTCACCGGTTCGATGTTTGTGTTGTCGATTTCCAGCTGGTACTTGCTCAAAAATCGCGATGTCGAGTTCGCCAAGCGCAGTTTCCGGGTGGCGGCGGCGTTCGGCCTGGCCTCGGTGCTGAGCGTCATCGTGCTGGGGGATGAGTCGGGTTACACCGTGGGTGAGGCGCAGCAAACCAAGCTGGCGGCCATGGAAGCCATGTGGGAAACCAAGCCCGCGCCAGCCGGCCTGACCTTGCTGGCCAGCATCAACGAAGCCGAGTCCAAGAATAATTGGGAAGTCGATGTGCCGTGGGTGATGGGCTTGATCGGCACGCGCTCGGTCAGCAAGCAGATCCCAGGCATTCATGACATCAAAGCGAAAAACCGCGCGCGCATCCTGCGTGGCATTACCGCCGTCAATGCGCTTGAAGCCCTGCGGGCCGATCGCACCGATAAGGCGGCGTTCGATACCTTCGAAGAGTACAAAGCGGACCTCGGCTTTGGCCTGCTGCTGAAAAAGTACGTTGAAGACGTCAACCAGGCCACGCCGGAGATCATCGACAAGGCGATGAACGACACCGTACCGCACGTGACCCCGATGTTCTGGGCGTTCCGGGTCATGGTCGCGCTGGGTTTCGCCATGCTGTTGCTGTTCGGGCTGGCCTTCTGGAGCACCTTGAAGTCGGTCTGCACACGCCGCCGCTGGCTGTTGCGTTGGGCACTCTGCATGCTGCCGGCGCCTTGGCTGGCCTGCGAGCTGGGCTGGTTCGTCGCTGAATACGGCCGTCAACCCTGGACCATCTACGGCGTGCTGCCCACTCACATGAGTGTCTCCACCCTTAGCGTCAATAACCTCTATGGCTCGCTGGCAGGCTTCGTCGCTTTCTACACCGTGCTGCTGGTGGTTGAAATGTTCCTGATGGTCAAGTTCGCCCGCCAAGGGCCGGGCAGCCTCGGAACCGGCCGTTATGCTTACGATGCCAACATGAAGGAACTCCATCATGCTTGATTACTTCACCCTGAAACTTATCTGGTGGGCACTGGTCGGCGTACTGCTGATCGGCTTCGCCATCATGGACGGCCACGACATGGGCGTCGGCACCTTGCTGCCCTTCGTGGGCCGCTCGGACGTGGAACGCCGCGTTGCGATCAACACCGTAGGGCCGCACTGGGACGGCAACCAAGTGTGGTTCATCACCGCGGGCGGCGCGCTGTTCGCCGCGTGGCCGGTGGTGTATGCCACCGCGTTCAGCGGGTTTTATTGGGCGATGATTCTGGTCCTGTGGGCGCTGTTCTTCCGCCCGGTGGGGTTTGACTATCGCAGCAAGATTCACAACGCCAAATGGCGCAGCACCTGGGACTGGGGGCTGTTTGTCGGTGGGGCCGTGCCGCCGCTGGTGTTCGGCATCGCGTTCGGCAACCTGTTGCAAGGCGTACCGTTCCACTTCAACAACATGCTGGTATCGACTTACACCGGGAGTTTCTGGCAACTGCTGAACCCCTTTGCGCTGCTGACCGGTGTGGTGAGCAGTGCAATGATCACCCTGCAAGGCGGTACCTATCTGGCGCACCGCACTGAAGGCGTGATCCAGGCCCGTGCCATCAAGGGCGGGGTGGGCGCGGCGCTGGTGCTGCTGTGTACATTCGTCATTGCCGGTGTGTGGTTGCAATCGATCGACGGCTATCGCATCACCTCGGTGGTGGATACCGCCGGGCTGCCGGACATTCTCAACAAAACCGTGGTACGCGAAGCGGGCGCCTGGATGGCCAACTATGGTCATTACCCTCTGCTGTGGCTGCTGCCTGCGCTGGGCCTGGCGGGCGCCGCCGGTGCCGCGTTGTTGATGCTGATGCGCCGCACACTGGCCGCGTTTGTCGCCTCGTCGCTCGCGGTGGTCGGTGTGATCAGCACCGCCGGTGTGTCCATGTTCCCGTTCGTCATGCCGTCTTCGACCGTGCCTGCGGCCAGCCTGACCGTGTGGGACAGCGTGTCCAGTCATCTGAGCCTGGCGATCATGTTCTGGGCCACGTTGATCTTCATGCCACTGATCGTGATCTACACCTCGTGGGCCTATCGCGTCATGCGCGGCAAGGTCACCGTGGCACAGATCAAAGCCAACGAACATTCGGCCTACTAACGCCATCAGAGGAGCAAAGACTATGTGGTATTTCGCCTGGATGCTGGGAGTCGGTTTCGCCTTGTTGCTGGCCATATTGAATGCGATGTGGGGCGAGAACGAAGCGGGGCGTGCCCTGAGCGACCGTGAGGAGCCGCGGCCATGATGCCGCGTGTCGCCGAGGCTCCGGCGCCCTCACGCATTCACCCGCTGAGCTTGCTTATCGCGATCGCGATCATGCTGGTGTGTACGCTCTATCCGCCCCTGATGGCCACCCCGGACGGCAAAGCTGATCATGGGCTGGCAATGGCCTTGTTCGCGGCGATGAGTGTGGCCTTTGTGCGGGGCGTGGGGTTCGTGCCGCGTGCGCGCGTGTGGCGCTGGCTGTTCTCGGGCTGGACCTGCTTTGCCGCGCTGGCACTGGCTGGCTGGTTGAAGTTCCTGCACTGAAAACGGACGATCCCGACACCACCGTGGCGGCTCTGCGCGGCGCCGGGATCGTCGAGTCAACCTGTCGGTTGATTGAGCCTTAGTGGTTATTTGCTAGAAAAAGCGCGGAAGCCTGTCCCTTTTTTTCACCTCGCCTGTCATTCCAGGTAAGTGAACAAAATCGAGAGCTTCCGCCCATGCCCGCCGTCCGCCCCTTGCTCAAACTGAGCCTGATGCTGAGCCTCAGCGCCAGCCCACTGTTTACCCCGATCAGCTATGCCGAAGACACCGCCACCCGCCGCAGCTACCAAGTGCCGGCCGGTAGCCTGGGCGCCGCGCTGACCCGTTTCGCCGGGTTGTCGGGGGTCAACCTGGCGGTGGACCCGGCGCTGGTCAGTGGCCGCGGTAGCAGTGGTTTATCCGGCGAGTACGCGGTGGAAGAAGGTTTTGCCCGCCTGCTGCAAGGTTCCGGCCTGCAACTGCAGCCGATGGGGGAGCAGGCCTACATGCTGGTGCCGGTGCCGCAGGGCAGCAGCCTGCAACTGGCGCCGACCGCCATCCTCGGGACCCGCAGCGAAGCCGACGGCGATATCTACGCCGGTGGGCAAGTGGCGCGACGCGGTTCGCAGGGCCTGCTGGGCTCGCGGGACTTCATGGACACGCCCTTCAGCATGACCACCTACACCCAGGCGGCAGTGAAGAACCAGCAGGCGCGGACCCTCGGCGACCTGATCGCCAGCGACCCGTCGGTGCGCGCCACCAACCCGGCCGGTGGGCGCTATGAACAGTTCACCATTCGCGGGTTCAGCCTGTTCAACAGTGATGTGGCCTACAACGGCCTGTACGGCGTGTTGCCGACCTACACCATCGACATGGAAATGGCCGACCGCGTCGACATCGTCAAAGGCCCCAGCCAATTGATCAACGGCATCTCGCCGCGCGGCAGTGTGGGCGGCGGGATCAACGTGGTGCCCAAGCGCGCCACCGACAAGGACATCACCTCGTTCACCGGCACCTGGGCCTCCGACAGCCAGGCTGGCGGCGCGGTGGACGTGGGCCGGCGTTTCGGCGAGGACAACAAGTTCGGCCTGCGCTTCAACGGCGTGAAACAGGCCGGTGACACCGAGTGGGATCACCAGCGTGTCGACCGTGAAATGGCCGTGCTGGGCCTGGACTTTCGTGGTGAGCGCCTGCGCCTTTCCAGCGATATCGGCCACACCGAGCGCGACACCAACGCCCCGCAGGAGCGCGTGCAGGTGGCCGCCGCGGCCCCGGTGCCAAGCGCCAACGATGTACGCCGTAACTACGCGCAGTCGTGGAGCAAGGCCAGCACCAACGACACGTTCGGCACGCTCAATGCCGAGTTCGACCTCAGCGATAACCTGATGCTCTACGGCGGTGTCGGCGCGCGAAAAAGCAACCACGACTTCCTGCGTCACGCCGTTTCCGTCAGCAACAGTGCAGGGGATTTCAGCGTGCAGCCGCGCGACTTCAGCCGCGATGAAAATGTGCGTACCGCCACGGCAGGCGTGCGCAGCGGGTTCCATACCGGGCCGGTGAGCCACGAGGTCAACCTGGCGGCCAGCTACTTCTACATGGACTTCACCAACGGCGGCGCACGCTATGCGGCGGCGCCGAGCAATCTTTACAACCCGGTGCAAACACCGACGCCGTCCACCGCCATCCGCCAGGATGCGCAGGTATACACCGAGAATAAATTCAGCGGCGTGGCGTTGTCCGACACCCTGGGCTTTTTCGACGATCGCCTGCTGCTGACCCTCGGCGCACGCTGGCAGCGGGTGAAGGTGGATGACTGGACCAACAACGTCAAAGGCGACACCGCCTACGACGAAGAAAAAATCTCGCCGTCCGGCGGCATCCTGTTCAAGGCCACCGACGCGCTGTCGCTGTACGCCAACTACCTGGAAGGCCTGAGCCAGGGCAAGGTCGCGCCTTCCACCTCGGTCAACGAAGATGAAATCTTCCCGCCGTTCATCAGCCGCCAGGTGGAAGTCGGCGCCAAATACGACGCCGGTGCGTTCGCCGTGACCGCCGCGGTGTTCCGCATCAAGCAGCCGGCCTATGAAACCAACGCCACCTCGCGGGTGTTCGGCCCCAACGGCAAGCGCCAGAACGACGGCGTGGAACTCAGCCTGTTCGGCGAACCGCTCAAGGGCCTGCGCCTGCTGGGCGGCGTGATGTACATCGACAGCGAATTGACCCACACCACCAACGGCACGTTCGACGGCAACCGCGCCCCGGCCACGCCCAAGTACAACGTCAACCTCGGCGCGGAATGGGACGTGCCGCGCCTCGAAGGCCTGACCCTGACCACGCGCGGGATCTACTCCAGCTCGCAATACCTGGACCAGGCCAACGCCAAGGAAATCGACGCCTGGAACCGCATCGACGTGGGCGCGCGGTATGCGTTCAAGGTCGATGACAAACACATCACCCTGCGCGCGAATGTGGAAAACGTCGCCGATAAACGCTACTGGAGCTCGGCGGGCGCGTCGGACGACAGTGAACCGGGGCTGACCTTGTCGACGCCGCGGACTTACCTGTTGTCGGCGACGGTCGACTTCTGACGGGCAGATCGTCTGTGTTTGCTACCACGCGGCAAACCCAGCGCTCAGCGGCAATGAAGATCAATAACAAGGTTGTTTGAAAGTTTGAGCTTGATGCGCGTCGAGGAAAAACTTCGGCGCCTGGCTCTGATTGGCGAAGTGGCTAATTGCAATTAGCTGAATCCTTGGGTGTCGGCTTGGGGGCTTTAAATCAAGGCTTTCGCGGCTGTTTCAAGGCGGTCGCAGGCTATTCTTTTCAGTTTGTTTCCCCGCTTCAGGAACTAGCGCTGGAA
Organism: Pseudomonas sp. Pse79; assembly: GCF_024519615.1. Taxonomy (NCBI): domain Bacteria; kingdom Pseudomonadati; phylum Pseudomonadota; class Gammaproteobacteria; order Pseudomonadales; family Pseudomonadaceae; genus Pseudomonas; species Pseudomonas sp. Pse79. The sequence goes on from NZ_JALJRR010000025.1 coordinate 85,308, forward strand.
CTTCCAGTCGATTAACCCAGTTAACTCCGACTGCGGCGTGGCGAACTAATGGCATTTTATTTTTATATCCAGTAGTTCCAAATAGCCATACTTTCTCGCAACTAGACACCCCACTATGTCGTCAATGCCCATCGATGCCTGCCATACGCAGATACCGCACACCGACCGCGTGTGCGCGTGGCTGATGCAGCACGCCGGGCTGAAAACCGTCGACCTGGAGCGCGCCCGGCGCTTGTCCCTGGACGGCAGTGACCTGCTCGGCCTGCTCACGCGCCTGGGGCTGGTGTCCGAAGTCGAACTGGCGCGTGCCTGGGCCGAGTTGCTCGGCGCGCCGCTGTTGCTCGCCGATGCCGCGCCGCCGTTGCTCGACCCGTTGCCCGCGCTCACCGAGCGCTTCATGCGCCATTACCAAGTGGTGCCCATGGGCTGGGCCCACGGCGGGCTGCGCGTGCTCGCGGCCAACCCGGCGCAGCATTATCCCTTCCAGGCCCTGGCCTACGCCTGTGATGTGCCGGTGTGGCTGGCCATCGGCCCGCGCACTGAAGTCGAGACGCTGATCGAGCGCTATTACGGCCAGGGCCGTTCCGCCATGGGCACCCTGATCGAGAACCTCGATGAGCAGGGCGGCGCGCTGGAAGATATCGAACACCTCAAGGACATGGCTTCCGAAGCGCCGGTGATCCGCCTGGTCAACCTGATCCTGCAGCGGGCGGTGGAGCAGCGTGCGTCGGACATCCATATCGAACCCTTCGAAAACCAACTCAAGGTGCGCTACCGTATCGACGGCGTGCTGCACGACGCCGAAGCGCCGCCGGCCAGTTCGTCGGCGGCGGTGATCTCGCGGGTGAAGATCATGGCGCGCCTGGACATCGCCGAGCGGCGCTTGCCCCAGGACGGGCGGATCATGCTGCGCATCCAGGGCAAGGCGCTGGACTTGCGGGTGTCCACGGTGCCGACCAGCTTCGGCGAGTCGGTGGTCATGCGCCTGCTCGACCGGCAAACCGTGCAGTTCGACTTCCCCAGCCTGGGCTTTGACGGCGAGCGCCTGGCCGCCTTCCTCGACGTGCTCGAACGGCCCCACGGCATCCTGCTGGTCACCGGGCCCACCGGCTCCGGCAAGACCACCACGCTCTACACCGCACTGGCGCGGCTCAACAGCGCCGAGCGCAAGATCATCACCGTCGAAGACCCGGTGGAATACCAGCTCGAAGGCATCAACCAGATCCAGGTCAAGCCGGCCATCGGCCTGGACTTCGCCGGTGCGCTGCGCTCCATCGTGCGCCAGGACCCGGACGTGATCATGATCGGCGAGATCCGCGACCTGGAAACCTGCCGCATCGCGATCCAGTCGTCGCTCACCGGCCATCTCGTGCTCTCCACCCTGCACACCAACAGCGCCGCCGCGAGCATCACGCGCCTGCTGGACATGGGCGTGGAAAGTTACCTGATCGCCTCGACCGTCAGCGGCATCCTCGCGCAGCGCCTGGTGCGGCGCCTGGACCCGGCGACCCGCGTCGCCTTCGAAGCGCCGCCGGAGTTGATCGAGGAACATGGCCTGCAGCGTTTCACCGATGAGCGCCCGATCCTGCTCTACCGCCCCGGCGCCGAAGGCGGCTACCACGGCCGCAGCGCGATCACCGAATTGCTGGTGATGAACGACGAACTGCGCGGCCTGCTGATGCGCCACGCCGATGCCGCGACGCTGGAGCAGGCCGCCCGACGTGCGGGCCTGCGCACCTTGCATGAAGAAGGCCTGCGCCAGGCAGTGGCGGGCGTCACCTCGCTGGAAGAAGTGCTGCGCGTCACCCGTGGTGAGGGCGCGTGAGTCTGTTCACCTTCCGTGCCCTCGACAGCCAGGGCGTGACCCAGCGCGGCACGCTGCAAGCCAAGGATCAGAGCGCCGCCATCGCGATCCTGCACAAGCGCGGCTGGCTGCTGTTGCAGATCGACGCCGCCGGCCGCCAGGGCCTGCGCCATGCCTTGCGGCGGGGGCCGTTGACGGGCGCGGCGTTGGTGAGTTTCACCCAGCAGTTGGCGACGTTGCTCGGCGCCGGTCAGCCGCTGGAACGTTCCCTGGGCTTGCTGCTCAAGCAGCCCGGCCAGCCTCAAGTGCGTGTACTGATCGAGCGTATCCGTGACCACGTCAAGGCGGGTAAACCGTTATCCGCCGCGCTGGAAGAAGAGGGCAGCACCTTTTCCCCGCTGTACCTGAGCATGGTGCGTGCCGGTGAAGCCGGCGGCGCGCTGGAAAGCACCCTGCGCCAACTCAGCGACTACCTCGAACGCAGCCAGCGGCTGCGCGGCGAGGTGATCAATGCGCTGATCTACCCGGCGTTCCTGGTGGTCGGCGTGCTCGGCTCCCTGGCGTTGTTGCTGGCGTATGTGGTGCCGCAGTTCGTGCCGATCTTCCAGGACCTGGACGTGCCGATTCCGTTGATCACCGAAGTGATTCTGGGCCTCGGCCAATTCCTCGGCGCCTACGGCCTGCTGCTGTTGGCCGGGTCGAGCGTCGCGCTGGGCACCCTGGCGGCACGCCTGCGCGACCCCCGGCGCCGCGAACGCTACGACCGCCGCCTGCTCGGCCTGCGTGTGCTCGGCCCGCTGTTGCAGCGGGTCGAAGCGGCGCGCCTGACACGCACCCTGGGCACCTTGCTGAGCAACGGCGTGGCCTTGCTGCCTGCGTTGGTCATCGCCCGACAGGTCTGCACCAACCGCGCGTTGCAGGCCCAAGTGGCCGAGGCCGCCGAGTCGGTGAAAGGCGGCGGCACCCTGGCCAGTGCGTTCGGTGCACAACCGCTGCTGCCCGACCTGGCCCTGCAAATGATTGACGTCGGCGAACAGGCCGGTGAGCTGGACAGCATGCTGCTCAAGGTCGCCGACATCTTCGACATCGAAGCCAGGCGCGGCATCGAGCGCCTGCTCGCCGCGCTGGTGCCGTCCCTCACCGTGGTCATGGCGCTGCTGGTGGCCGTGATCATGCTGGCGATCATGCTGCCGCTGATGAGCCTGACCAGCCATATATGAACCTTCAAGGAACCCCATCGATGAGAACTCAACGCCGTCAAAGCGGTTTCACCCTGCTGGAAATGCTCGCGGTAATCGTGCTGCTGGGCATTGTCGCGACCATCGTGGTGCGCCAGGTCGGTGGCAATGTGGACAAGGGCAAGTACGGCGCGGGCAAGGCGCAACTGGCCAGCCTGAGCATGAAAATCGACAGCTACGCCCTGGATGTCGGCTCACCGCCCAACAGCCTGCAGCAATTGGTGGACAAGCCCGGCAACGCCAGCAGTTGGGCCGGGCCGTATGCCAAGCTGTCGGAGCTGAAAGACCCGTTCGGCCATGCATTCGGCTATCGCTTCCCGGGTGAACACGGCGCCTTCGACCTGATCTTCTACGGCCAGGACGGCCAACCGGGCGGCGACGGCTACAGCGTCGACCTGGGTAACTGGGAATAACCCGCCGATGCCCCAACGCGGCTTTACCTTGCTGGAGATGCTGGTGGTCATCCTGTTGATCAGCCTCGCTGTCGGCTTGTTGGGGCTCGGTGTGCGCCAGGCCGTGCAGGCGGCGAACGAGCGCCGCGTGGTCGGACAGATGGTCGACGCCCTGCGCGCCACGCGGGCCGCGGCGATAGTCGAGGCGCGTGTGGCCAGGACCGAATTCGATCTGCAGCGCCTGACCTTCCAGGCCCCGGGCCGCGCCCCGCACGCCTGGCCGCCGCAGCTGCAGGTCACCGTGCATACCGCCGAACAGGTCGGCGCCGCCGTGGAGTTCTATCCCGACGGCAGTTCCACCGGCGGCCATCTGCTGCTGGCCAACGGCAGCCGGCGTTGGCGCATCGACGTTGGCTGGCTGACCGGCAGCGTGCAGTCCAAGGCGCTGCCATGAAGCGCCAGGCCGGTTTCACGTTACTGGAAATGCTCGCCGCCCTGACGTTGATGGCGGTGTGCAGCACGGTGCTGCTGGTCGCCTTCGGCCAGAGCGCGCGCTCGTTGGCGCAAGCGGCTCACAGCGACCGCCTGAGCCATGCCGCCCTCAGTGTGCTGGACCAGGAAGCGGCGGGGCGCCTGGTCGAGGGTGTCAGCCAGGGCGCGCTGGACGGCATCCACTGGCAACTGACCTGCGTGCGTCAGCAAGCCCATCTGTATCGTCTCGACCTGATCGTCAGCGAGGGGCCGCGCCAGGCCCGGTTCAGCACCCTGAAGGTGCGCCAGTGAGGCGCCGCGAGCGGGGCTTCACTCTGCTGGAAATCCTCGTGGTGCTGAGCTTGCTCGCGGTGCTGCTGGTGCTGCTCAGCGGTGCGTTGCTCGGCGCCAATCGTGCGGTGGCCAAGGCCCAACAGTACACCGTGAGCCTGGACGAAATGCGCGCCGCCCAGCAGTTCCTGCGCACCGCGATCAGTGAGGCGTTGCCGCTGGATGTCAGCGAAGACGACCGCCAGAGCGCCGGGTTTTTCTTAGGGGAGCCCGAGCGTCTGCAGTTTGTCGCGACCCTGCCCGGTGTGCTCGGCGGCGGGATTCAGCGCTTCACCCTGCAACGGGTCGCCGAGGATTTGCAGGTGGGGTTCTCGCGGTTGGAACGGCAGGCCGATGCTTCCCGCGATGCGCCGCAAGTGCTGCTGACGAACCTTGCGGCGCTGCGCTTCAGTTATCGCGGCGTATCGCCCCTGGGCCAACCCACCGGATGGATCGACCAGTGGCCGTGGCCCCGGCGCTTGCCCGCTGCGGTGCGGATCGCCGCGCATGTCGACGGGCCGGTGCCGTGGGTCACTCAGGTGATTGCCTTGCGCTTGAACCTGGCCAGCGGAGCGTTGGGCGAATGAGGCGGCAACGCGGGGCGGCGCTGCTGCTGGTGCTGTGGGTGCTGGCCTTGCTCAGTGTGTTGCTGGGTGGATTGGCCGGTTGGGTGCAGCTGGAAAGTCGCCAGGCGCTGTGGCATCGCCAGCACACCCAGACGGAGCTCGCAGCGCAAGCCGGCGTCGCCCTGGCGATGGCCGATCGGCACTGGATCGCCGACGGCCGTGCAAGGCTCCTGACCTTCGATGACGCGCAGTTGCACGTCAGCCTGCGCAGCGAGCGCGGCAAGCTGTACCTGGTCAACGCCGAGGCGCACGACCTCACGCGCCTGGCCCTGGCCTGCGGCGCCAGCCCGGCCCAGGCCGCGCAGGTGGCCAAGGCCTTGGACGCACGGCGCAAGCAGGGGCTGGCGCCGTTTCGCGTGCTCGAAGAAGTGCGCCAATTACCCGGCATGAGCCAGGCGCTGTACCGCCAATTGCTGCCCGAGCTCACCTTGTGGAGCGACCTGGATCGGCCCGCTCCGGCGTTCGCCAGCGCGCTGATGCGCCAGGCCCTCAACCTGCCGCAGCAGAGCGCACAGGGCGCCGACCCTGGCGAGGTGCTGGTGGTCGACAGCCGCGCACAACGCCCCGGCGGCTATGAAGCACGCCTGCAAGTCACGGTTTTATTGAGCCCAACGGAGGACGGCGCACAACCCTACCGGGTGTTGCGTTGGCAAGAATGAATCGACTGGAACCCATCGCCCGTTATTGGCGTGGCAGCCTGCTGCAACAAGGTTGGCGCCTGTGGCTCACGGAGCTGCGCGCGTGTGTGCCGGCGTGGCTGGCGTTGCGCGAGCCGCCCGAGCAGCGCTGGCACTGGCCGTTGAGCGAGCCGGTCGCGTCGGCGCCGGGCAATGCGCGGCATGTGTTGGTGCTCGCGGCCGACGCCGTGCTGCTGCAAACCATCCACTTGCCCGTAGCCGCTGCGCGCAACCTCAGCGCCGTGGTCGGCTATGAACTGGATCGCTACACGCCGTTCGAGGCCGATCGGCTGTACTTCGTCGCACGCCAGGAACGGCGCACGCCGACCCAACTGCAGGTGACGCTGGTGGCGATCCTGCGCGAGCGCCTCGATCAGATCCTCAGCGACTGCGCCGCCCTCGGCCTGCAGCCGCATCGCGTGGATGTCGGCGACCTGGGCATCGACTTGCTGCCCGCGCCTTTGCGCCCGCGTCCGCGTCCGCCGGGCAAGGGGTTGCAACGCAGCTTGCCGTGGCTGTGCGGCGCGTTGCTGATCGCGGCGATGTTGCTGTGGCTCAACGACCGCCAGCGCGTGCTCGACACCATGTACGACAGCGTCCAGCAGCAAAAGGCCCAGGTCGCCGAGGTGCATGCGCTGCGTCAGCAACTGCTCGCCACCCGCGGCGCGGTGCAGTACCTGACCCGGCGCAAGGTGGCCCAGCCGCCGCTGGTGGCGCTGCTCGACGACCTCACCCGATGCCTGCCCGCCGACACCTGGCTCGACCAGTTGGACATCAAGGGCAGCGAGATTACCTTCTCCGGCCAAAGCGCCAAGGCCAGCGCCCTGATCACCCGGATCAAAGGCTGTCACCGCCTGGACAATGCGCAGTTCGAAGGCGTGATTCAACCCGATGCGCGCAGCGGCAAGGATCAGTTTGCCTTGCGTGCCCACCTTCGCCCGGAGGCCGCCGATGCGCCGACCCCTCACACCCCGTGAACGCCGTGGCACGGCGTTGCTGATCCTGGCCGTGGTGCTCGGCGCGGCGTACTGGCTGCTGATCGACAGCTGGTTCGCCGGGCCCTTGCGTGCCATGGGCGAACAGGCCGAACAACTGCGCGAACAGCAGCAACGCTATGCCGGCGTGTTGCGCCAGGGCGATGCGCTGCGCGAGCAACTGGAGCAGGCCCGCCAGGACCCGGCCAGCCAAACCAGCCTGCTGCCGGGGGATGACCCGGATGGGGTCGCCGCCGACCTGATGCAACGCCTCGCCGATCTGATCAGCCGCCACGCCAACCTCGGCGGCGGCTGCAGCCTGACCCAGCGCAAACCCATCACCCCGGAGCAGGACGACGGCGAACCGTATCGACAGGTGCAGGTCAGCCTGACCCTCGATTGCGCCATCGAACCGCTGACCGCGATCCTGCATGAGCTGGAATACCAGCCGCCGTTTCTGTTCGTCGATGAGCTGCGCATCCGCCGTGGCAAACAGGCGCCGGCCAGCGGCGGGGCGGGGCAGTTGGTGGTGCAGGTGCTGGTGCGCGGTTACCTGCAACCGCAGGTGGCCCGATGATCGGTGTCTTGCGCCCCTTGGAATGGGGCTTGCTCGGCCTGGTCGGGGCATTGGGCCTGTTGATGGCGTTCATCCTGAGCAGCATCGGCGACGAGCCGCAGTGGCTGCCCGAACCGGCGGTGCGCGGGCATTCCTCTGCGCGGGTGCAAGTCGCCCCCAGCGTGACGTTGGACAGCCTCGCCGGCACCTGGCAAACCCCGTTGTTCAGCGCGGATCGCAGCCCCGATCGCGCCGTCGGCAACACCCAGGCCAGCAGCCTGGCCAACCTGACCCTGAGCGGCATCCTGATCACCGGCAATCTGCAAATGGCGATGCTCAAGCAGGCCGACGGCCGCCCGCTGACGGTACGCCTGGGCCAGGTGCTGCCCAACGGCTGGCGCCTGGACCACCTCACGCCGCAATCCGCCCGTTTCACCCTGGACGGCCGCACGCAAACCTTGAACCTGTACGCCAAGCGTTTGCCGCCGCCGTCGACCCGGCCACCGATTTCTCTGCCTCGCGAGCCCTTCCCTTGATCGATCTGCGCACCTCGTTGTTTTGCCTGACTACCGCCGTCTCCCTGGGCGGCTGTGGCTCACTGCCCGACCGCCTCGACGCGGACGACGCGTTACTCCACGAAGCCATGCAAGGCACCGGCGCGCAACGCCCGCCGAGTGAGGTGCCCGCCGCGCAAAGCCCGCAGCCCGCGGCGAAGGTAGCGCCCCAACGCCAGATGAGGCGGGGCAGCCAGCAATTCGTGCGCCCACCCAGCGCCAGCCTGCCGGCGAAAGAGCAGGGCGGCGATATCGTGTTCAACTTCGCCGACCAGCCGATCGAAGCGGTGATCAACAGCGTGATGGGCGACCTCTTGCACGAGAACTACAGCATCGCCCAAGGCGTGAAAGGCAATGTCAGCTTTTCCACCTCCAAGCCGGTGGACAAACAGCAGGCGCTGTCGATCCTGGAAACCCTGCTGTCCTGGACCGACAACGCCATGATCAAACAGGGCAACCGCTACGTGATCCTGCCGGCCAACCAGGCGGTGGCGGGCAAGCTGGTGCCGCAGATGAACCTGGCGCCACCGTCCAACGGCCTGTCGGCGCGGCTGTTTCCGTTGCGCTATATCTCCGCCACCGAGATGCAGAAACTGCTCAAGCCGTTCGCCCGCGAAAACGCTTTTCTGCTGGTGGACCCGGCGCGCAATGTGCTGAGTCTGGCCGGCACCCCGGAAGAACTGGCCAACTACCAGGCCACCATCGACACCTTCGATGTGGACTGGCTCAAGGGCATGTCGGTGGGCGTATTTGGCTTGCAACGCGCGTCGGTTGCCGAGCTGATGCCCGAGCTGCAAGCCATGTTCGGCCCGGACAGCGGCATGCCGCTGGCGGGCATGCTGCGCTTTCTGCCGATCGAGCGGACCAACTCGGTGGTGGCGATTTCTTCCCAGCCGCAGTACCTCAGCGAGGTGGGCGACTGGATTCGCACCATCGACGAAGGCGGCGGCAACGAGCCGCAGATGTATGTGTACGACGTGCGCAACATGAAGGCCTCGGACCTGGCCAAGTACCTGCGGCAGATCTACGGCAACGGCGCGATCAAGGACGATACGCCGGCCAAGGTCGCGCCGGGGTTGCGCACCACCACGTTGTCATCGCTCAACAACAATACCGGTGGCCTGCAGAACCCGCCGCCGCCTGCCGACGAACCCGAGCCCGAGCCCGTCGGCGAAGCGTCCGAACCGGCACCGGATAAAAGCCTCGAAGCCGGCACCCGCATCACCGCGCAAAAAAGCAGTAACCAACTGCTGGTGCGTACCCGCCCGGCGCAATGGAAAGAGATCGAAACCGCGATCAAACGCCTCGACAATCCGCCGCTGCAAGTGCAGATCGAGACGCGCATCCTCGAAGTCAAACTCACCGGTGAACTGGACCTTGGCGTGCAATGGTACCTCGGTCGCCTGGCCGGCAATTCCACCAGCACCACAGTCGCCAACGCCTCCGGCAGCCAGGGCGCGTTGGGCGGTGGCGGGGCAGGGTTGGGGGCGTCGGATTCGTTGTTCTATTCCTTCGTCAGTTCCAACCTGCAAGTGGCCTTGCATGCCCTGGAAACCAACGGCCGCACCCAGGTGCTGTCGGCGCCGTCGCTGGTGGTGATGAACAACCAGCCGGCGCAGATCCAGGTGGGCGACAACATTCCTATCAGCCAGACCACGGTGAACACCGGCAATGCCGACACCACCCTGAGCAGCGTCGAATACGTGCAGACCGGGGTGATTCTGGACGTGGTGCCGCGCATCAATCCGGGCGGCCTGGTGTACATGGATATCCAGCAGCAGGTCAGCGATGCCGAGAACCAGACCGGCAGCAGCGACACGCCGGTGAATCCGCGTATTTCCACGCGTTCAGTCTCGACGCAAGTCGCCGTGCAGAGCGGGCAGACCGTATTGCTCGGCGGGTTGATCAAACAGGACAACAGCGAGAGCGTCAGTGCCGTGCCGTACCTGGGGAAAATCCCCGGCCTGCGCTGGTTGTTCGGCAACACCAGCAAATCCAAGGACCGCACTGAGCTGATTGTGCTGATTACGCCGAAGGTGATCACCAGCAGCAGCCAGGCGCGGCAGGTGACGGATGACTATCGCCAGCAGATGCAGCTGCTGCGGCCAGCGAACTGAAGGCGCGCGGTCAAAATGCCGCTTCATGGCTGTGTCCATGGCGTGGCCAGTTGCAGTTTGATCAGGTAACGCTCTTCGTTCGGATGCCGGTCGTCCCTGAAACGATGAACCGCCATTCTGACTTGGTACTTTGTTCCAGCGTGCCAGTACGACGTTCCCCCCTTGTTCACGTCCCGCAATTGGGCACGCCATTGCGGCGTGTCTGCGAATGGTGGATTGTCCTTGATCCGGATGGGTAGCCAACCGCCCCTGCTCAATTGCTCTTGTAAATCCAGTACGACTTCAAGCGTGTCATCGAGCAAAAGCGGTTCGACCTGAGGGGAAATGCGGACACTGCTGACCCTTCCATTACTCTCGAAGCTCACTGTGAAGAAGCGAGCCTGGGGGGTCACGAATCCATATTCAGGATCGATAAAGCGAAGGCGAGCCTCAGATTTTGGGAGCCTGAACCAATAATGCCCGGGAATGGCGGGGTCGATGGATGCGCTGGAGCGTTGACGCATGTCTTCCCAGGGTTCGCCAAGCATCAGTGCAATTTCTGGTTCGCTGATGAAAAATCGTGCTATTCCCGTTAGCAGGACAGTGGCGAACAGTACAAGAGCAGCACGCCGCCAGCTCATTTTTGAGAGCCCGCTCATCGAATACCCCGACCTTCGGCGACGTCTTCAATCGCCTGTTCTATGCGATTTCTTTCGGTGCTATTTAGCAGGTCGTCAAACTGCGCGGCGGCCTTGAGGACAAACGCCATACGCTGATTGATATCGGATAGGTTGGCGAATGGGTTGTTACTAAAGGCAATTGTGCGACCGTCATTGACAGGATGGCATTGGCTGGTAAGCGTCAGTTCGATTGCCTGGGCTGCTCCGGACGGTATGTCGGTAATATAGGAAAAGTGGTTACTTCTCAGCAGGGCAACCAGTTTCGTATCGTTATAGAGGGTCGGTTGAAGGATATTCTGCTGCTCGTGGGCTGCGAGATATTCAACACCTTTGGCGATATTGCCAGCGTCTATGGCTTCGAAAGCGAGCAGGATTTCTTGGTGATCATCACCGAACTCGAGTATCTCCGGTTCGACAGGCCATATAACTGATTGTTGACCTGACCCATAAATTTTTTTGCGCAACGGCAAACATCTCTCCAACAACGCCAACCCCCGCTCCTTGTAAAAGGCATGCAACGGAAACACATCCAAAAACAGCGTGGTATTGCCCATCGCCATCATCT